>NZ_JBVVPA010000034.1:0-43946 GCF_055807555.1 Bradyrhizobium sp. Ken64 | reverse complement strand
AAACCTTGGGGTCACCGCTCTCCAGGCAATGCAAAACTCTCCCGGCGGGAGCAAAACATTCTCAAGCTCTGAGGAGCTTGCGTAGCAAGCGTCTCGAAGGATGACGGCCCCGCTGGTGGCCTCGCCCTTCGAGACGCGCGCTACGCGGGCACCTCGGATGAGGATATGTCGTATCTGCGACGACCGGCGCATTAACCGTCCACTCATCCTTTTCGTCAAAATAGCACCGCTCTGGCCGCAGCGTCGCTCGCGGAGCGGCCTCCCGCGTGGTGAAATCGAGCTTCGGCTTCGAGTGGTGCGATGCGTAACATAATGATCTTCGCGGCGATCATGATCGGCCTCGGCACCTTCATGGCGCAGATGGCGGACAGGATGAGCTCCGCTTCGGCGACGTCGGTGCAGCGTACGGTAGCAGTCGCGTCCACCGCGCCGGCCGGCGGCCGTAGCCTCAACATTCCCCGCGACGGCCGTGGCCACTTCCAGACCGAGGGCCGGATCGAAGGCCAGCGCATCGGCTTCATGGTCGACACCGGCGCCTCGGTGGTTGCGTTGAACGAGACCTCGGCCGCCCGCTTCGGCCTGCGTCCCTCGCGCAGCGATTACAGCGCCACGGTCTCCACCGCCAACGGCACCATCAAGGCCGCGCGCACCCGCATCGCCATGCTCGATATCGGCGGCCTCGTCGTGCGCGATGTCGATGCCATGGTGCTGCCCGACGAAGCACTGTCCGAGAACCTGCTTGGCCTCTCCTTCCTCTCTCGCCTCAAGCGCTTCGAATACGCCAACGGTCAGATGGTGCTGGAGCAGTAAGTTCGCCCCGGCGGCCTCGCTAGGCCCTCCCACTGAGGCGGGCGGCATGCTATATTCTGCCGATGAACAGTCCCGACGCGATTGCCATCCTGCGACAGTCTGAACCGGCCCTGCGCAAGCGGGGCGTTTTGCATGCAGCGTTGTTTGGCTCGGTGGCGAGGGGCGAAAGTCATTCCGGCAGTGATGTCGATATCATGGTCGAGATCGATCCCGATGCGCGGATCACGGTCTTCGATTACGTGGAGCTCAAAGAATATATTGCCAATCTTTTTGACGAGCCCGTTGACGTCGTCAACCGGGACGGCCTGAAATCATACGTCGCTCCCGCAGCGACGGCTGACACTGTCTATGCCTTCTGATCGCATCGAGGGGACTCTCCGCGACGTCTTGCATCACATCGATTTGGCGATCGAGTTCGCCGGAGGCCGTGATCGCGATGGGTTCGCGGCAGATCTACGGACCGTCTACGCGGTAACGCGGTGCCTGGAGATCATTTCAGAAGCATCTCGCCGCGCCTGATGACTTGAAAACGAGGCACCCAGCGATCGCGTGGAAGCAGATGGCGGCTGCGGGCAATGTCTATCGCCACAACCATGAGGACGTTGCAGCCCGCTTTGTGTGGGAGACGGTTCAACAGGCTCTTCCGCCTCTAAGGGCGGTCGTTGAAGAGGGGGTTGCGCGCCTGCAGAGTTAGCCCATTCTGGTCAGAGATGCATATCTCGTTCGGGTACAAACCCCGTTACCAAACTGCCGCAATTATCATCCATAAGCTGCCATTCCCGCCTTCCGCTGCAGCCCGGCATTCGCTAAGGCTGCATCAAATCTGGCTCTTTTTCACGAGACCGTCTCAATGTTCCCCAAGCCGAAATCCGTGTTGCTGCCCAACACCTATGCCTTCGAATCCGAACCGATGGTGAAGGCCACGGGCTTTCGCGAATACGACGCGCGCTGGCTGTTTCAGAAGGAAATCAACCTGATGGGAATCCAGGCGCTCGGCATGGGGCTGGGCGCGCTGATTGCGGAGCTCGGCGTCAGCCAAGAGATCGTCACCGGTCACGATTTCCGCGGCTATTCGGCCTCGATCAAATATGCGCTGATCTCCGGCCTGATGGCGGCAGGCTGCAAGGTGCACGACATCGGGCTCGCGGTGACGCCGATGGCCTATTTCGCCCAGTTCGACCTCGACGTGCCCTGCTGCGCCATGGTCACGGCCTCGCACAACGACAATGGCTGGACCGGCGTGAAGATGGGCGCCAACCGCCCGCTGACCTTCGGCCCCGACGAGATGACGCGGCTGAAGGAGATCGTGCTGGGCGCCGAGTTCAAGAACAAGGCCGGCGGCTCCTATCAATTCCACGAGAATTATCCGGCGCGCTACATCGCCGATCTCACCAGCCGTCCGAAGCTCAAGCGCAAGCTCAAGGTCGTCGCGGCCTGCGGCAACGGCACTGCCGGCGCGTTCGCGCCGCAGGTGCTGGAGGCGATCGGCTGCGAGGTGATCCCGCTCGACACCGAGCTCGACCACACCTTCCCGAAATACAATCCGAACCCCGAAGACATGGAGATGCTGCACGCGATCCGCGACGCGGTGCTGCAGCACAAGGCCGATGTGGGTCTCGGCTTCGACGGTGACGGCGATCGCTGCGGCGTCGTCGACAACACCGGCGAGGAGATCTTTGCCGACAAGGTCGGCGTGATGCTGGCGCGCGACATGTCCGCGATCCACAAGGACGCACAGTTCATCGTCGACGTGAAATCGACCGGCCTCTTCATCACCGATCCGGTGCTGCAGAAGCAGGGTGCAAAAACCACCTACTGGAAGACCGGCCATTCCTACATGAAGCGCCGCACCCATGAGACGGGTGCGCTCGCCGGCTTCGAGAAGTCCGGCCACTTCTTCTTCAACAAGCCGTATGGACGCGGCTATGACGACGGTCTCGTGTCGGCGCTCGCGATCTGCGACATGCTCGACCGCGCCCCCGGTAAGTCGATGGCCGATCTCAAGAACGCGCTGCCGAAGACCTGGTCGTCGCCGACCATGTCGCCGCATTGCGGCGACGAGGTGAAGTACGGCGTCATCGACAAAGTGGTGAAGCACTTCGAGGGCTTGCAGGCCAAGGGCGCCAAGATCGGCGGCCAGTCGATCCGCGATCTCGTCACCGTCAACGGCGTCCGCGTCACCGTCGAGGACGGCAGCTGGGGCCTGGTGCGTGCCTCCTCCAACAAGCCCGAGCTCGTCGTCGTGGTCGAGAGCCCGGTCTCCGAGCAGCGCATGCATGACATGTTCGAGATGGTGAACAGCGTGCTGCGCACCCATCCCGAAGTCGGCGAGTACAATCAGAAGATTTGAGGCGCAAGCAAGTCGCCACGCACGCCGCTGTCATGCCCCGGCTTGACCGGGGCATCCAGTACGCCGCGGCTTATCCGTACCCGATCGTCGTCTCTGGAATACCGGATCGCCCGGTCGAGCCGGGCGATGACAGCTTGCGTGTGGTGAGCCCTAAGCCGCCACCACCGCCGGGATCGGCAGCGCGGTGACCGACTTGATCTTCTCCATCGCGAAGCGTGAGGTGACGTTCTTCAGCGGCACGGCGCTGATCAGTTTCTTGTAGAACACGTCATAGGCCTGCATGTCCGCGACGACGACGCGCAGCATGTAGTCGACGTCGCCGGCCATGCGATAGAACTCCATCACCTCGGGCATGGCGCTGACGGCTTCGGCGAACTTCTTGAGCCAGGCGTCGGAATGGTCGGAGCTCTCGACCGACACGAACACGGAGATGCCGAGCCCGATCTTGTTCTGGTCGACCAGCGCCACCCGCTTGGTGATCACGCCGTCGGCCTCCAGGCGCTGGATGCGCTTCCAGCAGGGGGTCGAGGACAGGCCGACGCGGTCGCCGATCTCGGCGACGGAGAGGGAGGCATCGTCCTGCAGAACCATCAGAATCTTGCGGTCGATGGCGTCGAGGCGGCGGCTGGTCTCGGGGAGCGGGACAGCGAGATCGGTCATTTGAAGAACTTTGTTCCATTTCAAGGGACGTTTCCCCTGATATAGAGAAAATCCTTCCACGGCAAGCTTATATTCTCAGCGCGTCCTTCGAATTGCTGCGGTGCTCGCCTCGCAAAAGTTCTTCAACTTCAACGCGTTGCGGGGCGGCCAGGCCACCGCCATGGCGGGTGCATTTCAGCGCCGCGGCGGCCGCGGCGAATTGCAGCGCCTGCCCCACGCCGCCGCCTTCGGCGAGGCGAAGCGTGAAGGCGCCATGGAAGACGTCGCCGGCGCCGAGCGTATCGACCGCCTGAACTGCGAACGCCGGCGTCTCCTCGATCTTTCCGGCCTCGTTCAGCCAGATCGTGCCGCGCGGGCCGCGGGTGGCGGCGAGGAAGGCGGGCGTGAGCGCGGCCAGGCGCTTCAACGCATCGCCGTCATCGGCGATGCCGGCGGTCTGCTGAACCTGTTCGCTGGCGAATAGTAGATGCGACGCTGTCGTGAGCAGTCCGTCGTGCAACGACATCGCGCGATCGACGCCGACGATTACGGCAATGCCGCGCCGGCGTGCCTCAGTGCAGAGGTCCGTGCAGAACGATGCGCAGCGGCTCTCGACGAGGACTGCCTGACAATCGGCGAGCAGCTTGTCGGCGTCGGGCAGCTCGACTGTCCACAGGGCCGGATCGCGATAGATCGTGAGCGTTCGCTCGCCCGTCGCGTCAATGATGATGGCAGAGACGGGCGTGGTCGCATCAGGTATGCGCACGATATGGCTTGTGTCGAGATTCTCCGATGCCATGCGCTCGAGAATGAAGCCGCTCGACGTCTCCCGCGCATCGCCCATCGGACCTGCGAACGCGACGCGGCCGCCAAGCCGCGCGATCGAGATCGCCGCGTTGAGTGCGTTGCCGCCGCAGATCTCCGCAAGATGCGTGGCGTTGGCCTTGCTGCCGCGCGCGGGCACGGCCTCGACCCGAAACGCCAGGTCGCGCACGGGAATGCCGATGCAGAGGATGCGCGGCGCGATCACAGAGTGCGCCATCTCCGGTCTCAGCTCTTGTCGTGCACCCAGCGGCCAAGCAAATGATGCGCAATCGCAAACGGATGCGGGCCGGCGAGCCCGTCCGGATGAGTCCGCGTCAGCATCAAGGCCGCCTCCTGGCGCGTGAACCAGCGCGCATCCTCCAGCTCGGAGTGATCGACGACGATGTCCTCGCTCACGGCCCGCGCGCTGCACCCGATCATCAGCGACGACGGATAGGGCCAGGGCTGGGTCATGTAATACTGCACGTCGGTGCAGCGGATCCCCGACTCCTCGAAAATCTCGCGCCGGACCGCGTCCTCGATGGTCTCGGCGGCCTCGACGAAACCGGCGAGGCAGGAATACATGCCCGGCGGAAACTGCTTCTGGCGGCCGAGCAGGCACTTTTCGCCGGCGGCGACGTGCATGATCACGACGGGGTCGGTGCGCGGGAAATGCTCGGCCTTGCAACTCGGGCACTCCCGCTTCCAGCCACCTTCCTTCATCGCGCTGCGCGTGCCGCAATTGGCGCAATAACCGTGGCGCTGATGCCAGCTCACCATCGACTTCGCCATCGCGATCGCCGACAGCTCCTGCGGCGGCACCGCGCCCTGCATCGCCATGCCGCGCAGCTCGCTGAGAGCGTAGTCCTCGCGCACGACCAGCTTCTCGGACGCGGCCTGCGACAGGCCCATCCCGAACATCGCGGCGCCGTCGCGCAGACCGAGGAAGATCGTGCCGGGATTGGCGCCGCATTTCAGCGCCTCGTCGATTCCGAGCAGCGCGCGTACTTTTTCGCCCTCGCGCTTCACCAGCAGCGAGTCGCGGTAGACGACATAGGCGCGCGAGGACGGCTTCTGCTCCATCGCGAACAGCTTTTCGTCGTCGCGGCGCAGATGCGCGGCGCGGTCGAGAATGTTGGTGACGAAGGCCGGCTGCCCCAGCGGAAACGAATCGAATGCTGACATTTCTTGTTCTTTCAACCCAACCAGATCTTGCGGCGAAGCGCGCTGATGAAACTCTGCACCTCGGTGGCGTCGTGCGCCAAGGGCTGCATCACGCCCCAGACCGGCCGCGGCCAGGCGGCGTCACTGGTACGGCGCGCGATAATGTGGACGTGAAGCTGCGGCACGAGGTTGCCGAGTGCCGCGATGTTGAGCTTGTCGCATCTGGTGATCTCCTTCAGCGCGCGCGAGACGCGGGAGATCTCCGTCATCAATTGCGCCTGCTGCACCTCGTCGAGATCGATGATCTCCACCGCATCCGCGCGCCGCGGCACCAGCAACAGCCAGGGATAATGCGCGTCCTTGATGACCAAGACCTTGGACAGCGGCAAATCGCCGATGTCGATGGTGTCCTCTTTCAGGCGGGAGTGCAGCGACCAGGCGGGTTCGGACATGAAGGTTTCCGGATGGCCCGATGGGGTCGGGCGTGGCGGGGCGGAACCCCTGAATATTTATGCGGACCATACGACAGCGATTCCGATAGGGGAAGGATCGCGCTCCGCGGCAGCCGCATACGCGATCGTCGTCCTGGACAAGCGCAGCGCAGATCCAGGACCCATTACCACAGGATTGGGTTTGGCGAAGATTCGGGCGCAAATTGCTCGACGTCGCGCAAGATCTTGATGGCGCCGAACGGCGCCAAGGCCTGGTTGTAATCGACGCGAAGGTCGACCTTGTCGTCGAACTCGTTGCGGATCGCGGGGAGGTGCTCGAGATCCTCGCGATGCGGCTTCACGCCGGTCTTGACCTTCTAGATGAAATTGCCGACGCCCTGGATGCGCCATCTTGATCGCGCTTCCGACCAGGACAGCCTGAGACGTTCGACGGTCGCTTCGGTCATGTCAGGCCTCCATTGACGTGCCAGACCTGGCCGGTGACGTAGGACGCTTTTGGCGAGGCGAGGAAGGCGATGATCTCGGCGACTTCCTCCGACCGCCCGCGGCGGCCCATCGGGATCAGCGCCTCGGTCGCGGCGATCTGCTCGGGTGAAAGCCGGCTTTCGCTTGGTTTGTCCTTGACAATGAGGCCAGGCGCGACTGCGTTGACGGTGATGCCCTCCTTGGCGAGCTCGACTGCAGTGAGCCGTACCAGCGCTTCGAGCGCGGAGCGGCTCGCAGCCGTCGCGGCGAAGGGCGCGAATTCGGGTCGAATCGCATGCGCTACGAAGGACGATACCGCCACGATCCGCGCATCTCGTCCCGCACGCAGCTGCGGAAGAGCAAGCTTGACGAAACGTGTGAAGGCGAGGGCCGATTCGTCCATCGCCTGCAGGAATTGATCCGCGGGCGTGCCGATCGCGCTGCCGCGCCGGGCGTGACCTCCGACCAGGATCAATCCGTCAAGCCGGCCAAAATCGAGATGGGCGGTCGCGCAAGCAAGCGTCACGGCCACTTCATTGGCGAGATCGCCGAGGCATGTTGCAACAGCCGCGCCGCTTGCTTTGGCTTCCGCGGCGGTCGCCTTGAGGCCGTCCTCATTCGATCGGGTATGCAGCACGAGCCCGACGCCGGGAGCTGCGAGCAGTTTTGCTGTGGCACGGCCGATGCCGCTGGCGGCGCCGGTGACGAGATAGACGCGATTGATTTCGGACATCACGAAGCCGTTGTGGCCGGCGGCAATGCGCCGGTGCGGTGGAAGGAAATGGCTGAGGAAGGCGCGCGTCGCCGCCTCCCGCGGATTGTCGCTCACCAGCAGCGCCGGGTCTATCGGCTAGGCAGACCGGGAATTGCCCGGATGCTGAGCAAGCCACCATGAAGCCCAGCCTGTTCAAGCCGATACCCGCTTGCTTTCCGGTCCTTTTGGCCCCAAATAGGGACCGGGAGATTGGCGGTGGACGAGCCACTCGCCAACCGGGTCAGGTCCGGAAGGAAGCAGCCCTAACGAGGTCCGGATCGGGTCGCTCGTCAGTCTCCTACCTGTTTTTCCGAGCGAATTGCGCCGGCGGCTCGGGCCGCCAGCGCGCTCCTTTCCGCAAAGCCGGCCGAAAGACACTTCATTGCGGATCGACCGATGACCGACGCTGGCGCCCCTCCCAACCCTGATAGCGCCGGCCAGGCCAGCACGCCCTACCGGGTGTTGGCGCGGAAATACCGTCCTTCCTCATTCGATGATCTGATCGGCCAGGAAGCCGTGGTCCGCACCGTCTCCAACGCGTTCGAGACCGGACGCATTCCGCAGGCCTGGATCCTCACCGGCGTTCGCGGCGTCGGCAAGACCACCACCGCGCGCATTCTTGCCCGTGCGCTCAACTACGAGATGCCGGATGGCTCGGTGAAGGGCCCGACGGTCCAGATGCCGACGCTCGGCGTGCATTGCCAGGCGATCATGGAAAGCCGGCACATGGACGTGCTGGAGATGGACGCGGCCTCGCATACCGGCGTCGACGACGTTCGTCAGATCAATGACAGCGTCCGCTACGCGCCGGCCAGCGCCCGCTACAAGGTCTACATCATCGACGAAGTCCACATGCTGTCGACGGCGGCGTTCAACGCCTTCCTGAAGACACTGGAGGAACCGCCGGAGCACGCCAAATTCGTGTTCGCCACGACGGAGATTCGCAAGGTTCCAGTCACGGTGCTGTCGCGCTGCCAGCGTTTTGACCTGCGCCGCGTCGAGGCCGACGTGCTGATGAAGCATCTCGCCAACATCGCCGCCAAGGAAAACGTCGAGATCGAGCCTGAAGCGCTCGGCATCATTGCGCGCGCCGCGGAAGGCTCGGTGCGCGATTCGCTCTCGCTGCTCGATCAGGCGATCGCGCATGCAGCGGGCACCGTGAAGGCCGATGCCGTCAGGCAGATGCTGGGGCTCGCCGACCGCACCCGCGTCATCGATCTTTTCGATTCGCTGGCGCGTGGCGACATCGCATCCGCGTTCAGGGAGTTCCGCGACCAGTACGACGTCGGCGCCGATCCGATCGTCGTGCTCTCGGATCTCGCCGAATTCGTCAATTTCGTCACCCGCGTGAAGATCGTGCCGGCGACTGCCGACAACGTTGCCTATGGCGAGACCGAGCGCGTGCGCGCGCGGGATTTCGCCTCGAAGATCTCGATGCGTGTGCTGTCGCGGATGTGGCAGATGCTGCTCAAGGGCATCACCGAGGTGCAGGCCGCGACGCGGCCTGCGGCTGCCGCCGAGATGGTGCTGGTGCGCATCGCCTATGTCGCCGACCTGCCGACGCCGGACGAAGCCATCAAGATGCTGGAGCAGAACGGCGGCGGCTCGCCGGTCGTGAGCGGCGGCAGTGCCGCGCGCAACGCGCCGGCCGGGCCGGTGGCGTCCGCAGCGCCGGTTCGCATGCCGACTTCGTCACCGTCCTCTTTCGGCGGCGGTGGTGCCCGTCCGCAAATGGCTGCGCCCGCGCCGGATCCGCAAGCTGCCGCACCCGTATTGCGCGTCACGAGCTTCACCCAGCTCGTTGCGCTGGCCGGGCAGAAGCGCGACCTCCTGACCAAGGGCGCGCTCGAAGGCGACATGCGCCTCGTTCGTTTCGAGGAAGGCCGGCTCGAAGTTGCGCTCGAGCCCAACGCCTCCAAGACCATGATTTCCGATCTTGCGCGCAAATTCGAGCTCTGGACCGGGCGCCGCTGGACCGTGATCGTCTCCAACGAGCCGGGCCAGCCGACGCTGCGCTCGGTGAGCCAGGCGGCCAAGCAGGAACACGCGCGCACCGCCGAGGCCGATCCGCGCGTGCGCGAGGTGCTGTCGCGTTTTCCGGGTGCGAAGGTCGTCGAGGTCCGCAGGCTTGCCCCCGAGGCGCCGGAATCCGATATTAATGCCGACTATGGCAGTGACGATCCGCCCGACGGTTCCGACGGCGACGATCTCTAGAGCCAATTTTCCAAGGACAGCACCGATGGTCGATATTTTCGGCATGATGAAGCAGGCGCAGCAGCTGCAATCCAAGATGCAGGAGATGCAGGACCAGCTCGCCAACGTCGAGGTCGAGGGCATCTCCGGCGGCGGTCTCGTCGCCGTGCGCATGACCGCGAAGATGGACGTCAAGGGCGTGAAAATCGATCCTTCGCTGATGAAGGCGGAAGAGCGCGAGGTGCTCGAGGATCTGCTCGTCACCGCGTTCGGCGAGGCCCGCCGCAAGGCGGAAGCCGCCATGCAGGAGAAGATGCAGTCGCTCACCGGCGGGCTCGGCCTGCCGCCGGGGCTGTCGGGGCTGTTCGGCCAGTAGGATGGGCGCTGTTGCAGGTCCTGAAATCGAGCGGCTGGTCCAGCTTCTCGCGCGGCTGCCGGGCCTCGGCCCGCGCTCGGCGCGGCGCGCCGCGCTGCATCTGATCAAGAAGCGCGAAGCGCTGATGATGCCGCTGTCCTCGGCCATGCAGGTTGCGCTCGAGAAGGTCCAGGTCTGCAAGACCTGCGGCAACATCGACACGCAAAGTCCCTGCACGGTCTGCACCGATCCGCGGCGCGATCCCTCGATCATCGTCGTCGTCGCCGACGTTGCCGATCTCTGGGCGCTGGAGCGGGCCAATGCCACCCAAGGGCGCTATCACGTGCTGGGCGCGACATTGTCGCCGCTCGACGGCGTCGGCCCGCAGGACCTCACCATCGAGGCGCTGGTCGCGCGCGCGCATGAGGCGCAGGTGCATGAGGTCATCCTGGCACTGAATGCCACCGTCGACGGCCAGACCACGGCACACTACATCACCGACCTGCTTCAGGACGCCAACGTAAAGGTAACCCGGCTCGCCCATGGTGTGCCGGTCGGCGGCGAGCTTGATTATCTCGATGAAGGTACGCTATCGGCCGCGATGCGGCAGCGTACCCTGTTCTAGCCATCCAGACTCACGGAACGGACGACATGACGAAACTTTTCGCCACACGATGGGCTTTGGTCGCGACGATCGCGATGCTGGCGACGCCGGCGATCTCCGCGCAGCAGGACGACGGGGCTCCGCCGCCGTCCAAGCCCGGCAAGCCGATCAATGCCGGCGAGGTGCTCTCGGGCGAGCTGAACACGATGAAAGTGCGCGACGTCAAGAACGTCGGCAAGCGGATTGCCATGTACCAGATCACCTCCGAGCCGCGCCGGCTGCCGCCGCCGAACGGATTGTGCAATCTCGAGACCGGGCCCGAAACCTTTCAGCTCGTTCCCAGCGGCGACGCGCAGGCCGCACAGCTGAAGACGTTCGCCGGCAAGGAGATCTCGGTCAAGGTCGACGAGATCGCCTGCGCCAGCGATCCCGGCCAGATGAGCGAGGCCGTGATCACGAAGTGGAGCCTGATCAAGAAGCAGTAGGGGGCGGGGTGCTCTGCTCTCTCCGTCATTGCGAGGAGCACTTGCGACGAAGCAATCCAGACCGTCTCCTCGGCGCCAGTCTGGATTGCTTCGCGTCGCTCGCAATGACGAAGGTGAGAGAGTCGACCTAAACCCTCACCGGCCCCAGCGCATCAAAATGCCCGCGCTTCTGCAGCCAGGCCAGCAGCACCAGGCTCGGGATCGCCACCAGCATGCAGATCACGAAGAACAGCGGCCAACCGGTGGTATCAGCCACGAAGCCGGCGCCTGACGAGAGATAGGTCCGCCCTACCGCGGCAAGCGCGGTGAGCAACGCATATTGCGTCGCCGTGTGCAGCGGGTTCTGGCAGAGCGCCGAAAGATAGGCGACGAAGATCACCGTGCCGATGGCGCTGGTGAAGTTCTCACAGGTGATGGCGAAGGCGAGCGCCCATTGGCTGGTACCGACAAAGGCCAGCCACGAGAAGGAGAGGTTCGCGAGCGCCTGCACCACGCCGCCGATCCAGAGGCTGGTCGCAAGCGAATAGCGCCGCGCCACGAAGCCGCCGGCAAAGCCGCCGATCAGCGTCGCCGCGAGGCCGACGCCCTTCACGATCGCCGCATAGTCGTTGCGGGAGAAGCCGAGGTCGATCACGAACGGCGCGGTCATCGTGCCGGAGAAGGCGTCGGTGAACTTGAACAGCACGACGAAGGCGAGTGCCGCAAGCGCGTCCTTGCGCGTCAGGAATTCCGAGAAGGCGCCGATCGCCGCGTGCAGCACGCGCGCCAACGCGGTCTGCGTCTGCGTCGCGGCTTCCGCCCGCAACGACTGCTCGGGCTCGGTCGCCACCAGCGCCGTGATCGTCCCGATCAGCACCATCGCCGCCATCACCACATAGCCCCACATCCAGGCGGACGTGCGGGTGATGCCGGTGCCCTCGAAGCCCGAGACGATGAACAGCGCGCCGGCGGTCGAGACCAGCATGCCGATGCGATACGCCGCGACATAGGACGCCATGCCGGCGGCCTGCTCGCTCTCCGGCAGGCTCTCGACGCGGAAGGCGTCGACCACGATGTCCTGCGTCGACGAGGCCGTCGCCACCAGCAATGCGCCGAGCGCGACGTAGAACGGCGAGCGCGCGGGATCGGTCAGTGCCAGCAGCAGGATCGCTGCGATCAGCAGCAATTGCGAGAACAGCAGCCAGCCGCGGCGCCGCCCGAAAGCGCGCGTGAACAGCGGCACATGCATCGCATCGACCAGCGGCGCCCACAGGAATTTCAGCGTGTAGGGCGTGCCGACCAGCGCAAACAGCCCGATGGTCTTGAGATCGACGCCCGATTCCCGCATCCACACCAGCAGCGTCGAGCCCGACAGCGCCAGCGGCAGCCCGGACGAGAAGCCGAGGAACAGCACGATCAGCACCCGCGGTTGCAGGTAAACGGCAAGGCTGTCACGCCAGGAGGTGGGAGCCGTGTCGGGACTGGCGGGGGAGGTCGCGTCGGGTGCGGTCATGGGGTGGTGTTAGCAGATTCTGGCGGCCACAAGTGAGGTGTCGTCGCCCGGCTTGACCGGGCGACCCAGTATTCCAGAGGCCGGAGTTATGGCGGACCTGCGATCCCCGCATAGAGATCGTTCCAATCAGGATTATCCTTCTCGATCAGCGCAATCTTCCAGTCGCGCTTCCATTTTTTCAGGCGCTTCTCGCGTTTTATCGCATTCTCGGGATCATCGAATTGCTCGAAATAGACTAGCTTCACAACGCCATATTCCTTCGTGAAGCTCTCGACCAACTGCAATTTATGCTCCGCCACGCGGCGGATGAGATCATTTGTCACGCCAATGTACAGCGTTCCGCCGATCTTGCTGGCGAGGATATAAACGTAGTAGCAGCGCCCGCCCATCTGCCGCCTCCCGCTCCGCTGTCATCGTTCGCGAAGGCGGACGATCCAGTAATCACCAGCATCCCGGTTCAATCACGACTGCCGCGGCGTACTGGATGCCCCGCCTTCGCGGGGCATGACTGTGTGCCTCAATCTCACTCCCCCGCCTGGAGCTTCCTCGGGAACAGCTCGGCAGCGCCGGTGGCCACGAGATGCGGGGCTTCGGGTGCATCGGTCTTGCTGAAATCGAGCTCTTCGATGCGCCCGGCGCGTTTCTCGATCTTGTCGGCGGAGATCAGGATCTGGCGGACGTCTTCGTTCGCGTCGGCAAAGTGCTTCTGCAATTTCAGCACGCGATCCCTGAGGCGGCCGAGATCGTCGCCGAGCTTGATCACTTCGGTGCGGATCTGGTCGGCGGCGTCGCGCATGCGCGCGTCCTTCATGATCTGCTGCATCACCTGGATCGCCAGCATCAGCAGCGACGGCGACACCAGCACGACGCGGGCGCGATAGGCCTTCTGGATCACGTCGTCGAAACCGTCGTGGATTTCGGCGTAGACCGATTCCGACGGCACGAACATCAACGCCATGTCCTGGGTCTCGCCGGCGACGAGATATTTTTCCGCAATATCGCTGACATGCTTCATCACGTCGCCGCGCAGCCGCTGCGTGGCGATACGCTTTTCCTCGTCGGTGCGCGCGTCATGCAGCGCGGTCATCGCTTCCAGCGGAAATTTCGCGTCGATGCAGAGCGGCCGCTGGTCGGGCAGGAACACGACGCAGTCCGGACGCTTGCCGGTCGAGAGCGTGAACTGGAACTCGTAGGCGCCCTTGGGCAGACCATCCTGGACGATCGCCTCCATCCGCGCCTGACCGAAGGCGCCGCGCGATTGCTTGTTGGCGAGCACGTCGCGCAGGGTCGTCACCTGCGTGGTGAGGTCGGTGAGGTTCTTGTGCGCGCTGTCGATGATGCCGAGCCGCTCGTGCAGGGCGCGCAGGCTATCCATGGTGTTGCGCGTGGTGTTTTCCATCGATTGGCCGACCCGGTGGGTCACCGAATCCAGCCGCTCGTTGACCGCGCGTGCCATGTCGGCCTGGCGGCCGGCCAGCGTCTGGGTCATGGCGTCGACGCGGCCCGAAGCCTCGCTCTGGGCGTGCAGCATCTGGCTGATGCGCTCCTCGAGCTCGTCGGCGCGGATCGCGTTGGCCATCGCGAGTTCCGCCCCGCGCCGCCCGGAGCGCGCGATCACCACGGCAATCACCACCATCAGGATAAGGACCAGGGCGCCGAAGCCGATCAGCGCGTCCACGGCGCGCACCGGCCAGTCGCCGAGCATGAAAATGATCTCGTTCATGCCCCTGCTTCTAGCCGATTCGCTCGCCCGCACGAACGAATAGCGAACATTTAGTGTAAATGCCCCGTTAAATTTTATGGTTAACGAAACCCGAAGTTTTATGGTTAGCGGAGGGTTAACGGGGTTCCCGGCCGCATTGACCGCATCGAACGCGCGGCTTAAATCGCGGCCATGGCCCTCAGAGAAATCATCATCCTGCCCGACAAGCAGCTGCGTCTGGTCTCCAAGCCGATCGAGAAGGTCACGCCGGAGATCCGCAAGCTTGCCGACGACATGTTCGAGACCATGTACGACGCGCCCGGCATCGGGCTCGCGGCGATCCAGATCGCGCAGCCGTTGCGGCTGATCACCATGGACCTCGCCAAGCCCGACCAGGACGGCGAGACCAAGCCCGAGCCGCGCGTCTTCATCAATCCGGAAATCATCGCCTCCTCGGAGGACCTGTCGGTCTACGAAGAGGGCTGCCTGTCGATTCCCGAATATTACGAGGAGGTCGAGCGGCCTGCGAAGGTTCGGGTGCGCTACATGGATCTGGACGGCAAGGTGCACGAGGAGGACGCTGAAGGCCTCTACGCCACCTGCATCCAGCACGAGATCGACCATCTCAACGGCGTGCTGTTCGTCGACTATCTGTCAAAGCTCAAGCGCGACCGCGTGCTCAAGAAGTTCGAGAAAGCCGCCAAGCGCGCGGAGTGAGTACAAGCGACTGTGCTGCCCCACATTCCCCTGCGCTTCTTCCCCCCTTGTGGGGGAGGGTGGGGGAGAGGGGTAGCCCAGACGGAAGTCTCTCCGTCATCTGGATCAGGTGCGTGCCGCGAAACCTGAAACCGAGAGAGCGCGTCGTGTGGCACCCCTCTCCCTAGCCCTCCCCCACAAGGGGGGAGGGAACGTACCGAGTGCTTGTCATGCCCCTCCGCCTGATCTTCATGGGCACACCCGATTTCTCCGTGCCGACGCTGCTCGAGCTCGTCGCGCATGGCCACGAGATCGCTGCCGTGTATACGCGCGCGCCGAAGCCCGGCGGCCGGCGCGGCCTGCAATTGCAGCCGACCCCGGTGGAAGAGGCCGCGCGAAAGCTCGGCGTGCCCGTGCTGACGCCGAAGACTTTGAAAACGCCGGAGGCGCTGGAAGAATTTCGCGCCTTCGATGCCGATGCGGCCGTCGTCGTCGCCTATGGCATGATCCTGCCGCAGGCGATCCTCGATGCGCCAAAGCTCGGCTGTTACAATCTGCACGCATCGCTGCTGCCACGCTGGCGCGGTGCCGCTCCCATCAACCGCGCGATCATGGCCGGCGATGCCGAGAGCGGCGTGATGGTGATGAAGATGGATGTCGGGCTGGACACCGGCGACGTCGCCATGGCGGAACGGCTCGCGATCACGGACAATATGACCGCGCTCGATCTGCACGATCGTCTGTCCCGGCTCGGTGCCGATCTGATGGTGCGCGCCATGGCCGCGCTCGATCGCGGCGGGCTCCAGCTCAAGCCGCAGAGCGAGGACGGCGTCACCTATGCCGCCAAGATCGACAAGGCCGAGGCGCGGATCGACTGGACCAGGCCCGCGCGCGAGGTGCTGCGCCATATCCACGGCCTGTCGCCGTTTCCCGGCGCCTGGGCCGAGCTTGAGAATGCGCGGATAAAGATTCTGCGCTGCGAGCTGGCGAACGGCACGGGCGCACCCGGCGAGGTGCTCGACGATCACCTCACCGTCGCGTGCGGCGAGGGCGCAATCCGCCTTCTCGAGCTCCAGCGCGAAGGCAAGGCGCGCATGCAGGCCGCAGACTTCCTGCGTGGCGTGCCGTTGAAGGCAGGCGCCCAATTCAAGTGACGCTGTCATACCCCGCGAAGGCGGGGTATCCAGTACGCCGAGGCTTCTCGGTCAAACGGATAGGCTGCGGAGTACTGGATCGCCCGGTCGAGCCGGGCGATGACAGCGAAACTGGACAAGATGCCCCGCTACAAGCTCATCATCGAATATGACGGCGCGCCGTTCTTCGGCTGGCAGGTGCAGGAGACGCTGCCCTCGGTGCAGGGCGCGCTGGAGGCTGCCGTCAAGGCGATGACCGGCGCGGATGCGCGCGTGCACGGTGCCGGGCGCACCGATGCCGGCGTGCATGCGCGTGGCCAGGTCGCGCATGTCGATATCGACAAGCAGTTTCCGCAGGGCCGTTTTCGCGACGGCTTGAACGCGCATCTGCGCCCGCATCCCATCGCCGTGCTCGAAGCCGAGATTGTGCCGGAGACTTTCGAGGCGCGCTTCTCGGCCGTGAAGCGCCACTATCGCTATCGCATCGTCAACACCCGCGCCAATCTCGCGCTCGATGCCGGCCACGCCTGGCGCGTGCCGCGCCGGCTCGACACCGATGCGATGCATGCGGCGGCACAACGCCTGCTCGGCAAGCACGATTTCACCACCTTCCGCGACACCGAGTGCCAGGCCAGATCGCCGGAGAAGACGCTCGATCAGCTCGACGTGTTGCGCGATGGGCGCGAGATCACGATTCTCACCTCGGCGCGCTCGTTCCTGCACAGCCAGGTGCGCTCGATGGTGGGGTCACTGATGTGGGTCGGCGAGGGCCGCTGGACCGCGGACGATCTCTCCGCAGCGCTCGCCGCGCGCAACCGCGCCGCCTGCGGCATCGTCGCCCCGCCGGACGGGCTGTACCTGATGCAGGTGGATTATTAGGAGCGGGGAGTTCTCGCCTCCCCACCGGTGTCATGCCCCGCGCAGGCGGGGCATCCAGTACGCCGCGGCGTCTCGGCTCAATCAGCGCTGTCTCTGGAATACTGGATCGTCCGCCTTCGCGGACGATGACAGCGGAGAATGGCGCGGTCGTGGCCTACCCAAAATACCTCGCCAAAATCCCGCGATACACCTTCGTCAGCTGCTCCAGATCCCTGACCGGTACGCGCTCGTCGATTTGGTGCATGGTCTGGCCGACCAGGCCGAACTCGATCACCGGGCAATAGCTCGAAATGAAGCGCGCGTCCGAGGTGCCGCCTGAGGTCGACAGCTCCGGCTTGCGGCCCGTCACCTCCTCGATCGCGGACACCGCGAGTTCGGTGAACGGGCCGGGTTTGGTCACGAACACGTTCGAGTTCGAGGGCTCCCAGACGATGCGGGCGCGGATGCGGTTGCCGCAGGCTTTTGTCAGCCGCGTCTCGACCAGTTCGCGCAGGCTCGCCT
Source organism: Bradyrhizobium sp. Ken64 (assembly GCF_055807555.1). Lineage (NCBI taxonomy): Bacteria > Pseudomonadati > Pseudomonadota > Alphaproteobacteria > Hyphomicrobiales > Nitrobacteraceae > Bradyrhizobium > Bradyrhizobium sp. Ken64. The sequence continues at coordinate 26,468 of NZ_JBVVPA010000034.1, read as the reverse complement.
GGGTGTGATTGTCGTTGTAGCGGATGTTGAATTTTGCGCGGGCTTGTCCCGGGATGACGTTGTTGGCGGTGTTGCCGACGTCGACCGAGGTGAATTCGAGATTGGAGGCCTGGAACGCCGCGCTGCCATGGTCGAGCGGCTCGTCCGAGATCGCCACGATCAGCCGCGCGATATCAGGTACCGGATTGGCGGCGCGGTGCGGATAGGCGACGTGGCCCTGCACGCCGTCCACGTAGAGCGTGCCGGATTGCGAGCCGCGGCGGCCGACCTTGATGGTGTCGCCGAGCGTCTCGACGTTGGACGGCTCGCCGAGCACGCAATGGTCGAATTTTTCGCCACGCTCGGCGGCCCACTTCAGCAGCTTGATGGTGCCGTTGATGGAGACGTCTTCCTCGTCGCCGGTGATCAGGAACGAGATCGAACCCGAGCCTGATGTTTGGCCGTCGCTGCGCGGCTTGCCGTCGTTCGCGGCGAGATGCTCCAGCACCGCGGCAACCGAGCAGGCGATGCCGCCCTTCATGTCGACTGCGCCGCGGCCATGCAGAAAGCCGTCCTTCACCTCGCCGGAGAACGCGCCGACGCTCCAGGCGCTCTCGTCGCCCGGCGGCACCACGTCGGTGTGGCCGGCAAAGGTGATGTGCGGCCCGTCAGTGCCGATCCGAGCATAGAGATTGTCGACGTCGGCGGTGCCGGGCTCGCTGAAGGTGACGCGGTGGCATGTGAAGCCGGCTGCGGTGAGAACCTGTTCGAGCACGCCCAGCGCACCGGCATCGGCCGGGGTTACCGAGGGGCAGCGGATGAGATCGCGGGCAATCGAGAGAGCATCGGTCATGCGCCCCGCTTAACATGCATGCCGCCGGGTGGGCTAGCACTGGGCGGGACAAATTCGATCTCGCTCTGCTGGTCCCAGCTTTTCGTCGCAGGCGGGGCGGGCGCGGAGTCATCTTCAACCTCGGCCAGTGGATCGCGGCCGAACCGGTTGTCGCCCGAGGTGCCCGGTACAATGAACATTTCCACGAGGCCCCAAAACCAGGGAATGTGCACGGCCCAGGCGAGGGCAACAGCCCAGTTTGAATTGGTGGGTAGCAGGTCCGAGAATTGGTCGAACAACGCGGGCACGACGAAGAACGGAACCAGCCACCACCCGCTCCGGTCGCGATCGTGCAGTCGCTTGGTCGCGGTTGCGAGGTAGATCCACAGGAAGAGCGAGCTGCCGAGCACCTTGAGGATGAGGGTCGCGCGATCGGTGGTTGCCAGCAGACGGTAGGCCCTGGGATCGACCACGTTGAAGATGTCGTCGACACCGAAATCGAAGTCGACCTTGAAGTTGAAGGCGAAAGTTGCGGCCCCGTTCAGCACCTTGATGGCCTGGTCGATCATCCCGAGCATGCAGGCCAGCAACATGACGATCAGCAGCGCCTGCCACAGCAGGGCGCGGTTGATGCGGCCGTCGAAGCGGAAGAGATACCACGTCCAGTCCATGCCAAAGGCTCCGGGCGGGAGAGGTCGCCCGGATGTTGGTCGCGATGGGGGAAGGGAGGGTTCGATGCCGCTGCCAGACCCGTCATCCTGAGGTGCTCCCCTGCGGTGCAGAGCACCGCAGGGGGAGCCTCGAAGGATGAGCGGCCACGATGCTGCTGGCAGCCGCGCCGTCGCCCTTCGAGGCTCGCAGAAGAGGCGAGCACCTCAGGGTGACGGTGAGATAGTTAGTCCCTAATCCCGCAGCAGCTCGTTGATGCTGGTCTTGGAGCGCGTGCGCTCGTCGACGCGCTTGACGATGACGGCGCAGGCGGTGCTCGGGCCGATCTGGCCGTTCTTCATGGGCTTACCGGGCAGCGCGCCGGGAACGACGACCGAATATTCCGGCACCTCGCCGATGAAGATCTCGCCGGTCTCGCGGTCGACGATCTTGGTCGAGGCACCCAGGAATACGCCCATCGACAGCACCGCGCCCTTGCGCACGATCACGCCCTCGGCGACCTCGGAGCGCGCGCCGATGAAGCAATCGTCCTCGATGATGACAGGCTCGGCCTGCAGCGGCTCGAGCACGCCGCCGATGCCGACGCCGCCGGAGATGTGCACGCGCTTGCCGATCTGCGCGCAGGAGCCGACGGTCGACCAGGTGTCGATCATGGTGGATTCATCGACATAGGCGCCGAGATTGACGAAGGACGGCATCAGCACGACGTTGCGGGCGATGAAGGCCGAGCGGCGCACGATGGAGCCGGGGACGGCGCGGAAGCCGGCGTCGCGAAAGCGGTTCTCGCCCCAGCCGTCGAACTTCGAGGGCACCTTGTCCCACCAGGCCGCCTTGCCGGGGCCGCCGGGAATGGCGCCCATGTCGTTAAGGCGGAACGAGAGCAGCACCGCCTTCTTCAGCCATTGATTGACCTTCCACTTGCCGTCGGTGCCGCGCTCGGCAACGCGGGCCTCACCCTTGTCCAGAATCTCCAGCGCGTGATCCACGGCCTCGCGGACCTCGCCCCTGGTCGAGGTCGAGACGCCGTCGCGCGCCTCGAAGGCGCCGTTGATGGTGGATTCGAGGGCGGACAGGGACATCGGGATTTCCTCACAGGCAGGCGGGAATTTGCGGTGATTTGGAGCGCTTTTTCGGGATTTGGGGGGACGGAGTCAAGCTTGGTTCGGTGTCATCACCCGCGAAGACCGTAGCCCGGAAGGAGCGAAGCGCATTCCGGGGCGGTCTCACCGCAACAAAGCCCCGGATTTCGCTCGCGCTCCATCCTGGCTACCGTTCAATGCGACAGCCTGCCCAAAAACCCCGCCAGATCATCCGTGACGTGGTCGACATGGGCGGCATCCCGGCCCGCGAGCTCCCAGTCCTCGCGCACGACTTCTTTCGTCCCGTCCGGCACCACCAGCACGGTGGTCATGCCGAGCTCGTGCGGGACGGTGAGGTTGCGGGCGAGGTCCTCGAACATCGCGGCGCGAGTCGGATCGACCGAATGGTCGGCGAGAAACTTGCGGTAGGTCTGCGGCGCCGGCTTCGGCTCGAAGTCGGCGGCGATGATGTCGAACACGCCGTCGAAATGCGTGGCAAAGCCGAGCCGGGCCAGCACCGCATCGACATGATCGACCGAGCCGTTGGTCAGGATCAGCTTTCGTCCCGGCAGTTTTGCGATGGCCTCGCCCAGCGCCGGGTTCGGCTCCAGCGGGGAGTGGTCGATCTTGTGGACGTAGGCGAGATAGTCGTCGGCGCGGACGCCATGCAGGGTCATCATGCCGCGCATGGTGGTGCCGAAGCGCTGGTAATAATCCTTCTGGATCTTGCGCGCTTCCACCGGCGTCAGATTCAGCCAGTTGCAAACGAACTCGGTGATCCGCGCATCGACCTGCTGCCACAGATTGACGTGGTGCGGATAGAGCGTGTTGTCGAGGTCGAACACCCAGGTGTCGACATGGGCGAAGGCGCGGGGAGATTTCATTTTCACTCTCTATCCGTTGACCGCGGCGGCGCTCCACCCTCAATCGTCGTCCTGGCGAAAGCCAGGACCCATAGGCCGTGACGGATCATTGGGGCACTCTGGTCGTCGTTCTCTGCCAAACCCAATCCTGCGGTCATGGGTCCTGGCTTTCGTCAGGACGACAGCGGAGTGCGCGTCCTGATCACAACACCACCAATCACGGCATCGCAAACCGCAGCGTCTTGCCGCCGCTCGACATGTCCACCGCGCCAAAGCCCGTGGCCGCGAAGCCGCGCGCGCCGCAGTCGGTCTGCTCGTTGGTCTCGAACTTGGTCTCGCGCGTGCAAAGCTGCCTGTCGCCGCCCCAGTTCAGCGGCTTGTCCTTCAGCTTGACGATTCGGTTGTCGGCGTCGATGGCTTCCGCGAAGCTGAAGATCTGCTTCGGCTGACCGCTGACATCAGGGTGCAGGCAGGTCTTGGGGTCGATGCGATACCAGCCGCGGCTGGTCACCGACTTGCCGTCGTCGGTGGCGACCGCAGCCATCACCTTGTGTGTGGTGTCGTTGCACCAGGTGAGGCCGGTCGCAGACGGGGTCTGCACCGCATCGACCATGGTCTTGAAGAAGTTCGGCGACGACAGGATGTCGGACGACAATCCGCGGCTCTTCAGGAAAGCGGCCAGCGCGCCTTGCGTCTTCGGCCCGTCGACGCCGTCGATCGGCGCGGCGTCGTAGCCTGCGATCACCAAAAGCCGCTGGATGCCGGCAAGGCGGGCCTGCTCGTCGTCATATTCGGAGTCCTCGGCGAGATAGGCGACGAAATTGCCGTCCGCGCCTTGCGTCGGCGTGATCTGGGTGAAGGCGGCCTGGGTCTGGCCGCTGCGGCACTGTCGCGCGGCCGCGATGACGAAATTGTCCTGTGCGACGCACAGCGTGTCGCTGCCGTTCTGCGGGATCGGGGATGCGCCGTAGACGCCGAGCGCGCGGGCGTTGAGCAGGATGCGGTCGGCGGAGAGCGTGCCCTGCACCACGACGCGGCAGGTGGCGGGGTCGATCCTGAACCAGCCGCGCGTCGCGGTCGCCGCCTTGTCGTCGATGCCGATCGCGGCCTCGACGACATAGGACATGCGATTGCAGATCTTCAGGTCGGCGAAGGCCGGTGCGGAGGAGAACACGAACGAGATGGCCGCGGCGGGGAGGGTCATCAGGAAGCGCGTCAGGACGGAGCGGCGCTGCCGCCTCGCGCTCCGCTCGTCATGCCCGGGGCTGTCCCGGGCATCCACGTTCTTGGCGCGGGACGAAAGGTCGTGGATGGCCGGGACAAGCCCGGCCACGACGGCGTCTCTCGTTTTCTCATCTCTCACTTGTGGATCAGCGTGCCCGTGCCGGTGTTGGTGAAGAGCTCGAGCAAGACTGCGTGCTGCATCTTGCCGTCGATGATGACGACGCCTTCCACGCCCTGTTCGAGCGCGTAGATGCAGGTCTCGACCTTCGGGATCATGCCGCCGGAAATGGTGCCGTCGGCGATCAGCTTTCGCGCGTCCTTGACCGAGAGCTGCGGGATCAGCTTCTTGGACTTGTCGAGCACGCCCGGCACGTCGGTGAGCAGCAGCAGCCGCTTTGCCTTCAGCGCGCCGGCCACGGCACCTGCGAAAGTGTCGGCGTTGACGTTCAGCGTCTGGCCCTCTTTCGAGGTCGCGAGCGGCGCGAGCACCGGGATCAGCTCGTAGCCGATCAGCTGGTTGAGCAGCGTGAGATCGACTTTCTCGGGATCGCCGACGAAGCCGAGATCGACCGCCTTCTCGATGTGCGAGTCCGGATCCATGATGGTGCGCGTCGTCTTGGACGCCTTCACCATGTTGGCGTCCTTGCCGGATAGCCCGACCGCCTTGCCGCCGGCCTCGTTGATGTAGCCGACGATCTGCTTGTTGACGGAGCCGGCGAGCACCATCTCGACGATCTCGATGGTGGCGGCATCGGTGATGCGCAGGCCGGCGGCAAACTCCGAGACGATGCCGAGGCGCTTGAGCATGGTCGCGATCTGCGGGCCGCCACCATGCACCACCACCGGATTGATCGCGGTCTGCTCGAGCAGCACGATGTCGCGGGCAAAATTCTTCGCGGTCTCCTCGTCGCCCATGGCATGGCCGCCATACTTGATGACGATGGTTTCCTCGTCATACTGCTGCATGTGCGGCAGCGCTTCGGACAGGATGCGGGCCTGGTCGAGCGGGGAGATTTCGGTCATGAGGCGGATCTCGCTGGCGGGATACTCGGGCCGCGTTCTATCCGATTGGCGGGCGGGGCGCAAAGTGGTCTTCGTACCCCCGACGCAGCCGCGTAGTCCGGATGGAGCGAAGCGTAATCCGGGAATCTGCTCATGCAAGCTCTCCCCGGATTGCGCTTCGCTTCATCCGGGCTACGGATCACCGCTGCCCCACCACCGCCGCGAGCGTCACCGCCAGCCAGCTCAAGATCATCACCGATCCACCGGTCGGCGCCGCATATGGAAACAGCGAATGGCCGGCATATTGCCGCAAGGTGAGGTCGCCCGCGAACAGCGCGGCGCCGGCTGCGAAGCCGGACGCGGCGACGATGCCAATTCCGTCGTGCAGAAGGCCACGCCCGAGCAGGGCGACGGCCGCGAGTATGGCGGTTGCATGAAACAGCAGCATGGCGCTTGCGGCGGCGAGCCGGCTCGCATCGCCGCCATGCGCGGAAGCCGCGGCCAGCGCGACGCCGGCGGCGCCCATCACACCGGCAAGCCCGATCAGCAGGCGGAATGCCGCCATCACGAGGTCCGCTCTTCCAGCAGCTTTGCGATCGCGGCGCGCAGCTCGGCCATGCCGGTCGCGCTCCGTGACGAGGTCGCGAGCACGTTCGGGAACGCGGCCGGACGTTTGGCGAGCGCGGCCTCGGTCTCGACGATGCGCGATTGAAGCTCGGTGGTCTTGATCTGGTCGGCCTTGGTCAGCACGATCTGGTAGCTGACCGCGGAGCGATCGAGTGTCTTCAGGACTTCGAGATCGACGTCCTTGAGGCCGTGCCGCGCGTCGACCAGCACGTAGACGCGCGCGAGGCTGGCGCGTCCGAGCAGGAATTTGTGGATCAGCTCGGTCCAGGACGCGACCTGGCTCTTCGGCGCCTTGGCATAGCCATAGCCGGGCATGTCGACGAGGCGCAGGTCACTTTTCCCGGGGACCTCGAAGAAGATCAGCTCCTGGGTGCGGCCCGGCGTATGCGAGGTGCGCGCCAGCGCGTTGCGGCCGGTCAGCGCGTTGATCAGGCTGGACTTGCCGACATTGGAGCGGCCGGCAAAGGCGATCTCCAGTCCCGCCATTGGCGGCAGCGTTTCAGTCGAGGGCGAGGCCCAGATGAACTGCCAGTCGCGCGTGAACAGCTTTCGCCCGACCTCGATCAGCTTCGCATCTTTGTCGTCAGTCATGCGAAGGCTCTTTGCTTGCTGTCATTCCGGGGCGATGCGAAGCATCGAACCCGGAATCTCGAGATTCCGGGTCTGGTGCTTCGCACCAGCCCGGAATGACAGAGTGGAGCTACGTCGCCTTCTTCGCGAACGTCGCCTTGAGATTATCGAACAACTCCACCTTCACGCCGTTGCGGCGCATGATGAAGCTCTGCTGCAGCACCGAGAGCGTGTTGTTCCAGGCCCAGTAGATCACGAGGCCCGCCGGGAAGCCCGCCAGCATGAAGGTGAAGATCAGCGGCATCCAGTTGAAGATCATCTGCTGCGTCGGATCCGGCGGCGTCGGATTCAGCTTCATCTGGAACCACATCGTGATGCCCATGATGATCGGCCAGATGCCGAGCGCCAGGTAGTGGCCGAACACCGGGATAGTGGTCGGATCGAACGGGATCAACCCGAACAGAGTGAACAGGTTGGTCGGGTCCGGTGCGGAAAGATCCTTGATCCAGCCGAAGAACGGCGCGTGCCGCATCTCGATGGTGACGAACAGCACCTTGTACAGCGAGAAGAACACCGGGATCTGGATCACCACGGGAAGACAGCCGGCAACCGGATTGATCTTCTCCTTGCGGTAGATCTCCATCATCTCCTGCTGCTGCTTCACCTTGTCGTCGGGGTAGCGCTCCTTCAGCGCCTGAAGCTGCGGTTGGACCGACTTCATCTTCGCCATCGAGGCGTAGGACTTGTTCGCCAGCGGGAAGAACAGGAGCTTCACGATCACGGTCACGAGCAGGATCGAGATGCCGAAATTGCCGAAGAAGCGGTAGAAGAAGTCGAGGCCGAGGAACATCGGCTTGGTGATGAAGTAGAACCAGCCCCAGTCGATCAACAGATCAAAATGGTTGAGGCCGAGTTCCTTGTTGTAGCCGCCATGGCCGGCGAGCGGGAAGTTGATGCCGACGACGCTGGCTTCCTTGGCGCCGGCGAACAGCCGCGCGTTCGCGGTCGCGGAGCCGCCGATCGCGACGGTGACGGGATCGAGCAGATAATCGGTCTGGTAGGTGTGGACGTTGCCGCTCGGGTTCGACGAGAAGCGCGCCTGAATCTGCGCACTGGTGTCCGGCAGCAGCGCCGAGGCCCAGTATTTGTCGGTCATGCCGAGCCAGCCATTGGTGGCCTTGAAGTTCACCGTCCTGGCTTCGTCGATTTTCTTGTAGGCGTATTCCTGCAAGCCATCGAGATAGCCGATCAGGCCTTCATGCAGGATGTAGTAGCCGGAGACCTGCGGCGTGCCGTGGCGCGAGATCAGCGCGAACGGATAGAGCGTGACCGGCGCGTTGCCGACATTGCTCACCTCGTCCTTGACGGTGAAGAGGTAGTGGTCGTCGACCGCGATGGTGCGGCGGAAGCTGAGGCCTTCGCCATTGTCCCATTTCAGCACCACCGGCGTGGTCGGCGTCAGGCTGCCGCTGCCGTCCTGCTGCCAGACGGTCTGCGCGTCCGGCAGTTTCGCCGTCACGCCCGTGGCCGGCACCCAGCCGAACTCGGCGTAATAGGGCTCCGCGGTCCCCGAGGGCGAATACAGAATAATCGGGGGTGACTTCGGATCGACCGTTTCGCGGAATTGCACCAGCGCGACATCGTCGATGCGTCCGCCCTTCAGCGAGATGCTGCCGGCGATCCGCGGCGTCTCGATCTTCACGCGCGGGCTGGCGGCAATCGCAACGTCGCGCGCAACGACCGGCTGGGCTTGCTGGTTCGCGCTCGGCGTCGCCGGCTGGGCCGTGCTGCCGGCCTGCGGCGTGGCGCCCGGCGTCGCGGAAGCCGTCGGCTGCGGCGTGGTCTTCTGCAGCTCGGCCTGCGCCTGTTGCTGGGCGCGCTGCTTCTCCATAGCCGGCATGTTGTAGAAATACTGCCAGGCGATCAGCACGAAGCCCGACAGAATGACGGCGAGGATGGTATTGCGGTTGTCGGTCATCATTCTCTCGTCATCAATCCGGTTTGCGGCTGGTCGCAGGAGCGGGGCCGGGCTTTAAGCCGTCGGTTCTTGAGTCGGTTTTTGGGCTGCTTCTTGGGCCGCGTCCCTTGTGCGTATGCCGCGCGGGCTTCGCGAACGCCATGCGCAGATCGTCGAGCATGGCGGCGAAGTCGCGCGAGAGCGCGTCCCTTCGGCCGACCAGCACATAATCATGATGGGGCTGCATTGACACCGGATCGAGCCGCTTCACCAGTTCGCGAAGCCGGCGCCGGATGCGATTGCGCTGGGGGGCGTTGCCGTTCTTTTTGGTGACGGTGAAGCCGATCCGGATCGGACCGCTGTCGTCTCGGTCAAGGCTTTGGCGGTCAAGGCTTTGCAGGACGAACGCGGGACTATTCACCCGCGCGCCATTGGCAACGGCGAGGAAATCCGCTCGCTGCCTCAGCCGATCCATGATGAAATCCCAAAAAGGGGGTCCGGCTCAGGCGCTCAGACGCTTGCGGCCGCGGGCGCGGCGGGCGGCGAGCACCTTTCGGCCGCCGGCCGTGGCGAGACGGGCACGGAAGCCGTGACGGCGCTTGCGCACCAGTTTGCTGGGTTGATAAGTCCGCTTCACGGGTTTTTCTCCGCTGACCGGGCAATTTGCCTGTAGAATTGATGATAAAGTCCGGAAGATGCTGCCCAAAATGGGCCTTTTTCGGCCCCAAGAGAGCCGCTCCCGGCGTCACACCGGGTCATCGCGGACAATTGGCCGGCTTATAAGCGAGCGCCTTCTTTTCGTCAACGCCGCACAAGAGCTCAATTCCGGCGAATATCGCTGTTTGTGCGGGGTTTTTAACCCTTGAGGTAGCGACTCGCCAGATCTGCGCTTACATCCGACCTTGGCAGATTGACGATCTGTAATTTGACCGCGCTGGGGGCGGGCCGCATCTTCATACGCGCCAACACCCTTCACCCGGCGACATCTTTCATCCGGCAAAGGCAGCGAGGGCGAATTTCGTGGCAGCGACAGACCTCCAGCCGATCCAGGATGGGGATCAGCGGGACCCGCCGGCGGCGCTGCCGCGCGGGACGCGCGGGCTTGGGCTGTCCGGCAAGCTGCTGCTGCTCACCGTTCCCCTGGTGATGATCGCGGCCATCCTGCTCTACGTACCGGCCATCGCCAACTTCTGGGTCAACCGGCTCAACGACCGCGTCGCCGCGGCCAACACGGCGGCGCTGGTGCTCGATGCGGCGCCGCTCGGCATGGTTCCCGATTCGCTGTCGCGCGAGATCCTGAAAAGCATCAATGCGCGCGCCGTCGCCATCAAGATGGGCCAGCAGCGCCGTCTGCTCGCCAGTGACAATCTGCCCGCGGCGATCGAGCACGACATCGACCTGCGCGACATGACGGCGTGGGAGGCGATCACCGGCTCGTTCCGGATGATGCTGGAGACCGGCAACCAGGCCATCCGGATCGTCGGGCCGGGCGTCGGCAACGCCCAGTTCATGGAGATCGTCACCGACGAGCTGCCGCTGCGGCAGTCGATGTACCGCTTCTCCCGCAACGTCGTGGTGGTCGCGCTGATCATCGCGGTGCTGACCGCAGGCCTCGTCTATCTCGCCATGCATTATCTCTTCGTGCGCCCGATGCGGCGGCTGACCGCGAGCCTGGTCGGCTTCCACGAAAATCCCGAGAGTTCGGCGGGGATCATCGTGCCCAGCCAGCGCAGCGACGAGATCGGGGTTGCCGAGCGCGAATTGTCGGACATGCAGCGCGACCTGATGTCGATGCTGCATCAGAAGAGCCGGCTCGCCGCCCTCGGCCTCGCCGTCTCCAAGATCAATCACGATCTGCGCAACCTGCTGGCCTCGGCGCAACTCCTGTCCGACCAGCTCGCCAGCGTGCCGGATCCGCGGGTGCAGCGCTTTGCGCCAAAACTCGTCCGTTCGCTCGAGCGCGCCATCGCCTTCTGCCAGTCGACCTTGTCTTACGGCCGCGCCCAGGAAGCCGCGCCCGACCGGCGCATGATCATGATCGAGCCGGTGGTGCTGGAGGTGCGCGAGACCGCTGGCCTTGCCTCCGACGCCTCGATCGCCTGGGTCGCCGCGATCGAGCGCGGGCTCGCGGTCGACGCCGATCCCGACCAGCTCTTCCGCGTGCTGCTCAACCTCGTCCGCAACGCCGCCCAGGCGCTGGAAAGCCATGCGTCCGCTGAGGGCGGCGCGCAGCAGATCCGGATCACGGGAAAACGCGAGGGCGCGGTCGCCATCATCGAGGTCTCCGATACCGGCCCTGGCGTGCCGCAGAGGACCCGCGAACATCTGTTCGAGGCGTTCCAGACCTCCGGCCGTCCCGGCGGCAGCGGACTCGGCCTTGCCATCGCCGCCGAGCTGGTCCGCGCCCATGGCGGCGACATCCATCTGGTCGAAGGCACCATCGGTGCCACCTTCCGGATCGTCATCCCCGACCGCCCCGTGGAACTGCTCTCCGTCCGCAACGAGCGGGCGCGGGCGTAGGTCGGCCAGCGGCCGAGTGCGGAAACCGTCATGTCCCAGCAAAATCTCCCCAATCCGGACCTTGCCAATTGGGGCAAGAGCGGTTAGTCAAAGCGCTCTTTCGCACCCCTCCGGCGTAGCCGGGGGCTGCCTGCGGGCCATGCCCGCACTGTCAGCGAAAAACGCGCCCGTAGCTCAGCTGGATAGAGCATCAGACTACGAATCTGAGGGTCGGACGTTCGAATCGTTCCGGGCGCGCCATTTACGCCAAAGCACGATATGGACAGCCTGCGGCTACCGTTCGACGCAAACGCTCTTGATCTCCGCCATTTTTCCCGCAGCTCGCGCGCTGTTTGACCAGCTATATAGCTCTGATTTGGTCTGGTTGGCGCTGAAGTAGCAGTCATTAGCTCGCCGCAACCGACCTTTCACGGCGGCCGCGATCATGCGACGTCACGGTTCTCTATGCGGTACCACCTCGAAGATCAGGCAGGTCGTGCTCGCCTGAGCGAAAAGCCTGCCACTCGCATCCGTCAAGCTCGCTTCCGCCATCGCTGTCTGGCGGCCCAGATGGATGACGCGCCCCACCGCCTTCATTGGTCCGGAGTCGCGATCGACGCCCCGGAGGTAATTCACCTTGATCTCCAGCGTCGTGTACGCCCGTCCGAAGGGAAGCTTGGTGTGGACGGCGCAGCCCATTGCCGAGTCGAGAACCGTGGCGATTATGCCGCCATGGACTGAGCCGATCGGATTGTATTGCGACTCTTGCGGCTTCAGAACCATTTCAACGCTGCCATCCCCAACTCGGTCGATGCTGAACTCGACCAGACGGCAGATCGGCGGGAGCGGAACGTCGCCTCGAAGCATAGCTTCGAGGAAATCTCGCCCGCTCATCGTCTGACCTGCTGCGGCCAAGGCTTGCGGATCGTCCCAGCGAATTGTGCGCTCGCGCGGGAGCTGTGCGGATAGCGTTGGCATGTCGATCATCCAGCCAGGACGACTTTGCCAAACGGTCGATCCTCGATCAGATGGCGCAGGGCTTCGCCCGCTTCGCCGAGGAGATAGACCCGCTCGACGACAGGTTTGACTGATCCGCCCACGATCAACGGAATGATGTCCCGCCATGCCGCGGCAACGACGAGCGGTGACTGGGCGAACAAAGAGAAACCGCTCATACGCGCGCCTTTCCAGATCAGGTCTGTCACATCGATCGTGGTCTTGCGTCCGGCGGAATAGCCCAGCGTAATCAGGACACCGCCGAGTGTGAGGGTGCTCAGCGCCTCACTGGTCACGGTGCCGCCGATGCCATCGATAACGATGTCGACCCCCTTGCCGTCCGTTATCCGGCGTACGCCGTCGGCAAGATCTTCCGCGGAAAGGTCAATCACGTCTTCGAAGCCGAGCTCGCGTGCTCTGGCAGCTTTCGCAGCGCTGCCGGCCGTTGAAATCACCTTGCCGGCGCCCTGTGCCCGCGCGAGCTGATAGGTCGCGTTGCCCACCGACCCACCGATTGCCGGAGCCAGCACCGATTTGCCCGGTTTGAACCCTGCGAGGGTCAGCGTGATCTGCGCCGTCAGATAGGCCACCGGGAGGCTGGCCGCGACGACATTGTCGATCGCGTCGGGCACGAGCGCTGCATCTTTGGGGCTCACCAGCAGCCATTCTTGCCATGCGCCGTCTTCGCGAACGCCATAGGGACCGGCGAACATCACGCGACTTCCCACCGCAAAACCGGAGTCGCCGGCATCCTCGATCACGCCCACACCTTCATTGCCGAGCACCAATGGCGCCTTCGCCCGGGGCAGCCCACCCGACAGAATTGTGTGATCAAGCGGCGTGACGCCGGCGGCCGTGACGCGAACCAGCAACCTGTCCTTTGCGGGCTTCGGTTTGAGCAATTCGATCTGCCGCAGCCCGCCATAGCCGGAGAACGTTTCCGCCTGCATCGCACGCATCGATATTTCTCCATTAAAGTTACAGACCTGTCAGTAACTTTTATATTACGGACAGGTCTGTAACTTTGTCAAACGATAAGTCATCAAAGCGAGAGCAAGCGGATATGGAGACAGTAACCCGACCCCGGCGGGGTGCCCCGCCAAAGGGCGAAGTGAGCGCCCGCGAGCGTATCCTTGCGACGGCAAGCGAATTGTTTTACCGCGAAGGCATCCGCGCCATCGGCGTAGACACGGTCGTCGAGCGATCCGGTGTCTCGAAGACGAGTCTCTATCGCCTTTTTGAATCGAAGGACGCTTTGATTGCTGCCTTCGCCGCCGAACAGGATCGGTTGTTCTGGGCGTGGTGGGATCGTATTGAAGACCAGCACGCGGGTGATCCACGCGCTATTCTCGAGGCTTTGCTATCCGGTATCGCAAAGCGGATCACGCACCCCGCCTATCGCGGTTGTCCGTTCCTCAACCTAGCGACGGAATTTCCTGACGAAAACCATCCGGGCCGGGTCATCGCCCGGCGCAACAAGAAGGAAATGCGGACGAGGCTCGCGGTCGTGCTTGGCAAACTTGGCGTCGGTGATCCCAACCGCACCGCGTCACAAATAGCGCTGATCATTAACGGCGCATACGTCACGGGCCTCATCGCACAACCGGCTGATCTGAGGGGCGACCTCACCGATGCCGTCATCAAGTTATTGGTCCAATGATTTCATCGCTTGAGCGCGCCTAAATCACAGGCGATCACATGTCTTCGGGTTCTGACGTGATTTTGGATACAGCATCATTGCGCCGCGGCGAAGCAATAGTGCCCATCTTCATCGGCCGTGGCGCGCCATTTCGGAATACGCGATCAGCGCCGATTTCCCCACCCGACCCGTTCGGTTTCATCCCCAGCGGCGTCCGCGATTTCGCGATTACAACTCGCTGCACTGCTTCCAGGATTGCGCGTGCCGTAACAAAGCCCGCTTTAGCGCCGTCCAACTTCCTGCGCCGCCGGATCCGAACCGAGCCCCTTGCTCGTCAGCAAACGGTTGAACTGATCCGCGAAGAAAAGCTGCCCGTTCGGCGCCGTGATCGAAACCACAAAACCATTCACCGCGTGCTTGCGGGCCAGGATCACCGCAACGATCGCGCTGTCACGGAAATCCACGGTGCGGCAGTCGTCTTTAATAGCTTCGATAATAAATGTCATTTGGCCCATGATCACAATTGGCACGCGCCAATTGCGCGCCGGGCAACTCAACCTCGTATCGGTGAAAATGATATTGCCGACAAGCCAGCTATTGACCGGATGGAACCGCGACCATACCCATATTGGGGGAAACAGCAGACCGGTCCTGCCTCACGCGGTGCGCCACGGAGACATAACCGGCTTGCAACCGACTTGTGGCGTCGGGCCGGAAATCCGTAGAAGCGGGCACTGGTGATGGTTGGTACGACGAAAGACGAGGACATCGCGGCGGATTTGATCCGAACCGTCTCCCGCCACTCGTTGGCTTACATGCTGTGCGCAGCCAGCGAAATGTTCCGCCACTACGATTTCGATCCGCTGGACTTGATGATCATTCATGCGGTCTTGAACGCCAACGTTCTCAAGATCATGAAGAACCCCGAACTGGACCGGCAATTTGGCAGCATCCAGGCGGTTGAGCCGGACAAGATCAAGCAGGGCGTTTCCCGTGCCGCCCTGTCCCGCTTTTTCGGTCTGCCTATCGAAACCGTCCGGCGGCGCGCCGATCGCTTGAAGAAGCAAGGCATTTTCCGCGAGACCGACCAGGGACTGATCGTAACCGAAGCCAACCAGTTCAAGTTCGGCAATAATCACGAGCTGCAGAGAACCAACATGCTCCTGGTGCGGAAATTCCTCCGTGACCTGACGGAAGCGGGCGTCGAGCTTCCCGGCGGGATTTGACGGCCGGATCCGGCGTTTGTTTGCCCGCGGCATCATGGCGCGAAGGCGGGACAATCCGGTTGGATCTCCTTCGCGCATCGCTGCCGTGTGAGGTTCAGCACGCAAGGTCACCTGTAATCTGCTTCACGCGCGCGCCCCCTCTCCGCGCAGGGCCGTGCGTCGTCTCTTAACGAACCGTTTACTGAGCTTCGCGGCCGCCGTAACCGCGGGTTAACCATGGATATTTACGGTGTAGCAAGTCTCTCAGCTGTGCCTGTTAGTTGATTTCGAGTCCAACCCCATGGCGTTCGGTAGAAGCGCATCTCCGCGAAGCATCGCCCCGACGGAGCCCGCGGCTTCGTGGGAAGCGCCGCGGGCTGCGGCGGCGACGCCCGACAACACCGCACCCGCGCTGATCAAGGGATCGCTGACCCTCACCGGCGCGTTCTCTTTCCTGCGCGAGAACGGCCGGCGCATCCTGATGCTGGCGCTGGCACTTTTCGCGCTCGGCCTCGTCGTGCTGATGGTGCTGCCGGTCCGGTATGCCGCGACGGCGCTCGTCGTGGTCGATCCCCGCGAGCTGCGCGTGACCACGGATCAGGACGTGCTGCCTGGCATCGGCCAGGACGCCGCTGCGCTTCAGAGCCAGATCGAGATCGCCAAGTCGGACGGCTTTCTCCGGCCCCTGATCGAGAAGCTCAAGATCGCCGACGACGAGGATATCGCAGGCGGTCATACCGACATGACGCGCCTGCTCGAAAAACTCCGCAGCCGTCTCGATATCTCGCGTCGCGGCCTGACTTACGTCATCGCCATCTCGTTCACCTCGAACAGTGCGGAGCGGGCGGCTTATTATGCCAACGCCATCGCAGAGGCGTTCGTCGCGACCCAAAGCCGCGTCCGCAGCGATGCGACGGACGAGGCGGCCGACTGGCTCAAGGACCGGCTGAAGGCGCTGAACGAGCGCCTGCGCGTCTCGGAAGACGCCGTCGCAGCCTTCCGGCTCGAGCACAAGATCCTCAATGCCGGCAAGGATTCCACCACCCAGCAATTGCGGGTGACTGACCTGAACCAGCAGGTCTCCGCGGCTCGCGCGCGCACCGAGGAAGCCAAGGCGCGTTACGAGCAGGTGCAGCGCGATCTCAAGGCGAATGTCGAAGGTCCGGTGAAGCAGGATCTCCTGAGCATGCTGCGCGCGCAGCGCTCGACCCTGAACGACCAGATCGCACAGAAGAAGGCGGTCTACGGCGACCGCCATCCTGATCTTGCGATTTCCTACAGCCAGTTGGCTGACATCAACAGACAGATCGAGGTCGAGCGGAAGAAGAACATCGACACCGCGAAGTCCGAATACGAGGCCCAGCTCGAGCAGCAGGCCGCGCTGGAAAAGCAGCTCAAGGCGGTCGAGACGCAGATGCTGGTGGACGGCCAGGCGCTCGTGAAGCTGCAGGAACTGCAGCGCGATGCCGATGCCAACAAGAACATCTACGAGCAGTTCTTGTCGCGGTTCAAGACGACCAACGAGCAGCGTCAGCTTCAGAGCTCGCAGACCAAGATCGCCTCGCCCGCGATCCCGCCGCTGCGCTCGACGCGTCCGCCGCTCGCCCTGCTGCTCGCCGCGCTCGCGATCGGCTCGCTGTTGACGTCAACCGCTACGGTTGCGGCGATGACGAGCATGTCCGACAAGTCCGATCCTGCCGAGGCTCCGGCTCGAACGCCGGCGCGTGCGGAGGCGAGGGAGACGCCCAAGCGGCAAGTCCAGCGTCCGGCTCCGGCCGTGCAGCAAATAGAGGCGATGCCGAACCTTCCGGTCTGGTCCCGCATTCCCGAACTCGTGTCGGGAGCGGCGCCCAACACTGTCTGGCAACGACCGATTGCCGCAACAGCCGAGCTCGATCTCGGCGCTTACTTGCGTCCGCTGCTCGAGCGTATCGATCGTGCTCCGGTGCGCGGCTGCAAGGTCGCACTCGTGCTGTCGGTCGGCAAGAGCGCCGGCGGCAACACCGTTGCGCGCTCCCTCAACCGCGCGGCCGTCAACTGCGGCATGATGAGCGTGCTGATAAGGCTGCAGCCGGAATTTGCGGGCGCCCAGCCGCCGGTGACCGAATGGCAGGACGGCTCCACCACTGCGGGGCTCCAGTCGATCGACGAGCTGCTGAGCGCCGGCAGGAAGGCCAATGCGCGGCCAGAGGACGACATTCGCTCGGAGTTCGACCTGATCATCGTCCATGCGAACAATCTTGCCTTGCAGCCAGATGCGATCGCGCTCGCCGCGCACGCGGACCTGATCATCCCGGTGGTGCGCGCCGGTGAGCTCGGTTCGGCGGCGATGCGGCGGGTGACCGCCGCGCTGGCGAAGTACGACACCATCGCGACCGGCCTCGTCGTCAATCATGCGCCCGCGGGCTCTGCCGCGCCTCACCCCGACGGCGGCGCGCTTAGCAGGGCGGTTTGACGATGGCGACGCCGTGCCGTCGTCTGCTCCTTGCCACGATCTTGCTGTCCACGATCTTGATGCCAATGTCGCTCGCCTCAGCGGCATCGGCCGAAACTTGCGTGCCTGTCCCGCAGACTGTTGCGCCGGACAGGCTCGCCGCGCTGTCGCGCGGGTTCAATGCCGACGGTTGGATCAATGGCGAAAAATCCGCGCCTCCAACGCGCGAATTGCTGCAGCAGCTTCGCAAGGCGGGGATGAGTCATGTCCGCTTGCCGGTGCCGGCCGAGCGCGTGATGCTGCGTTTCGCCTCGAAAGCGGAACGCGATGAGACGCTGCGGGCGCTCGACAAGGCATTGAAGCTGCTCATCTCGCTCGGCTATTCAATCTCCGTCGATCTCCATCCCGGCGATCGCTTCAATCGGCTGCACAAGGACGACGCGGACGCGTCGCTGCGCGAGTTGGAGGATGCGTGGGGCACGCTTGCCCGGGTCATTCAATCGTTTCCGGCCGACCGCGTCTTCGCCGAGCTGCTCAATGAGCCCGACATCGAAGCCGACAGATGGCAAGAGCAGGTCGAAACGCTCGCCGCCTTCGTTCGCCAATTGCTTCCCGCGACGACGCTGATCGTCGGCCCGGTCGACTGGCAACGCGCGGACTCGCTGCCGCGGTTTCGCCCGTTGCCGGATCTAAACGTCGTCTACGCCATCCATTTCTACGATCCCATGGTGTTCACACACCAGGGCCACTGGGACGTGCAGGATCCGCTGCACGACATCACCGATCTGCCTTATCCGATCAGCGCCGGCGATCCCGGGGTTCAGGCGCTCCGCCGGGACTTGCAGGACAGAGGCGCGACGAAGGCGCTCGGCATGCTCGACACGGCGATTGCCGCCGCCAGGGACAAGCCGGATGTCAGCCGCTGGCTCGCGCCCGCGGTCGCGTGGCAGCAACGATTTCCGCGGCCGATCATCATCAACGAATTTGGCGTGTTGAAAGCCGCAGCGCCCAGGGACAGCCGCGTGCGCTGGCTCGCGGCTGTGACCGCATATGCGCGGGGGCATTGCTGGGGCTGGGCGCATTGGGAGCTGGCGCAGGGATTCGGCCTGCTCGAAAGCGGCACCGGCAAGCCCGATCCCGACGTCATGCGCGCGCTGCTCGGCGCCGCGAAGCCGGGCCGGCGCTGAACCCGGTCCGCCATCGTTAACGAATCCTTACCCATCCTGCCGCTATCGTGGCCGCCGCGCTGCGCCAAAGGACGAGTCATGATTGGCGGGACCTCACCGCATCTTCAAGCTGTGCAGGCGGGCTGTCCCGAGCCTTCGCGTTCGCCTTGGCGCGAGCTGATCCCGACGCTCTGCATCGCCATCGCAACGATCGGCTTTGTGCCGATCCTGCACGTGGCAAGCCCGGTCCTGTCTCTGACCGTCGAAGTTCTCGTCGCCATCGCCATCGTGGTTGCGGTTCCAACCTACGCGCCGGCGATCGCGATCTTCGTCCTGTTCTTCCAGAACCTCTTCGTCTCGATCCTGTCGCCGCTGATTTCGGCGCCGTCCGACCTGGACTTCATCAAAGGCTATAATTTTCTCGTCTGCTCCGTGATGTGGCTGACGACATTTGGGTTGTATGTCGCCGGCCAAAGGAGCCGGTCGACCGAGGTCGATCAGATCATGCGCTGGGGTGTCGTGACCCTCGCCGTGGTGTCGTTGTATTTCGCGATCGGCTTCGTCCAGGATGGCCAGGCGGCAACGGTCTATCTGCGCAATATCGTGCTGCCGCTGTTCCTGTTCCAGCTCTCGCTGCTGACGGCCGCGACCTATGAGGTTCGCGCCACGCCGTTCCTGGTGACGCTTGGAGCCATTCTGATCCTGTGCGGATACGTCGAGTTTGCGTTTCGGGATTTCTGGCTGGCCATCACCAACGGCTACACGTTCTGGGGTTTCGACGAGCTCAAGGCGGCCCGTTCCGGCGTTTGGGAAGCCGAGATGCGCGCCACCGGCAACGTGCCGGTCGATCTGAAGGATCGCTTCAGCTTCGACTTTCTCAATACGCCCCTGCTCGAAGGGTTCGGCCTGTCGAAGATCCTCCGCATCCACGGACCGAATATGCACCCGATCAGCTTCGCGTACGGGATCGCGTTTTTCGGGCTTTTCCTGTTTTCGGTAGGGCGTCCGTTTCTGGCCCTCGTGGCGTTGCCGCTGCTGATCGTTTGCAGCGTGAAGGGAGCGCTCATCGTGGTGGTGTTCGTCGCCACGGCCTGGATATCGACCCGTCTGCTCGGCGCCGTGGTGACGCTATGGCTCGGATTCGTGGCCTTGATCGTGTTTGCAATTGCCGCGATCCGCGTCGGCTTGCAGATCGGCGACTATCACGTTCTCGGCCTCATGGGCGGCTTGAACGGATTTCTCGAAAAGCCGTTTGGCCGCGGCTTGGGCGTTGGCGGCAATCTGTCGGATGACTATTTCTCGATCGATTGGAGCGCCGCGCAGGCCGCCGGAACGACGAACGGCGCCGTCGAGAGTGCGATCGGCGTCCTGCTATACCAAATGGGCATCGCCGCCCTCGTTCCGCTGGCGTTTCATTTCGCGGTGGCGCTGAAGGCCTGGCGTCTTTATGCATTCTCTGGATATTTGACGCAGGGGCTCGCGGGCTTCGGCGTCATGGTCGTGCTGCTGAATGGATTGTTTCAGGAAGAGGCCTTGTTCGCGCCGCTGGCGCTGGGGCTCATGCTCTCGCTCACTGGGCTGGTCATCGGCAGCCACATCAGGGCGCAGACGGTCTCCGTTCCGGATGACGACCCGGAGCGGCTGGCACACTACCAGGCCGCGACGTAGCCCGTAGCTCACCAGCCGACGGTCACCCAAGCCTGCGCCTTTTTCCGCCATTCGTCGTCGAAGCGGGCCGCGATGTCCTTTGCCGCGTCGTGCGAGAGAAGCTGCTCGATAGCGGATGTCTCGATGTCGCCAATATCGGGAACGCCGGTGTATCCGAGATTGGCAAGCCGCTTGGCAAAGGGCGGGTGCGTCGCGTCCGGATCGTGCTCGCGCGTCAGGCCGGCGACGGCAGCCGCGGTCATCGGCCCAGGCGCCCTGATGTCCCCGAGCTGGTTCAAGACGCGCTCGAAAGGCGGGTGGGGTGCATGGATGGCGCCCAGCACCTCTTTCTCCAAAGGGGCGTAGATGAGATCGGTGAGACGCGTTCCGCACGCCTCCATCAGGATCAGCGCCCGCGCCATCTCGGCGCGGCCAACTTGTTCGGCGGCCCCGAGATCGGCGTAAAGCTCGTTCTCTCGCGACAGGGTGCGATATTCCCTCTCGAGCCATTCGAGCATGGAGCGGAGCAGGGCTCGGGCAATGCGTCCCGTGATGGTGTGGTCCGGATCGGCGTAGAACAGCACGTTCTCGGAGGCCGCGATGAAATCCGAAAGGTTGATGCTTCCCGAGGTATGGCGAAGCCGGGCATGGGCCACTTCATGGGCGATGACCGCGCGAACTGCACGCTCATCCAGGATGATCAGCAGTGGCAGGCCGACGATCATCGTGATCTGCCGCCCGAACAGCCCGGCGTATCGGCTGACCTCGCTGATCGATGCGTTGAAATTGGTGTCGATCCGCAAGCTGCGGTTGGATCGGACGAAGCCATGGTCGAGCTCCTTCCACGCCGCCCAGAGGCCTGGGGCGGTCTCCTCGCTCGCCTCGAAACTCCGATGCTTTGGCGTGGGCAGGAGCAGGAGGCCAATGGCGACCGCCACCGCGGCCGTGAATATGGAGAACACGATTGGTGCGGTCGCCAGCGTCGCGACCGTGTAACGATCCATTGCCATCAGCCTGACAGCCAGCATCACGCAGGCCAGTGCCACGACCGGAAGAACGGCGTAGCGGCCAAGACGCAGGATGATCGTCAGGGCAAGGCGTCTCATCAGCGCTTCGAGAGCGGAGCGATTCGAATCACGCCTTGCCGCACGACCCGTTGCTCTGATGCAGGCTGGCGACGTCCGCGCGACCCTGGTCCTCCGTGACCTGGATCAGCGTGATCGCGCCTGGTGTCACGATCCCCATCTGCGGCTGGGCGGAGAGATAGGTCGTGCTGCCGGCGCGCAGATCGACGCTCATCTTCTCGCTGCCCTGTCCGAACAGATTGGTACTCAGCGGCAGATTGTTGACGGCGACCTCGTGGGGGCCCGGAGGCAGCTCGCACGCCACGAAACCTGCGGCCTGGCTGCCGCCAATCACGCGCCCGTCGACCACATAGTTGGGCTGAACCGCAAATCCCAGCGCCGAGGTCCGATAGACCACAAGCCGTGCAGTATTTGACTTGACGTTGTCAGTGAGAGCCGCACTGCCCATCGGCCCCGATGCGCAGCCCGCAAGACACGCGGCCACGACCAGAGCCCCCAGATAACCACCCCGCATTTTCGCCCCTGATGAATTCCAAATCCCCGGCGGCATCATTGTCAGGGTAGTGACTGAAGTCAATCGCGACTTCAGGTCGTGCGACTGCGGCTCCCGTCGGGGTCACACGGGCCTGGCTTTGCCCTTCCCGTCACCTCCACCCGAGCGCCGGCGCCACATGCGTCAAGATCGCCTCGATCGCATGCGCGCAATAGTCCACGCCCAGCTGGTTCGGGATCGTCAACAACAACGTGTCGGCCTCCGCGATCGCCTCGTCCGCTCGAAGCTGGTCGATCAGCACATCCGGCTCTGCCGCATAGGAGCGGCCGAAGATCGCCCGCGTCCGCGGGTCTATGAAGCCGATCTGGTCTTCGCCGCCGCGCTCGGAGCCGAAATAGGTGCGGTCGCGATCGTCGATCAGCGCGAAGATGCTGCGGCTGACGGACACGCGGGGCTCGCGGCTGTGGCCGGCTTCCTTCCACGCCGCGCGATAGGCGCGAATCTGGGCGGCCTGCTGCACATGGAAGGCCTCGCCGGTCTCGTCATTCTTCAGCGTCGAGCTCTGCAAATTCATGCCGTGCTTTGCGGCCCACACCGCAGTCCCGTTCGAGCCGGCGCCCCACCAGATCCGTTCGCGCAGCCCTGGCGCATGCGGCTCGAGGCGCAACAACCCCGGCGGGTTTGGAAACATTGGCTGCGGATTGGGTTTTGCAAAGCCCTCGCCGCGAAGCAGGTCCAGAAAGACCTCCGCGTGGCGCCGGCCCATGTCGGCATCGCTCTGGCCCTCGGCCGGCTGATAACCGAAATAGCGCCAGCCATCGATCACCTGCTCGGGCGAGCCGCGGCTGATGCCGAGCTGGAGCCGGCCGCCGGCAATGAGATCGGCGGAGCCTGCATCCTCCACCATGTAGAGCGGATTCTCGTAGCGCATGTCGATCACGGCCGTGCCGATCTCGATTGTGCTGGTCTTCGCGCCCACCGCCGCCAGCAGCGGGAAGGGGGAGGCAAGCTGCCGCGCGAAATGATGCACGCGGAAATAGGCGCCGTCGGCGCCGAGCTCTTCCGCCGCAACCGCAAGCTCGATGGATTGCAGCAGCGTGTCCGCGGCCGAGCGGGTCTGCGATTGCGGCGAGGGCGTCCAGTGCCCGAAGGAGAGGAATCCGATTTTTTTCATCGGCGTCATTTAATGATGGCAGGGGTGGCGTCAACCGCCGGCGCCGGCGGTACGGGTATGCGACGAGGCCGGCGCGAAGTGCCCGGCGCGTTCGACCAGGAGATTCAGGAAGCTTCGCGCGCGCAGCGACATCCACTGCGTCTCCGGATAGACCGCATGCAGGGGCAGCGCGGCGATGGCGTAATCCGGGAGCAGATGCTCGAGCTCGCCGCTGCGAAGGCCGTCCGCCGCGTTCCACTCGGGCAGGATGGCGATGCCGAGATGCTGCATCGTCGCCTCCTGCATCGCGTCGGCATCGTCGACGTGGATGGGGCCGTTGATGGATGCGACGTGACGGCCATGCTCGGATTCAAAGGCCCATTGCTGCGCCGGCGTCATGCGCGAATAGACGATGCACTGGTGTGAGCCGAGATCATCCGGTGTCCGCGGCATCGGGCGGCCGTGCAGATAGGTGGGCGTCGCGACCAGATAGCGCTGCACGGTGCCGAGCCGGCGGGCGACAAGCGTGCTCGCCTCCAGGTTTCCGATCCTCAGCGCGAGTTCGATGCCTTCTTCCACCAGATTGACGAAGCGCTCGCTGAAGCGGATGTCGACCCGAACCTCCGGATAATTCCGGACATATTCGGCGATGACCGGCATCATGTAGCGTCGTCCGAACGACGACGGCACGCCGATCCGGAGCGTGCCGGTGGGGCGGGGCGCTGCCTGTTCGACGCTCGATCGCGCCATGTCGAAGCTCTCCAGGATCTGCCGCGCGAGATCGTAGATCCGGTGCGCCTCTGCCGTCGGCTTCAGCGTGCGCGTCGTGCGCAAGAACAGCTGCGTGCCGAATTCGTCTTCCAGCATCGCGATACGCTTGCTGATGGCGGGCTGGCCGATGCCGAGCTCCTTGGCCGCAGCCGAGAAGCTGCCGCTCTCAAGCGTGCGAACGAAAGAGCGCAGGCAATCGATCCGGTCCATATTTCATTCCGATCCAGAATAAATTATATCCCATTTATTCCGTAGTGTGCAACACAGCGGGCGGCTAGGCTTCCCCAAAACGAACAATCACAGGGGAGGACACCACGGTGGCACGCAACATCGGAATCATCGGCGCCGGAATCGCCGGGCTGCATCTCGCGCTCTACCTGCAGAAGCATGGCATCGACGCCACTGTCATCACCGACCGGCCGCCCGAGGATTATCGCAATATCCGGCTGCTCAACACGGTCGCGCATCATCACGTGACGATCGCGCGCGAGGACTATCTCGGCGTCAATCACTGGACCGATCCGAAGGACCATTATTACTACCACGATCACGTCTTCAATTTTCCGCAGCCGCTGAGCTTTCGCGGTGACTTCTCGAAGCCGAGTCGCGCCGTCGACTACCGGATCTATCTTCCGGCGTTGATGAAGGATTTCGTCAGCCGCGGCGGCAGGATCGAATACCGCCGCATCGAAGACCGCGATATCCGTCCGCTGGTCGCCCGCTTCAACCTGCTGGTCGTCTCGACCGGCAAGGGACCGCTCGGCCAGCTCTTCACCTACCGTCCGGAGCACACGCCCTATTCGCAGCCGCAACGGCGTCTATGCGTGGGGCTCTACACCGGCGTGCGGCAGCCCGATCCCATGAATGTCACGCTCTCGGTGTCACCCGGGCACGGCGAGATGATTGTGATACCGACCGTCACCTTCGGCGGTGTTGCCAACGCGCTGCTGATGGAAAACGTGCCGGGCGGCGACATGGAGGAACTGGCGACGCTCAGCTACGACGACAACCCGAAGCATTTTTTGAAGGTGCTGCTGGGCAAGCTGGAGAAGCATCACCCGACGACCTACGACCGTATCGAAACGGCGCGGTTCGATCTGGCGCAGCCGCAGGATCTGCTGCAAGGCGGCGTGGTCCCGACGGTGCGCAACACGGTCGTCGAGTTCGACGACGGCAAGTGTGCGATCGCGCTCGGCGACGTCCATGCCATTGTCGATCCCATGATGGGCCAAGGCGCCAATATCGCCTCCTATGCCGCCCTCGTGCTCGGCGAGGAAATCGTCCATGCCGACGCGCTGGACGCTCGGCTTTGCGAGAAAATCGATCTGAAGCGGCAGGATCGCGTGCTGGCGGCGTCGCGCTGGACCAACGTGATGCTGCAGCCGCCGACGGACGCGCTCGGCATGCTGATCGGCGCGATGAGCCAGAATCCCGCGCTGGCGAACGAGTTCACCGAGAACTTCAACTTCCCGGACCGTCAATGGGACCGCATCTCGACACCGCAGCGCATCCATGCCTGGATCGAACGCATGTCGGCGCCGCCTGAGCCCGTCAGAGCCATTGCGTGACAATTGATGGCGTGACGACCGATGGCGCAACGCTCTTCCACCTCGCGAGCGGAGACTGAGATGCAGCACGCCAGTCCGGCTTCGTTTCGCGAAGCTGCATCGCGCTTTGCGACCGGGGTTGCGGTGCTGACTGCGCTGGACGAGCACGGCCGTGTCTGCGGCATGACTGCGAACAGCTTTGTCACCGTCAGTCTGTCGCCGCCGACCGTGCTGGTTTCCATCAGGCCCGGCCGGATGCACCGCGCGATCTCGGCGACCGGACGCTATTGCGTCAACGTCCTGCCCGACCATGGCCGCGACCTGTCGCGGCATTTCGCGAGCCAGCCGAACACCGGCGCCAGTCCGGACTACGACATCGTCGACGGCCTGCCGCGCCTTCGGGAATGCATCGCCTGGTTCGCCTGCGAGGTCACCCGGCACGTCGATGTCAGCGACCACACGCTGATCATCGCCGAAGTCTCGACCTGCGACCACCGCGACACCACGCCACTGGTGTTCTTTTCCAGCCGGTATCATCGAGGGGCGGGGGCGCCGGTGGAGAGGTGAAGGTGCGGGCCTCGGTCGCTCTCAGGGAATGCTGTGACCACGGATGTCCGCAACACGCCAGTCTGCATAAATGCATGCGATAGGATAAGCAATGAGGCGAGCGGCGGTAGTTGGCTCGCAGCCAAGTGAATGCCAGGACTGCGGCGCCGCCAGCGGCAAGCAAGTGCATCCGCGTACCCGTTGGGGCCCGGCTTCTCTTTCAGCTGACCTGCCGCGCGCAGCCGGTCGCGGACCGCTGTTGCTCCGGAGCTGAACTCAAGTAGTTTCTGGAGAGCTTCGCAAAAAACGCAAGCCGCCAACGCGCTCCAGTCATTCCGGCTCATGAGAAAGGGCCAGCCCGTATGGCTGGCCCTCTAAGTATATCATGTAAGCCGTCAGTAACGAGAGGCCGACGCGGCGCCCCAATTGAACCGGTAGTTCAGGCCGGCCTTGATGGTGTGCTCGTCATTGCGGAAGCCGACGGC
>NZ_JBVVPA010000033.1:0-51683 GCF_055807555.1 Bradyrhizobium sp. Ken64 | reverse complement strand
AAACAATTGATCGTCAGCCATCATCTGCCCCTGCTTCGCCCCGTCATCGAATCATAGCAAAGCGGCTACGGCAAATGGTGCTGAGTACGCTCAGCCATCTCGCGGACGGCGAGATCGTGGGTGTGGCCGGATGCCGTTTAGACGAAAGATTCTCACCCTCTCAGGATGAGGCAGGAGAGCTTGTCGCGCAGTAAGTTGAACTCACAGCATGCTCGGCAGCACGCGATCCGGCGGCTTGTGCGCGTCGAGGAAGGTGCGGATGTTGATGATCACCTTCTCGCCCATCTCGACGCGGCCCTCGATCGTGGCCGAGCCCATATGCGGAAGCAGCGTCACCTTGCCGGCCTTGGCGAGCCGCACCAGCTTCGGGTTCACCGCGGGCTCGTGCTCGTAGACGTCGAGGCCGGCGCCGCCGATCTCGCCGCCTTCGATCAGCTTGATCAGCGTGTCCTCGTCGGTGACCCCGCCGCGCGCAGTGTTGACGATGTAGGCGTCCTTGCGGATCAGCTTCAGCCGGCGCGCCGACAGCAGATGGTAGGTCGCCGGCGTGTGCGGACAGTTCACCGAGATGATGTCCATCCGCGCCAGCATCTGGTCGAGGCTTTCCCAATAGGTCGCGCCCAGCTCTTCGGCGATCTTCGGCGCCACCGGCCGGCGGTTGTGGTAGTGGATCTGCAAGCCGAAGGCGCGGGCGCGACGCGCGACCGCCTGGCCGATACGGCCCATGCCGATGATGCCGAGGCGCTTTCCGCCGATGCGATGGCCGAGCATCCATGTCGGCGACCAGCCCGGCCAGGGTTTTCCTTCCGTCAGGATCGAGGCGCCTTCGATCATCCGCCTGGGAACGGCGAGGATCAGCGCCATGGTCATGTCGGCGGTGTCTTCGGTCAGAACTTTCGGCGTGTTGGTGACGGTGATGCCGCGGGCATGCGCGGCCTCGACATCGATGTTGTCGACGCCGTTGCCGAAATTCGCGATCAGTTTCAGCCTGCAGTCGGGCTGGTTGACGATATCGGCGGAGATGTGATCGGTCACGGTTGGGACCAGCACGTCGGCCGTGCGTGCGGCTTCCGCTATCTGCTCGCGCGACATCGGCGTGTCGTCGAGATTGATCCGCGCGTCGAACAGCTCGCGCATCCGGGTCTCGATCGAGTCCGGAAGCTTGCGCGTCACCACGACGAGGGGCTTTTTCTTCACCGACATGTCCTGCCCTCATGAGGCGTTGCGAGCCGCCTCTGTCGCCAAAGGCCGGCCGTTGAGGCCTCATTAACCCGGTTGTTCGACACTGCGTTTGCCGTGTCGTCCCCGGCGTTTCCTTCAAGCTCTCCCGACATTTCCGGCCGGAAAATCGGGACAAACCGGTTGTTCAGACGTCCGTCCTCTCTAGCAGAAGGCCGGGCCAAGACAAGAACCACGGGTAAAGGGCTCGGGAACACCCGCATGGGGCGGGTCACAGGGGCGACAGCGGCCTGGTTTTGGAATTTTGAAGTGAGGGGGCCCGGCTCGGCCGGACCTTCGACAGGAGACGGGTTGATGGCGTTGGGGCGTTTTTGTTCGGTGATGGCGCTCGTTTGCACCTGGTTGAGCGCTTCGGTCAGTCCCGGGCATTCGGCAAAGGACAGCACACCCCAGACTGCCTCGGGCCTCCCGGTGCCGCGCTACGTCAGCCTGAAATCGGATCACGTCAACGTCCGCGCCGGCCCGACCAAGGACAATGACGTCGCCTGGGTCTACACCCGCTCCGGCCTGCCGGTCGAAATCACAGCCGAGTTCGAGAACTGGCGCCGGGTCCGCGATTCCGAGGGCGCCGAGGGCTGGGTCTATCACTCGCTGCTGTCGGGCCGCCGTACCGCTGTCGTCACCATGAAGCACAAGGACGAGCTCGCGCCGATCTACGATCGCGCCGATCCCGACAGCGCGGTTGCGGCCAGGCTCCAGGCCGGCGTCGTCACACAGGTGAAGAAGTGCAGTGCAAACTGGTGCCGCGTCAGCGGTAACGGCTTTGACGGCTGGATCCAGCAGGAGCGCCTCTGGGGCGTCTACTCGGACGAGCAGGTGAACTGACGGGGGGTGGGAGCGGAGCTGTTGCTCCACCGTCATGCCCGGGCTCGTCCCGGGCATCCACCCGCTTCTCGACCAGTCCAAAAACGTGGATGGCCGGGACAAGCCCGGCCATGACGACGAATTCAGCAGTTTTAGACGATCTCAGCGCTTCTTGCGCAACCGTACGACCATGTCGATGCGGGCGATCTCGTAACCCGCCGGCACCTCCGGCATCTTGGACAGCGCCAGATGCGGATCCTCGATGTCGACCAGCTCGTGGCTGTTTTCGAGATAGTAGTGATGGTGAGTCGTGACGTTGGTGTCGAAATAGGTCTTGGTGCCGTCGACGCTGACCTGACGAAGCAGACCGGCATCGGTGAGCTGGTTCAGCGTGTTGTAGACGGTTGCCAGCGAGACCGGCACCTTGGCCAGCGTCGCTTCCTCGTAGAGCATTTCAGCCGTGAGGTGACGTGCACCCTTGCCGAACAGGAGCCAACCAAGCGCCATGCGCTGGCGCGTCGGACGAAGCCCGGCGGACTGGAGCATTTCGTTGACGTCGTGCCACGGGCAACCGGTCAAAGCCGGCTGGCGGCCGGACATAAGAGCCGCCGCATGGGCCTCTTCGTCGCGATAGGGCGCGTTATTTTCGTTCATTTCCAGCTTCGGGCACGCGTGAACACTGTAATCCTGCAACATATATGGAGAGATAGATGCAGATGCAAGTTTCTCGCAACTAGAGTGGTTCTAATCAGCGAGGGAACCGGTCCCGCGGCCCGTCATTTTACCTTCATGAGAGCGCTTTGCTACCCGAAATGGCCTGTGTTAGAGAGCCCGCGGTTCCGCTTAACCGATTTTGGCGCGACCCGGCATTGAGGGCCGCTCGCTATCCATCCAGGGTCTTTCAGTATTCTCGTCTGACAATGGCAACAGATGTTGCCTTTCGAACAGGATGGGGCCCATTTTCGCCGGAAACGCCGCTCAATCGGGGTTTGAACACAAAGGCTTCCGCATGCTGAACAGGCGCAACGGTTACGAATATGAGGATCTGCTGGCATGTGCCCGCGGCGAGATGTTCGGCCCTGGCAATGCGCAATTGCCGCTGCCGCCGATGCTCATGTTCGACCGCATTACGGACATCAGCGAGACCGGCGGTGAATTCGGCAAGGGGGTGGTGCGCGCCGAGCTCGACGTGAAGCCCGACCTCTGGTTCTTCGGCTGCCACTTCAAGAACGATCCGGTGATGCCCGGCTGCCTCGGGCTCGATGCGCTGTGGCAAATGGTCGGCTTTTATCTGGGCTGGAGCGGCGGTGAAGGTCGCGGTCGCGCGCTTGGCCTGAACGAGCTGAAGTTCAGCGGTCAGGTGCTGCCGGAGGCCCGCAAGGTTGTGTACAACATCGATATCAAGCGCGTGATGCGTTCAAAGCTGGTGCTCGGTATCGCCGACGGATGGCTTTCGGTCGATGACCAGATTATCTATCGCGCGAAGGATTTGAAGGTCGGCCTGTTCAAGCAGGGCACGAGCCTGGGCTGAGCGCATCACCACGAAGACAACGATTGAGGCGAGGCTGTCATGAGGCGGGTTGTGGTCACCGGGATGGGCATTGTCTCCTCCATCGGAAACAACACCCAGGAAGTGCTTGCGAGCCTTCACGAGGCGAAGTCGGGCATTTCGCGGGCTGAGAAATATGCCGAGCTCGGCTTCCGTTCCCAGGTGCAGGGTGCGCCGACGCTCGATCCTTCGACGGTGGTCGACCGCCGCGCCATGCGTTTCCTCGGTCAGGGCGCGGCGTGGAATCACATCGCGATGGAACAGGCGATCCAGGATTCCGGTCTATCGCCTGACGAAATCTCCAATATTCGCACCGGCATCATCATGGGCTCCGGCGGCCCGTCCGCTCGCACCATCGTCGAGGCCGCCGACATCACCCGCACCAAGGGACCGAAGCGCGTTGGGCCTTTTGCAGTGCCGAAGGCGATGTCCTCCACGGCCTCCGCGACGCTTGCGACCTGGTTCAAGATCAAGGGCGTGAACTATTCGATCTCGTCGGCCTGCGCCACGTCGAACCACTGCGTCGGCAACGCCTATGAGACGATCCAGATCGGCAAGCAGGACGTCATCTTCGCCGGCGGCTGCGAGGAGCTGGACTGGTCACTGTCGGTGCTGTTCGACGCCATGGGCGCGATGTCCTCGAAGTACAACGACACGCCCGCCACGGCCTCGCGTCCCTACGACGTCAACCGCGACGGCTTCGTGATTGCCGGCGGCGCCGGCGTGCTGGTGCTGGAAGAGCTCGAGCACGCCAAGGCGCGCGGCGCGCGCATTTACGGTGAGATCGTCGGCTACGGCGCGACGTCCGACGGCTACGACATGGTCGCACCGTCAGGCGAGGGCGCCGAGCGCTGCATGCGCATGGCGATGTCGACCGTGAAGACCAAGGTCGACTACATCAATCCGCACGCGACATCGACGCCGGCCGGCGATCCGCCGGAGATCGACGCGCTGCGCAGGGTGTTCGGAAGCGGCGAGAAGTGCCCGCCGATCTCGGCGACCAAGGCGTTGACCGGTCACTCACTCGGCGCAACCGGCGTGCAGGAAGCGATCTATTCGCTGCTGATGATGAACAATGGCTTCATCTGCGAGAGCGCCCACATCCAGGAACTCGACCCCGTGTTCGCCGACATGCCGATCGTGCGCAAGCGCATCGACAACGTCAAAATCGGCACCGTGCTGTCGAACTCCTTCGGCTTCGGCGGCACCAACGCCACGCTGGTGTTCAGCCGGCTGGACGCGTGACGCCATTGTCGGCGCAGCGTTGATTTCCTCGTCATGGCCGGGCTTGTCCCGGCCATCCACGGCTTGGCCTCCGGCTTCGAAGGGCGTGGATGCCCGGGACAAGCCCGGGCATGACGAAAGCGGAAAGCGATCGAAACGATGCAGGAATTAATGAAAGGCAAGCGCGGTCTGATCATGGGCATCGCCAATGATCATTCGATCGCCTGGGGCATGGCGAAGACGCTGCATGCCCACGGCGCCGAGCTCGCCTTCACCTTCCAGGGCGAGGCCCTGGGCAAGCGCGTCAAGCCGCTGGCCGAGCAGCTTGGCGTCGATATGGTGCTGCCCTGCGACGTCGAGGACATCGCCAGCGTCGACGCCACGTTCACGGCCTTGCGCGAAGAGTGGGGCCGGCTGGACTTCGTGATCCACGCGATCGGCTTCGCCGACAAAAACGAGCTCAAGGGCCGTTACGCCGACACCAGTCGCGAGAATTTTTCGCGCACCATGGTGATCTCCTGCTTCTCCTTCACGGAAGTGGCAAAACGCGCTGCCGAACTGATGACGGAGGGCGGCAGTATGATCACGCTGACCTTCGGCGCCTCGGAACGCGCGATGCCGAACTACAACGTGATGGGCGTGGCCAAGGCGGCGCTGGAAGCCTCGGTGCGCTATCTTGCATCCGATTTCGGACCGCGCGGCATCCGCGTCAACGCGATCTCCGCCGGCCCCATCCGCACGCTCGCCGGCTCCGGCATCGGCGAGGCGCGCGCGATGTTCGCCTTCATGCAAAAACATTCCCCGCTCCGCCGCGGCGTCACGCTCGACGAACTCGGCGGCTCGGCGCTGTATTTGTTGTCGGATCTCTCCGGCGGCGTGACCGGCGAGATCCACTATGTCGATTCCGGCTACAACATCGTCCTGATGCCGCGGCCGGACGATATGAAGACGGAAGACTGAAGTGTGAGCACGATCTGTTCGGAAAACCGCTTCGCACTTTTCTGGATCATGCTCTAACCGGCCGCGATCTTCTCCGCGCGCTGGAACGCCGGCCTCGCCATGCAGCGCGCGAGGTAGGCATCGAAGGCCGGGCGCGACGGCACCATCTTGAACAGGCGCACCGCGAAGTTCAGGCCCGATCCGATCGTGATGTCGGCGGCCGAAAATTCCTCCCCGAGAATCCACGGCCCCTTCGCAAGCACGGCTTCCAGCACGTCGAAGACCTGCGTCGCGCTGCCCCAGGCCGCGGTCGATGTCGGGAGCTCGATCTTGGTGAAGATCTGGATGATGGCGGGTTCGATGCAGCCCGGCGAGAAGAACAACCATTGCAAGTAACGCGCGCGGCGCGGATCGGCCACGGCTG
Organism: Bradyrhizobium sp. Ken64; assembly: GCF_055807555.1. NCBI lineage: Bacteria > Pseudomonadati > Pseudomonadota > Alphaproteobacteria > Hyphomicrobiales > Nitrobacteraceae > Bradyrhizobium > Bradyrhizobium sp. Ken64. The sequence continues at coordinate 45,504 of NZ_JBVVPA010000033.1, read as the reverse complement.
GCGCCAGTCCGGTCTCAGGATAGCGATCGGCAATGTAGGCGCAGATGGCGGCGGCCTCGCCGAGCGCGGCATCGCCGTCGGTCAGTGCCGGAACCTTGCCCATCGGATTGACCTTGAGAAAATCCGGCGCTTTCTGCGCGCCGGTCGAAATGTCGGTCAGCACGCGCTCATAGGGCAGGCCGCTTTCCTCCATCAGCCAGAGCGTCGTGAACGAGCGCGAGCGAGGCGACCAGTAGAGCTTGATCATCGAGCTTTTCCGTCTTTCTTCCACCGATAATACTTCATCACAAAACCGTTCGAGGGCTCGATCTCTTGCTTCTCGAACACAAAGCCCTCGCGCTCGTACCAGCGCCAGGCTTTCTCGTTCTCGCGGACGCAGCGCAGATACATTTCATCCGGCATTTGCGTGCGGGTGAAGGCGAGCAATTTTCGTCCGAGCGATTGGCCCTGATAGGCGGGCGCGACGAACAGCATGTCGAGATAGAGTTTTGGCAAATGCAGCGCCAGCATCGCGGCGATCGTGCCGTTGTCGTCGGCGACGAACAGGCTCCAGCCGTCCCCGATCTCGCGCCGGATGCGCGCACGCAAGTTTGCCAGCAGGAAGTCGCTCGCCTCGCCGAGCCCGGTCGAGATCCAGCTCTCCATCCAGACACGGCCGATCTCGTCGTATTCGTCCGCGCGGGCCGGGCGGATGATGGGATGGGACATCGAGGCCTCAGGTCCGCTGGCTGCGCACGGATGGCCGTGCGCGCACCTTGCCCGCCGACAGGCACACCACCTCGGAGATTTGCAGGAGTTGCCGCGCCAGCGGACTGGTCTTGCGCCAGACCATGCCGATGGTGCGCGACGGCTGCGGGTCGCGGAAGCGCGCCAGCGAGACCGAGGCCGATCGCGTCTCCACCTGCACGGCCATCTCCGGGATCAAGGTGACGCCGATGCCGGCGCTGACCATCTGGACCAGCGTCGACAGCGAATTGGCATCCAGCATCTCGCGCGGCGGCGCCGATTGCATGTTGCAGAATGACAGCGCCTGATCGCGGAAGCAGTGCCCCTCTTCGAGCAACAGCAGCCGCATCTCGCGCATCATCTCCCGGGATGGTGCCGGCGTTCCCTCATCCGCGCTCGGCCGCACCAGCAGGAATTTTTCCTCGAACAGGGCGACCTCGGTGAGCGAGGGCTCGGACACCGGCAACGCAACGATGGCGGTATCGAGCCGGCCTTCCACCAGTTCCTGGATCAGCCGCGGCGTCATCGTCTCGCGCACGCGGATGTCGAGCTCCGGATGCATGCGCGTCAGGTTCTTGGTGATCGTCGGCAGCAGATAGGGCGCGATCGTCGGAATCATGCCGATGCGCAGCCGTCCGGAGAACCGGTCCTGCGAGGCGCGGGCGAAATCGCCGAGCTCGTCGACCGAGCGCAAGATATCGCGGACGCGCTGCGCGAGCTCCTCGCCAAATCGGGTCAGCGCCACCTGCCGGGCGCTGCGCTCCAGCAGCAGACCGCCGAGCGCCTCCTCCAGCTCCTTGATCTGCATCGACAGGGCTGGCTGCGAGATCGAGCAAGACTCAGCCGCGCGCCCGAAATGACTGTGACGCGCCAGGGCGTCGAAATACCGGAGCTGGCGCAGGGTGAGGTTTAGCATCAGAAAATCTTATCGCTACGATCATTAAAGTCAACTTCCCCTGATCGAACGCGAAGCTTAGAGTGCCTCTACCTGGTCAAAGGCGCGAGTTCGACGCCACCAGAGGAGGTATTCATGGACGACACTTCAAAGTGCCCGTTTTCGGGTGGAAAACGTGTGCCGGCGAACCGTGATTGGTGGCCGACCCAGCTCAGCATCGAGATGCTGCACAAGAATTCGGCCAAGTCCGACCCGATGGACAAGGACTTCGACTACGCCAAGGAGTTCAAGTCGCTCGACCTGAACGCGGTCATCAAGGACCTGACCGCTCTGATGACTGAATCGCAGGAATGGTGGCCCGCTGATTTCGGTCACTACGGCGGCCTCATGATCCGCATGGCCTGGCACAGCGCGGGCACCTACCGCACCACCGACGGTCGCGGTGGCGCCGGCGCCGGACAGCAGCGTTTTGCGCCGCTCAACAGCTGGCCCGACAACGCCAATCTCGACAAGGCACGCCGTCTGCTCTGGCCGATCAAGCAGAAATACGGCCGCAAGATTTCCTGGGCCGATCTGATGGTGCTGGCCGGCAACGTCGCGCTGGAGTCGATGGGCTTCAAGACGTTTGGCTTTGCTGGTGGCCGCGTCGACGTCTGGGAGCCGGAAGAGCTGTATTGGGGTCCGGAAGGCACGTGGCTGGGCGATGAGCGCTACAGCGGCGAACGCCAGCTCGCCGAGCCGCTCGGCGCGGTGCAGATGGGCCTGATCTACGTCAATCCGGAAGGCCCAAACGGCAAGCCGGATCCGGTCGCCGCGGCCAAGGACATCCGCGAGACCTTCGCCCGCATGGCGATGAACGACGAAGAGACCGTCGCGCTGATCGCCGGCGGCCACACCTTCGGCAAGACCCATGGCGCTGGCGATCCGTCGCTGGTCGGACCGGAGCCGGAAGCGGGCGCGCTCGAGGATCAGGGCCTCGGCTGGAAGAGCAAGCACGCTTCGGGCATTGGCGGCGATTCCATCACCAGCGGTCTCGAGGTGACCTGGACGACGACGCCGACGAAGTGGAGCAACAACTTCTTCGAGAACCTGTTCAAGTACGAATGGGAGCTGACGAAGAGCCCGGGCGGTGCGCAGCAGTGGACGGCCAAGGGCGCCGAGGCCATCATTCCCGATGCCTTCGACAAGTCCAAGAAGCATCGGCCGACGATGCTCACGACGGATCTCTCGCTGCGTATGGATCCGGCCTATGAGAAGATCTCGCGCCGCTTCCTCGAGAATCCCGATCAGTTCGCGGACGCCTTCGCCCGTGCCTGGTTCAAGCTCACCCATCGCGACATGGGTCCAATCCAGCGCTATCTCGGCCCGCTGGTGCCGAAGGAAACGCTGATCTGGCAGGATCCGATCCCGGCCGTGAATCACGAGCTGGCCAGCGAGCAGGATATCGCCTCGCTGAAGACCAAGATCCTGGCTTCGGGTCTGTCGGTCTCGGAGCTGGTCTCGACCGCATGGGCGTCGGCCTCGACGTTCCGCGGCTCGGACAAGCGTGGCGGCGCCAACGGCGCGCGCATCCGCCTCGCCCCGCAGAAGGATTGGGAGGTGAACGAGCCGGCTCAGCTCTCGAAGGTCCTGGGCAAGCTCGAAGCGATCCAGAAGGACTTCAACGCGTCATCCGGTGCGAAGAAGGTCTCGCTGGCGGACCTCATCGTGCTCGGCGGCACCGCCGCAGTCGAGAAGGCCGCGAAGGATGCCGGCGTCGACGTCAAGGTCGGCTTTACGCCGGGCCGCATGGATGCCTCGCAGGAGCAGACCGACGCCGCTTCGTTTGCTCCGCTGGAGCCGCGGGCCGATGGCTTCCGCAACTTCATCGGCAAGCGGCAGCAGTTCATGATGCCCGAGGAGGCTCTGGTCGATCGTGCGCAGCTGCTCCGGCTTACCGGCCCGGAGATGACGGCGCTCGTCGGCGGTCTGCGCGTGCTCGGTGCCAATGCGAACGGTTCGAAGAACGGCGTCCTCACCTCGAAGTTGGGAACGCTGAGCAACGACTTCTTCGTCAACCTGCTCGACATGAGCACGCAGTGGACGCCGGCCGGCACCGACGGCACCTATGAAGCCCGCGACCGCAAGACCAATGCGGTCAAGTGGACCGGCACGCGTGTCGACCTGATCTTCGGCGCGCACTCGCAGCTTCGCGCCTACGCCGAGGTCTATGCCACGTCGGATTCCAAGGAGCAGTTCGTCAAGGACTTCGCCAAGGCCTGGACCAAGGTGATGAACCTCGACCGGTACGACATCGCGGCCTGATCCCAAGGCCCAGCAAGCGACCAATAAAAAGGGCGGCCGCGAGGCCGCCCTTCGTGTTTCTGGCAGGTAGCGAGATTTACTCGCCGGCCGCTTCGCGCGCGGGCTGCTGGCTCTCGCCCTTGCCCTCGAGGTCTTCGCCGGTCTCCTGGTCGACCACCTTCATCGACAGGCGGGTCTTGCCGCGGTCGTCGAAGCCGAGCAGCTTGACCTTGACCTTGTCGCCTTCCTTGACGACGTCGGAGGTCTTCTGCACGCGCGCCGAGGCGAGCTGGCTGATGTGCACGAGGCCGTCCTTGGAGCCGAAGAAGTTCACGAAAGCGCCGAACTCCATCACCTTGACGACGGTGCCGTCATAGATCTGGCCGACTTCCGGATCGGAGGCGATCGACTTGATCCACTTGATCGCGGCCTTCATCGCCTCGCCGTCGCTGGAAGCGACCTTCACGGTGCCGTCGTCCTCGATGTTGACCTTGGCGCCGGTCTTCTCGACGATCTCACGGATCACCTTGCCGCCGGTGCCGATCACTTCGCGGATCTTGTCGGTGGCAATCTTGAAGGTCTCGATGCGCGGTGCGTATTCGCCGAGCTCGGCGCGGGCGTTGGTGAGCGCCTTCGACATCTCGCCGAGGATGTAGATACGCCCATCCTTGGCCTGGCCGAGCGCGACCTTCATGATCTCCTCGGTGATGCCCTCGATCTTGATGTCCATCTGGAGCGAGGTGATGCCCTGCTCGGTACCGGCGACCTTGAAGTCCATGTCGCCGAGATGGTCCTCGTCACCGAGAATGTCCGAGAGAACCGCGAAGCGCTTGTCTTCGAGGATCAGGCCCATCGCGATGCCCGCGGTCGGCCGCTTCAACGGCACGCCGGCGTCCATCAGCGCGAGCGAGGCGCCGCAGACCGATGCCATCGACGAGGAGCCGTTGGATTCGGTGATCTCCGACACCACGCGCGTGGTGTAGGGGAATTCGTGGTGCGGCGGCAGCACCGGGTGGATCGCGCGCCAGGCGAGCTTGCCGTGGCCGATCTCGCGGCGCTTGGTGCCGCCGAGGCGGCCGGTCTCACCGACCGAGTAGGGAGGGAAGTTGTAGTGCAGCAGGAACGTCTCTTTGTACGTTCCCGACAGCGCGTCGATGTACTGCTCGTCCTCGCCGGTGCCGAGCGTGGTCACGACCAGCGCCTGGGTCTCGCCGCGGGTGAACAGCGCCGAGCCGTGGGCGCGGGGCAGCACGCCGACTTCGGCGACGATGTTGCGCACGGTCTTGGAATCGCGGCCGTCGATGCGCTTGCCGGTGTCGAGAATGTTCCAGCGAACGATCTTGGCTTCGAGCTCCTTGAACACGCCGCCGATGCGCAGCTTGTCGTATTTCGGCTCCTGGCCTTCCGGGAAGTAGTGCGCGATCACCTTCTCCTTGACCTTGCCGACCGCGGCGTAGCGATCCTGCTTGACCGGGATGGCGTAGGCGGCGCGCAGTTCCTGCTCGACCATGCCGAGCATTTCCTTTTCGAGCGCCGAATTGTCGATCGTGGTGACCTCGCGCGGCTCCTTCGCGGCCTTTTCGGCGAGCTCGATGATCGCGTTGATCACCGGCTGGAAGTGGCGGTGACCGAACATCACGGCGCCGAGCATGATCTCTTCGTTCAGCTCCTTGGCTTCCGATTCCACCATCAGCACGGCGTCCGCGGTGCCGGCGACGACGAGGTCGAGCTGGGTGTCGACCATCTCGTCGAGCGTCGGGTTGAGGATGAACTCGTCATTGGCGAAGCCGACGCGCGCGGCGCCGATCGGGCCCTTGAAGGGAGCGCCCGACAGGGTCAGCGCAGCCGACGAGGCCACCAACGCGACGATATCCGGATCGTTTTCCATGTCGTGCGAGAGCACGGTGACGATCACCTGGGTCTCGTTGCGCCAGCCGTCGACGAACAGCGGACGGATCGGACGGTCGATCAGGCGGGAGACCAGCGTTTCCTTCTCGGTCGGACGACCCTCGCGCTTGAAATAGCCGCCGGGAATGCGGCCGGCTGCGTAGGTCTTCTCCTGGTAGTCGACGGTCAGCGGCAGGAAGTCGACGCCTTCGCGGGGCGACTTCGCGGCAACGACCGTGGCGAGCACCACGGTCTCGCCGTAGGTCGCGACGACGGCGCCGTCGGCCTGGCGGGCGATCTTGCCGGTTTCGAGCTTGAGAGGGCGTCCACCCCAGTCGATCTCGACTGAATGCTTATTGAACATAGAGGTCTTCTTTCATGGGTTCTCGAAAGAAGGACGGGTCGAAAAACAAAAACCATGCGCAAGATTGCGGGACGTTGATCGAAGCGGGCGATCAGCGTCCTGCGATCCTGCCATGGTTTTTGGATTTCGGATGGCGTCCATCCCTTCGGGTCATACGGGCGCCTTGCCCGTTGTGCCCAGCCGCCGGATTGCTGCTGGACTGTCAGTCGGCACGAACGCGAACACCGAAGCGCGGTGTTCGCCCATCATGCCCGGATGCTCGCCGTCAACGGCTCGCATCCGACGCGCACGCAGCCTCGACGAAAAACCTTTAAACAAACGCTTTCGTTCGAAATCACGCGCGAAAACGCGCGCCGGTTGGCGCGCGCAAGAACTCTTAACGACGAATGTTGTGCTTCTCGAGCAGCGCCTTGTAGCGCGCCTCGTCCTTCTTCTTGACATAGTCGAGGAGCGAGCGGCGGGTCGAGACCAGCTTCAAGAGGCCGCGACGCGAATGGTTGTCCTTCACGTGGGTCTTGAAATGGTTCGTGAGGTTGGCGATGCGTTCCGACAGGATCGCGACCTGAACCTCTGGCGAACCGGTATCGCCGGCCTTGTTGGCATTCGTCTTGATGACTTCCGCTTTGCGTTCTGCGGCAATCGACATCGGTCAATTTCTCTCGTTGCGATCGGCGCTGGCAGTCAGGCCGGTCAGGTTGAACACACGCTTGGGGATGATTTCGCCATTGCCGACTTCGGCAAGCGCGAGAAGCCGGCCTGCCACCGTGACATAGACTGTGCCGCTACAAGTGGGCGCATCCCGTCCGCGCAACAAAACGGCCTGGCCCCGATGGAGCCTTGCCGCATCAGCCCGAGTGACGGCCAGTGCCGGGATGTCGTCCAGCGCGGTCTCAACGGGCATAAGCGCGTCGGCGAGGCTACCCTCGCCGGACGCGGCTCTATCGCACAAAGCCTCCAGTTGATCCAGCGGAATCATGTCGTTCTCGCCAAATGGGCCGACCAGGGTCCGCCGGAGCGCGCAGATATGGCCGTAAGTGCCGAGAATCCGGCCCATATCGCGGGCCAGCGCGCGGACATAGGTGCCCTTGCCGCACTCGGCCTCGAACACGGCCCGGTCGCTATCCGATTGATCTACAAGGCTTAAACGATGAATCTCGACCGGACGGGGGGCCAATTCCACGATCTCGCCGTCGCGGGCGAGGTCGTAGGCGCGCTCGCCCTGGACCTTGATGGCGGAGTAGCGCGGCGGGATCTGCTGGATCACCCCGGTGAAACGGGGCAGCAGGGCCTCGATGGCCTCCCGGGTCGGGCGCTGGTCCGAGGTCGCGGTCGCCCGGCCCTCGATGTCGTCGGTGTCGCGCTCCTCGCCCCAGCATACCGTGAACCGGTAGCGCTTGCGGCCGTCCATGACGAAGGGGACGGTCTTGGTGGCCTCGCCAAGCGCGATCGGCAGGCCGCCGGAGGCCAGCGGATCGAGCGTGCCGGCATGGCCGGCGCGTTTGGCGTTGAACAGGCGCTTGAGCACGGCAACGGCCTGCGTCGAGGTCATGCCGATCGGCTTGTCGAGCACGACCCAGCCGTGGACGTCGCGGCGGTCGCGGCGCGGCTGGTTGCCCTTCTGCTTGTTGGCGCGCGGATCGTTGTTGACGCGGCGCGGCTCCTGATGCGGCTGAGAATTGCCGCTCATGTCCGCAGAATTATTTTTCTGCACGTCGAGCTGATCGGCCTCTTCGCCGCCGATCGTGCCGTGAGCCGGGTCCATCGTCATCGTTCTTCTTCCCGATCCGTATCCGGATCCTGTTCCAAGTCCTGTTCGAGGTCCTTCTGCACCGCGGGTGTTCGCAAAAGCTTCTCGATCCGTTCCGCTTCGTCGAATCGTTCGTCGACGCGGAAGCGAAGGTCAGGTGCAAATTTCAGGTTAACGCGCCGCGCGACCTCGCCGCGCAGGAATTTCTTGTTGCGCTCGAGCGCAGCGAGGACGATCTCGGTGTCGCGGCCACCGAGCGGCATCACATAGACTGTTGCGAGCTTCAGGTCGGGCGACATCCGCACCTCCGGCACGGTGATGATGTGGCCTTCGAGGTCAGCATCATGCACGCTGCCTTGCGCCAGAATCTCGGCTATCGCATGGCGAACCTGCTCGCCGACCCGCAACTGACGTTGCGAGCCGCCGGACGCGGAACTCTTTTTCTGATGATGGCGGGGCATGGTCTGAAAATCACCTCGTCATGCCCGCTTTTGGGACACGGGCATTGTCATTTGTCTTGCTGAAACGAAGAGGGGTGGATGGCCGGAAAAATCCGGCCATCGCACTCCCGCAATTCAGTTCAAAAAAGATCCAGGCGCTTCGGTAAGATTTGGACTTACAGGGAGCGCTGGATCGTCTCCACGCGGTAACACTCGATGACGTCACCGGCGCGCATGTCGTGATAGTTCTCGAAAGCCATGCCGCATTCCTGACCGGACTGGACTTCCTTCACTTCGTCCTTGAAGCGCTTCAGCGTCGACAGCTTGCCTTCGTGCACGACGACGTTGTCGCGGATCAGGCGCACGTTGGCGCCGCGTTCCACGGTGCCGTCGGTGACGCGGCAGCCGGCGACCTTGCCGACCTTGGAGATGTTGAAGATCTCCAGGATCGCGGCATTGCCGAGCATGGTTTCCCGCAAGGTCGGCGCGAGCAGGCCGCTCATGGCCTTCTTCACGTCGTCCACGAGGTCGTAGATGATGTTGTAGTAACGGATCTCGATGCCGTTGCGCTTGGCGGCCGCAGCGGCCTCCTTGTTCGCACGAACCGAGAAGCCGATGATCGCGGCGTTGAAGCCTTCCGCGAGCGTCACGTCCGATTCCGAGATGCCGCCGACACCCGCATGCAGGATACGCGCGGCGACTTCGTCGGTGCCGAGCTTCTCCAGCGAGCCGAGGATCGCTTCCAGCGAGCCCTGCACGTCGGCCTTGATGATCAGCGGGAATTCCTTGCGGCCCGCCGTCTTCAATTGCGACATCATCTGCTCGAGCGAGCCGCGCATGCCGGAGATCGAGGCAGCCGCGTTCTCGCGCTTCTGGTGCGCGCGGTAGCTGGTGACCTGACGGGCGCGGGCTTCGTTCTCGACCACGGCGAGACGATCGCCGGCTTCCGGCGGACCGTTGAAGCCGAGCACCTCGACCGGCACTGACGGACCTGCCTCCTGCACCGTCTCGCCCTGATCCGAGATCAGCGCGCGGACGCGGCCCATTTCGGCGCCGGCGACGATGATGTCACCGACACGGAGCGTGCCGCGCTGGACCAGAACGGTCGCGACCGGACCGCGGCCACGATCGAGCTTGGCTTCGATCACGGTGCCTTCGGCCGGACGATCGGAATTGGTCTTGAGGTCGAGGATGTCGGCCTGGAGCGCGATCATCTCGAGCAGCTTGTCGAGATTGGTCTTGTTCTTCGCCGACACTTCGACGTCGACGACTTCGCCGCCGAAGGATTCCACCTGCACCTCGTGCTGGAGCAGCTCGGTGCGCACGCGCTCGGGCTTGGCGTCGGGCTTGTCGATCTTGTTGATGGCAACAATGATCGGCACCCGCGCCGCCTTGGCGTGGTTGATGGCTTCGATCGTCTGCGGCATCACGCCGTCGTCGGCAGCAACCACCAGCACGACGATGTCGGTCACCTTGGCGCCGCGGGCGCGCATCGCGGTGAACGCGGCGTGGCCGGGCGTGTCGATGAAGGTGATCTTCTTGCCGCTTTCGGGCGACAGCACCTGATAGGCGCCGATATGCTGGGTGATGCCGCCGGCTTCGCCGGAGACCACGTTGGCATGACGGAGTGCGTCGAGCAGCGAGGTCTTGCCGTGGTCGACGTGACCCATCACGGTCACCACCGGCGAGCGCGGCTCGGTATCGGTGGAATCGTCGATGGCGTCGAACAGGCCTTCTTCAACGTCGGACGCGGCAACGCGCTTGACGGTGTGACCAAGCTCCTCGGCGATCAGCTGCGCGGTGTCGGCATCGATCACGTCGGTGATCTTGTGGATCGCGCCCTGCTTCATCAGCATGCGGATGATTTCCACCGCGCGCTCCGACATGCGGTTGGCGAGCTCCTGGATGGTGATCGCTTCCGGAATGACCACCTCGCGGATGAGCTTTTCCTTCGGCTCGTTCGCGGCATGGCCTTTCAGGCGCTGGGTGCGGCGGCGGAACGAGGCGATCGAGCGCTCGCGGACGTCGTCGGCATTGAAGGCGGTGACGACCGTCAGGCGGCCGCGCTCCTTCTGCGGGCCGGGCTTGTGGGTGGGCTTGGGAGCGACCACAGGCCGCGCAGCGCCGCCGGGGCCGCGACGGATCTGGCGCGGACCCTCGTCCTCGTCCGGTCCGGCTGCGACAGCAGGGGCGCGGCCCACCGGGCCTCCCGGCCGCTGCGTGGTCGTTCCGGGCCGCGCGGTCGTTGTTCCCGGGCGTGCCGTGGTGGTTGTGCCGGGGCGCGCCATCGGCGCTCCGGGGCGCGCTGCAGGAGCGGCCGAGGTCGCGGTTGCAGGGCGCACCGCGGATTGCGGCTGCTCGCCTTCGCCAAAACGCTTCTTGGCCTCGGTTTCGGCCTTCCGCTTGGCTTCCTCTTCGTGACGGTGACGCTCCTCCTCGGCCTTGCGGCGGGCCTCGGCGGCCTCGCGATCGGCACGCTCGGCGCTTTCGCGGACCGCGCGGCGCTGGGCCTCTTCCTCGGCATGGCGGCGCTCTTCGACTTCGCGCACCTTGGCATCGGCCAGCGCGCTGGCGCGGGCGGAACGTTCGTCCTCGGTCAGCGTGCGCAGCACCACGCCGGAGCCGGCGTTGCGCGGCGGCGCGGGGCGGGCCGGAGCAGGCTTGGGCGCGGCGGCGGCCGGCGCGGGCTTCGCCACCTCGGCCACCTGCGGCTCGGGGCTGCCGTCGACACGGCGCTTGCCACGCTTCTCGACCACGACCTGCTTGCTACGGCCATGACTGAAGCTCTGGCGCACGGTGCCCGTTTCGACGCGCGGCTTGAGCGATAGCGTCTTGCTCGGAACGCTCAGCTTCTTGTCGCCAGGGGTCTTGGTATCAACCATTAAGCAGTCCTAATCCTGATCTTGTTGTCTTGTGCGTTGCCGCACCGTGCTATCGGGTGGTCGTTGTCTCTCAGAAATCCTGGCCGGGCTTTTCGGCAGTCCTGTCAGCGTCCGCCATCCGGTATCGGACCAGCATCTGGCTACGTGACAGGAATGACTTGCTCGCCGGGCCCGCGAGCACGGCAGCATGTATCACATTTGACCGGGTAAGTGCCAAATCCAATTCTGTCGATTTTAGTGCGGTGACGACGGGAATCGGCGGCTTGGCGCCGCGATTTCCCTCATTTTGACGCGCCAGCATGTCCAATTTGCGGATTCCGTCCGCGGCCCCGTCGCTGGCATGGATCAGGACCTCGACCGTACCCTCCCGAAGCGCGCTTTCGACCTTGCCGAAACCGGCCACGATCTGGCGCGCCTTGGCGGCAATCCCAAGGGCTTCGACCACGCTCCGGACCAGGAGCGCCTCGACGTCGGCGGGAAGCGTCTGAGGGATGCGCAGCTCGCGCTTGAAGGCTTTGGTAAAATGGTGACGCCGAACGGCTTCCGCAACCACCTCGCGCGAGGCGGTGACCCACATGCCGCGTCCGGGCAGCTTGCGCTTGAGATCGGGAACTATGTGCCCTTGGGGCGAGACGACGAAGCGGATCAGCTCGTCGATCGGCCGGACCTCGCGGCTGACCGCACACATCCGCACGGTCGCGGACCTTTCGGTCCGCGGTCCATGGTCGAGTTCGGGGTCAGTATCGGCGAGCATCCGGGTGACATCCTCCTTCGCCTTAAGCCGGCTGATCTTCGGTCGCCTCGGCCTCTTCGGCGGGCTTGGCGAGATCGGCCTCGGTGATCCAGCCGGCCTTGACGCGGGCCTGCATGATCATCGCTTCAGCATCGTCACGGGAAATTTCCAGGCCATCGAGCGCGCCCGGATATTTGGTCTGCTCGCCGCCTTCCTTGCGCTCGGTCCAGCCGACCAGATCGTCCGTGGCGCAGCCGGCGAGGTCGTCGACCGTCTTGATGTCGTTCTCGCCGAACTTCACCAGCATCTTCGAGGTGACGCCGGGCACGTCCTTCACGGCGTCCTCGACGCCGAGCTCCTTGCGCCTGGCCTCGAGCTCGGCTTCCAGCTGTTCGAGATATTCACGGGCGCGGTTCTGGAGTTCCTGCGCGGTCTCCTCGTCGAACCCCTCGATGCCGGCGAGTTCCTTGACGTCCACCATCGCGAGTTCCTCGACCGAGGTGAAGCCTTCGGACGCCAGCAATTGGCCGACCACTTCGTCGACATTGAGCGATTCCATGAAGACGCGGGTGGAGTTCTCGAAATCGGCCTGGCGGCGCTCCGATTCCTCCTGCTCGGTCAGAATGTCGATATCCCAGCCGGTGAGCTGCGAGGCCAGACGCACATTCTGGCCGCGGCGGCCGATCGCCAGCGAGAGCTGGTTGTTGGTGTCGGGCACGACGACCTCGATGCGCTCGCGGTCTTCGTCGATGACGACCTTGGAGACCTCGGCCGGCGCCAGCGCGTTGACCACGAAGGTCGCGATATCGGGCGACCAGGGGATGATGTCGATCTTCTCGCCCTGCAATTCGTTCACCACCGCCTGCACGCGCGAACCGCGCATACCGACGCAGGCGCCGACCGGATCGACCGAGGAATCACGGGAAATCACGCCGATTTTTGCGCGCGAGCCGGGATCGCGGGCGACCGCCTTGATCTCGACGATGCCGTCATAGATCTCGGGCACTTCCTGCGCGAACAGCTTTGCCATGAACTGCGGATGGGTGCGGGAGAGGAAGATCTGCGGGCCGCGAGTCTCGCGGCGGACGTCGAAAATGTAGGCGCGGACGCGGTCGCCGTTGCGGAACACTTCGCGCGGCAGCATCTCGTCACGGCGGATGATGGCCTCGCCACGGCCGAGATCGACGATGACGCTGCCGTATTCGACGCGCTTGACGACGCCGTTGACGATGTCGCCGATGCGGTCCTTGAATTCCATATATTGCCGGTCGCGCTCGGCTTCGCGCACCTTTTGCACGATCACCTGCTTGGCCGACTGCGCGGCGATGCGGCCATATTCCAGCGGCGGCAGGGTGTCGGCGATGGTGTCGCCGACCTGGGCACCGGGATTGGCGCGCTGCGCATCCACCAGCGAGATCTGGTTGGAATGGTTTTCGACCGTTTCGACGACCAGCATGTGGCGCGACAGCCGGAGCTCGCCCTTCTTCGGGTCGATCTCCGCGTGGACGTCGGTCTCGCTGCCGTAACGGGCCCGCGCCGCCTTGGCGATTGCATCCTCCATCGCCGCGATGACGATGCCGCGGTCGATCGATTTCTCGCGCGCAACGGCGTCGGCGATCTGAAGCAATTCAAGTCGATTGGCGCTGACTGCCATGGCTAGTCTCCTTCGTCAGGATCGATTTCGCCCCGTCGCGCGCGTTCGGCGGCCAGGCGATGTTTCTTGGTGTTGGTCGGGGCCGGCTTCTTCGTAGGGGCCGGCGCCGGCTTCTTAGTCGGCTTGGTGATCTTGGTCGTTTTTTCGCTGATGCTGGCGTGCGGTGCCGCCGGCGGCTCCAGGCCGAGATTGCGGCGCATCTCGCGTGCCTGGGCCTTGCCGCGGCGCATGGATTCCGCGATCAGCTCGTCGGTCAGCACCAGTCGCGCCTCGGCGATATCTTCCATCGTCAGGAGCACCTCGGCAGCCTCGCCCGCCTTGACGTCGTCGCGATGCAGATGCACGCGGTCGCCTTCGACGGGGCCGATCGTGCCGCGGAACCGCTTTCGGCCCTCATGGGCGACCGCCATCTCGACCTTCACCAGATGGCCGGCATAACGCTCGAAATCGGAGCGGCGCACCAGCGGGCGGTCGATCCCCGGTGAGGAGATTTCCAGCCGATAGGCGCGATCTACGGGGTCGGCGACGTCGAGCACGGGCGACAGCGCCCGCGAGATCGCCTCGCAATCCTCGATCTGCATGGAGCCGTCCGGCCGCTCGGCCATAACCTGCACGGTGCAGCCTGATTCCCCGGAAATGCGGATCCGCACCAGGCGGTAGCCCATGCCTTCGAGCACCGGCCCCGCCACCGCGGACACCCGTGCCGCGACGCCCGGCTCGACCACGAGCCTCGGCTCGGCCAGCAATTCGGCATCCGTGGAACCAGGGTTCGGTTCGGTCATGTCAGAGGTCAAGGCGCTCGATATGGTTAAGGCTTGGTTTAAGATCTCAAAGCTCGCTTCGGAACTCTCCCGACAGATCACCGGGCCGCACATCTTCTTCCACCAAGCCGCGTTCAGGTAATAAAAAAGAGCGGGTCCTTTCGGGCCCACTCTCACTACGCGGATCGTATGAGAAGATGAATTGGCGGTGATATAGCGCCTTCCGCCCTCTCGGACAAGGCCCATTGCGGGGCGCGCGAGGCTTTTTGCCGCCCGCCGGAGCAACGCTTCCTTCACCTCCGAGGCCTAGATTCCCTGATTGTGGGGCGGCTTGGACCAGGGCGCACCCGCGGCGTGCCTCGTACGAGTTTGCGTTTTCATGACCGTTGCCACGTCGCTCATCCCCGGACTGGACGATATCGTCAAACGCGGCGACCCGCGGCGTCGCGGCGAGATCGCGCACGCCATCTCCCAATTGTTCTTTCAGGACGCCGCGAACCTCCGTCCCGATGTCGTCGATCTCTTCGACAATCTGCTGATCGATCTCGTCCCGCATGCCGAACTCGCCTCGCGCGTCGATCTCGCCGAACGCTTCTCGCGCCTGAACAACGCGCCGCGGCATCTCGTGAGTCAGCTCGCGCGCGAAAACGAAATCGCGGTGGCAGGCCCCGTGCTGCGCCATTCCCCCGTGCTCGACGACGACGCTCTCGTCGAGATCGCGCGACTGAAAGGCCAGGGCCATCTGCTGGCGATGAGCGAGCGACCCACGCTGTCGGCTGTCATCACCGACGTGCTGGTCGAGCGCGGCGATCGCGACGTGGTACGCCGCGCCGCGGGCAATGCCGGCGCGGAGTTCTCGCCTGGCAGCTATTCCGAGCTGATCAAGCGTGCCGCGCAGGATGGTGTGCTGACGCTCAAGATCGGCCAGCGTAGCGATCTTTCGGGTGAGAACCTGAAACAGCTTCTCGACGGTACGCTCGACGTCATCCGCCGCCGCCTCTCGAGCGTGGTCAATCCCGTGCGTCAGGTCGAGATCAAGCGCGCCATGGAGGCCATCGAGGAAGCCACGCTGCCGCCGGGCCCGCGTCGCGATTTCTCGGGAGCGCAACGTACGGTGCTGGCCTTGCATCGTGGCGGCCACCTTGGCGAGAGCGCGCTGTTTGGCTTCGCGAAGGCCTACAAATACGAGGAGGCGATCGCTTCGCTCTCGGCGATGTCCGGAGTCCGCCTCTCGGTCCTCGACCGCCTGATCACGGGTGACCGCTACGATCCAATCCTGGTTCTGGGGCGTGTGCTGAATGTCAGCTGGCCGACGGTGCGGGCGCTGATCCTGATGTGGCACGGCCCGAATCGCACGCCAGCCGACGCCGATCTTGAGCAGGCGCGCGCGAACTTCACGCGCTTGATGCCGACGACCGCCGAGCGCGTCGTGAATTTCTGGCGCAACCGGCAGACGATCTAGACCCGCCTGAATCGCAGATACGCGGCCTTGCGGCCTTCGCGCGTGGCCTTTCGGCCGTAGCGCGTCATCGTGTATCCGTCCCACGGCAGGCGAAAATCATCGGCGCGCTCCGCGAGCCAGACAAAGTCCTGCGAGCGCGACAGATGCGACAGCGTCCAGGCGCAGTATTCGTCGATGTCGCAGACGAAGCGAAATTCGCCGCCGGTTTTCAGCACGCGCGCCATCGCGGCGATGGTCCGGTCCTGGACGAAGCGCCGCTTCCAGTGCCGCCGTTTCGGCCACGGATCGGGATGGATCAGGTCGATCCGCGACAGCGACGCCTTCGGCAGCCAGGCCAGGAGCTCGGCGGCATCGCCCGCGAACAGGCGGATGGTGCCGATCTCGGCGGCCTCGATCTGCGCGAGGATCTTCGCCATGCCGTTGACGTAAGGCTCGCAGCCAATGAAGCCGGTTGTGGCGAAGTTTTGCGCTTCCGCCGCAAGATGCTCGCCGCCGCCGAAGCCGATCTCGAGCCGCAAATCGTCGACGGCGGGACCGAAGATCTCGCGGGCATCCGCCGGTGCTGCGCGGTCGATGGCGAGCGCAAGACGCGGCAGCAATTGATCGATCAGCTCGGCCTGGTGCTGCCTGAGCTTGTGGCCCTTGCGGCGTCCGAAGAAGGCGCGCTCGCCCTCCTCGCGATCGGTATCTGATTTGCGCTCACTCATCGTAGTGTTTGATACAGGCGATGGAGCAGCCGCGCGCGCGGTTCGAGCGACGAGACATAGAGCTGCTCATAATGAGTGTGCGCGCCCTTGCCGTCGACGCCGAGCCCGTCGAGCGTCGCGGTGTGGGCGGCGGTGAAATTACCGTCCGAGCCGCCGCCGGTGTGAACGTCGACCAGCTCGAAGCCGATCTCCGTGGCGACGGTCTTTGCATGTTCGTACAGCGAGGCGCCTGCATTGCTCTTCTCGTAAGGCGGACGATTGAGCCCGCCCGTGACCTTGACGGTGACGCCATCCGTCTTTGATGTCAGGGCGAGGATCTTGCCGACGAATTCATCCGCGTCCTTGAGGCTCAGCACGCGCAGATCGATTTCGGCATGGGCTTCTTCCGGCGTCACGTTGGGCCGCGTGCCGCCGCGCACCACGCCGACATTGACGGTGACGCCGCGCGCCAGGTCGTTCATCGCTTCCAGCGCCAGGATGACGTTGGCGAGCTCGCGGATCGCGCTGCGGCCATCCTGGGGCCGCGTGCCGGCATGCGCCGGCACGCCCTTGATGAAGACTTCGAATCGCCCGACGCCCTTGCGGCCGGTGACGATCTTGCCGCCGTCGCGCGCCGGCTCCGTCACCAGCACGTATTTGGCCTTGCGCCCTTCGGTCTCGATGAGTGCGCGAGAGGTCGGGCTGCCGATCTCCTCGTCGGAGGTGAACAGATGGGTGATGCCGAGCGGCGAGCGATCGGCCGTGGCACAAAGCGCGCGAAAGGCGTGGTGGGCGATGTAGGCGCCGCCCTTCATGTCGTAGATGCCGGGACCGAACGCGCTGTCGCCTTCGACCTTGAACGGCAGGCGCTCGATGAATCCCATGGGATGAACGGTATCGAGGTGGCTCAGCACCAGGATGCCGGGCCGGTCCTGGCCCCAGGTCGAGCGCGCCACGAGATGATCGCCGCAGCCATCGACGCCGGAGACGCGCTCGAGTGTAACGGGGAGATCGCGGTATTGCTCCGCGACCATCGAGACCAACTTGTTGACCTGTCCAGGCGCATCCGTTGGCGTCTCGACCTCCACCCAGCGGCGGATTCCATCGAGAATAGTTTGAGAATCGAACCAATTGGAGCTGACCATGAGCGCATCTGTGCCTTTGAATCGCATCATCAGGGAGGACGCGCATCAAAGCGCGGCCACAAATGACGACATAGGCCAGATTTGACGCAGTCTCAAATCGGATCGAGAGGGCGCGTCAGCGCTTGTCGGGGCCTTCGCGGGCCGCGATCTGCTCGACGAGATCGACGATCGAGCGGCGCATCTTCGAATCGGTGATCCGGGTGAACGCCTTGGTCAAGGCGAGTCCTTCGGAAGTCGCGAGGAAGTCCGAGACGTAAGACGGCGATGCGCCTTCGCTGAAGCCATCCGGCCCCGGCACGCCGCTCGGACCGCCCTCGAACAGGAACGACACCGGCACCTGGAGTATTTCGGCAATTTGCTGGATGCGGCTCGCGCCGACCCGGTTGGTGCCCTTCTCGTATTTCTGAACTTGCTGGAAAGTCAGGCCCAAAGCTTCACCGAGCTTTTCCTGGCTCATGCCCAACATGATGCGGCGCATCCGCACGCGACTGCCGACATATTTGTCAACAGGGTTGGGCGCTTTCGACATTTCCTCAGCCCTCCAAACATCACCTTCGGCGCAATCAGGAATGCCTCAGGTGTAAGCAACGTCAAAATCAGACCCTGTTATTGGGAAACATTGCGGAGAAATTTAGCAATACCCACTGTCTTTTGCAGCCGGTGCAGAATGAGGAGGCCGCGTGCAGTCTGTCAACCGTGGGACTACGGTTGTCAAAAGTTATCGGCCGCGGCTGCGTGATCAGGGATGCCGTTTGGCAACACGTCGGCGGACCGCCCAAAACACGGCGAGCGCGACAAGCATGGCCGCGGGTACATCGCCCACGCGCGCATAGACAGTCGGCGGGATCGCCGCGGGCAGATTTGCATCCAAAATGCCTTCGATCCCGAGACCGAGACTGGCGACGATGCGTCCCACCGGATCGATCACGGCGGAAACGCCGGTATTGGCGGAGCGAACCAGCGGCAATCCGAGCTCGATCGCGCGCATCCGCGCCTGTTCGAGGTGTTGGTAGGGGCCGGTCGAGATTCCGAACCAGCCGTCATTGGTGAGATTCACGATCCAGCCCGGACGTTCATTGGGTCCAGCCACCTCGCCGGGAAAGATTGCTTCGTAGCAGATCAGCGGCAACGCGGACGGCGCGCCGGGGACCGCCAGCGCATGCCGCACGGTGCCGGCAATGAAGCCGCCGCGCACACGCGTGAGTTGCTCGAAACCGAGCTTCTCCATCAGGCCCTGGTAGGGAAGAAATTCGCCGAACGGCACCAAATGCAGCTTGTCGTACACAGAGAGCACGCTGCCGTCGTGGTCGATCACGTAGATCGAATTATAGGCGCGTGTGATCGGCGTGCCCCGTGGCAGGTCGGGCGCGCGGACCGAGCCCGTGATCAGCACCGTGCCCTTGGGCAGAAGCTCCGCGATTTGCGCCATCGCATCGGCTTCGCGAGCGAGGAAGAACGGAAAGGCGGATTCCGGCCAGATCAGGATGGTGGCATCGCGCACGCCGGTCGATTGCGGTCCGGAGGCGCGGTCCGACAAGGCCAGATATTTCTTCATCACCTCCGCCTTGGCGGCGTAGTTGAATTTCGCGTCCTGCTGGAGATCGGGCTGCATCAGGCGCAATTTGGTACCCGCGACCATCGTGGTCGGATGCAGCGACAGGCGGATCGCGCCGAAGATGCTCATCGCAAGCAGGAGCGCCAGGGCCGCGGCCGGTGCGCGCCACGCCAGGCGGCGATCGGGCGTGCGGTCGATCAGCGCCGCCGGGCTCGCGAAGATCGCGACCGTCAGGAACGTCATGCCCCACAGGCCGATCAGCGACGCCGTTTGTGCCAGCGGCAGCGGCTCGGACAGCGCATAACCGAACGCGTTCCATGGAAAGCCGGTCAGCGCATGACCGCGCAGCCATTCGGTGATGGTGAGGCTTGCCGCGAGCGCAAGCACGCGCGTCGCGTTCTTGGTCCAGAGCAGGCGGGCGAGCGCAAAGCCCATTGCCGTGAAGATCGACAGATAGGCCGGCAGGCCCAGCACGGCGAACGGCGTCAGCCAGGCGAATACATCGGCGTCGACGAAGAAGGCGTAGCCGATCCAGTAGAGGCCGGGCACGAAATAGCCGAGGCCGAACCAGTAGCCGGTCAGCGCCGCAGCCGGGACGCCGCGATATCGGCCGGCGCCGGCGCCGTCAATCAGCCAGACCAGCACCGGGAAGGTGATGAACAGCACCGGGAAGGCGTTGAACGGCGCCAGCGCCAGCACCGAGAGCGCGCCGGCAGCCATCGCGACGAGCGCGCGCTTCCATCCCCAGGTCAGGATGATGGCAAGCGCGATCTGGCGAAATCGCTGGAACTGGCTCACTGCGGACCGGTCCCGTCGCTTGGCGGCGGGGTGGGCGTGTCGCTGGCCGCCGGCTGGCTGCCGTCCGGCGCAGCCTCGCGGCGTCGGCTCTCGCGCTGGGTGCGCGGTGCGGGACGCTCCTTCCGCGTCGAGATCCGCAGCCGCTTGACCCGGCGCGGATCGGCATCGAGCACCTCGATCTCGTAATGGCCGGGGCCCGAGATCACCTCGCCGCGCACCGGCAGGCGGCCGACGAAGCTGACGAGATAGCCGCCCAGCGTCTCCACTTCCTCGCCGGCCTCGCCGGTGACGAAGTCCTCGCCGATCACGGTGCGGACGTCGTCGAGGCTGGCGCGGGCGTCGGCGATGAAGGCGTTGTCGGGCAGCCGCACGATCGAGGGCGGCTCGTCGCTGTCATGCTCGTCGTCGATCTCGCCGACGATCTGCTCGACGATGTCCTCGAGCGAGACCAGCCCGTCGCTGCCGCCATATTCGTCGACCACCAGCGCCAGATGGATGCGGGTGGCCTGCATCTGCGCGAGCAGGTCGATCGCCCGCATCGACGGCGGCACGTAGAGCAGCTTGCGGATGATGCGCGCTTCTTCGAGCGGCAGCGCGAGATCGACCGTACGCAGATCGAGCCCGGCCGGCAGCGGTTTCTTGCGCTTGGTTTTCGTGACCCCCGACACGCGCGCACGCGCGGTCATGAAGGCGAGCAGATCGCGGATATGGACGATGCCGACGGGATCATCGAGCGTCTCGTTGTAGACTACAAGGCGCGAATGGCCGGCGCTCTCGAAGCGGTCCATCAACTCGCCGAGCGGGATGTCGCGCTTCACCGCGATGATGTCGGCGCGATGCACCATAACGTCGGCGATGCGACGCTCGTGCAGGCCGAGGATGTTGCGCAGCATTGTGCGCTCGACCGTCGAGAAGCCGGTGTCGTCGGGCGTCGTGGCGTCGAGCACGACCTGGAGGTCGTCGCGTACCGAACCCGCCTTCCAGCCGAACAGGCTGCGAATGGCACGCAGCAGCCAGCCTTCCGCGGTCGGGCGCATCACCTCGCCTGAGGTCACCACGACCGGTAAATTGGCCGTGTTGCGCGGATTGTCCTGAATCGGGTCCGAATCCGGCATCTCAATGCGTCCCCGGGCGGTCGGCATAGGGGTCAGGAATGCCGAGATGAGCCAGGATCTCTCGTTCGAGCGCTTCCATTTCCTCGGCGTCGTCTTCGTTTTCGTGGTCGTAGCCGACCAGATGCAGGAAACCGTGCACGGCGAGATGGCTCAAATGATGATCGAACGGCTTTTGTTCCTCGTCCGCCTCACGCCGCATGGTCTCGTAGGCGATCGCGATGTCGCCGAGCATGCGCGGCGCATCGCCCGGCTTCCAGTCGCCTTCCGGCTGCAGCGCGGGAAACGACAGCACGTTGGTCGGCTTGTCGATGCCGCGCCAGTTGCTGTTCAGGGTGCGGATGCCGGCATCATCGGTCAGCATCACCGCCACTTCCGCCTCCGCAACATCTTCGTCGACATTCTCGGCGGCGGCCGCCACGGCGCGCTGGATCACGGTCTCGGAATCGGGCTCCCGCTGCCAGCAATCGGCGACGACGAGGACCTCGGTGATGGGAAGGTTGGGGTGTGACATTGTCCTTGTTCCGAACGAAGGGGCGCCGTGTCCGCGCCCATATGGTCCGGTTGCTGCCTCGTCAGGATTTACCGGCGGCCGGCCGCTGCGGCGCCCCTTCGTAGGCGGAGACGATCCGCGCCACGAGTTCGTGGCGGATCACGTCTTCGGCCTTGAAATGAACTTGCGCAATGCCTTGGACGCCGCTCAGCAGGCGCGTCGCCTCGGCGAGGCCCGAGGTCTGGCCGTTCGGCAAGTCGATCTGCGAGGGATCGCCGGTGACGATCATGCGGCTGTTCTCGCCGAGGCGGGTCAAAAACATCTTCATCTGCATCGACGTGGTGTTCTGCGCCTCGTCCAGGATGATGGCCGCGTTGGTCAGCGTGCGACCGCGCATGAAGGCGAGCGGGGCGATCTCGATCTCGCCGGTTTGCAGCGCGCGCTCGACAATGCGCGCGTCCATCAGGTCATAGAGCGCGTCGTAGATCGGGCGAAGATAAGGATCGACCTTCTCGCGGAGATCGCCGGGCAAAAAGCCGAGCCGCTCGCCGGCTTCCACCGCCGGGCGGGACAGGATGATCTTGTCGACTTCCTTGCGCTCGAACAGTTGCGCGGCATGCGCGACCGCGAGCCAGGTCTTGCCGGTGCCGGCGGGGCCGATGCCGAACACCAGCTCGTGCCGCTTCAGCGCGCGGATGTAGGAATCCTGCGCCGCCGTGCGCGCACGCACTGGGCGCTTGCGCAAATTGATGCTGTCGAAGGTGGATTTGGCCGACTTGGCGTCGAACTCGAACAGCGAGCCCTGCGCGATCACAGCCCGGATCGCGCCCTCGACTTCGCCCTGGTCGAGATCCTGTCCCTTCACGGCCTGGGCGTAGAGCGTCTCCAGCACGCGGCGCGCGGCATCGCAGCCGTCGCGCGAGCCGCCGATCGTGATGTGGTTGCCCTTGGAATCGACGACGACGCCGAGCCGCCGTTCGATCTGTGCCAGATGCTGGCCGTAAGGGCCGACCAGCGCCGACGCGGCGCGGTTGTCGTCGAAGTCGATGACGACCTGGGTCTCGGGCGGAACCTGCATGTCGCGGTCAAATTTGCGGCTGGGAGCGATGGAAGAAGACGAATCCGATGCGCTTTTTGGCAAGGGTTCAGGCTCCAGTGGCGATGGGCGATAAAGCGGGCACGCGCGCCATGGCGAGCTCGCCGAGGAAGCTGTAGCGTTCGAGACTGTCGATCCGGACCGGCAGGATCTGTCCGATGATGTCGGGCGAGGCCATCACATGCGCGGGCTGGAGGAAGGCGGTGCGGCCGACGATCTGGCCGTCCTTGCGGGCCGGACGCTCGAACAGCACATCGACCGTTGAGCCAATCGCAGCCTTGTTGAAGGCCGATTGCTGGCTGTCGATCAGTTCCTGGAGCCGCTCCAATCGTTGGTCCATCTCGGAGGGGGACACCGTCTCCTGCATATCCGCGGCCGGCGTTCCCGGCCGGGCGGAGTATTTGAACGAATATGCCGCAGCGTAGCCGATTTGCGTGACAAGCGCGAGGGTGGCGAGAAAATCTTGCTCGCTCTCGCCGGGGAAGCCGACGATAAAATCTGATGAGAAAGCAATGTCTTGGCGTGCGGACCGGAAACGGTCGACGACCCGCCGATAATCATCGGCGGTATGTTTCCGGTTCATGGCAGCCAAAATCCGGTCCGAGCCCGACTGCACCGGCAGGTGCACGAACGGCATCAAGGCATCGAGATCGCGATGGGCTGCAATCAGACTGTCATCGACATCGCGGGGATGGCTGGTCGAATAACGCAGCCGCGCGACCCCCGGGAGCGCCGCGAGGTGCTCCAGCAGTCTGCCGAGCGGCCAGCTTTTTCCGTCCGGTCCCTCGCCGTGATAGGCGTTGACGTTCTGTCCGATCAGCGTGAGCTCGCGCACCCCGTTCTCGGTGAGCCGCTTCACGTCGTCGACGATCTTTGCCACCGGCCGCGAGACTTCCGAACCGCGCGTGTAAGGCACGACGCAGAAGGTGCAGAACTTGTCGCAGCCTTCCTGCACCGTGACGAAAGCGGAAATGCCGCGGGCGCGGATCGCGCCGGGTTTGGGCTGGGCGAGGAAGCCGAACTTGTCCTGAGCCGGGAATTCGGTCTCGATGGCGCGGCCTTCATGGCCGGCGCGCTTCAACAGCTGCGGCAAATGATGATAGCTCTGCGGTCCCACGACGACGTCGACCGCGGGTGCACGGCGCACGATCTCCTCGCCCTCGGCCTGTGCCACGCAGCCCGCGACCGCGATCTGCATGGTGCGCCCGTCGCGTGCGGCTGCGTCCTTGGCGACGCGCAGGCGTCCGAGCTCCGAATAGACCTTTTCCGAGGCCTTCTCGCGGATATGGCAGGTGTTGAGGATGACGAGGTCGGCGTCATCAGCGCTGGCCGTCTCCACGAATCCTTCGGGGGCCAGCGTGTCCACCATGCGCTGGGCATCGTAGACGTTCATCTGGCAGCCATATGATTTGATGTGCAGCTTGCGCGGCGGCGTCATGGAATCCGGAATTGAGGTGGGAGGACCGCCCTCAGATATAGGCTGGGGAGGCGAAAATCCAGCGATTGGGGGGGCTTTTCGGTCGTCATTCCGGGCGCGACGCAGTCGCGAACCCGGAATCCAGAGGTTTTGGCATGAGATTCCGGGTTCGATGCTGGCGCATCGCGCCGGAATGACGCCGAGAGGAGGGATTCAGCCCGCCAGAGTGTCCGCCGCGACCTGCCGGACCAGCTCCGGCAATTGCCGCATATCGTCGAACGTCAATCCGGCCCCGGCGGCCCGTAGTCTTTCAGCGTGGCCTGGCGGGCAATGGCTGCCACCGTGAAAGCCCAGCACGGTCATCCCGGCGGCATGCGCACCGGTCACCCCGGGGACGCTGTCCTCGATCACGAGGCACCGCTCCGGCGCGACATTCATCTGCGCGGCGGCGAACAGAAAGAGATCGGGCGCGGGCTTGCCGCGTGCGACCTGGCTCGCGGAAAAGATGTTTGGAGCGAGCAGATCGTAGAGGCCGGCGCAGGTCAGGCCATGGTGGATCTTCTCCGGCGTGCCGCTCGACGCAACGCATTTGGGCAAATCGATTGCGCCAATCGCTGCGGCCACATGGGTGATCGGCTGCAAATCGCTGGCATAAAATCGCAGCGTCGCCGCATTCACCTGGCTCTCGAGATCGTCGGGAAGGTTGCGGCCGATCTCCTGTTCGACCATTCGCCGTGCATCTTTCTCGGATACGCCGAGAAAGCGGACCAGCACCTGCTCCGATGTGATCGGATAGCCGTGTCTGGACAGCACATCCGCATGCGCGCGACAGGAGATCACCTCGCTGTCCACGAGCACGCCGTCGCAATCGAAGATGATGAGATCGAGAGGCACTTAGCTTGTGGGTTTGTCGTCGTCGAGCGGGACGCAATAGAGTTCGAGCCGATGATCGACCAGCTTGTAACCGAGCTTGCGGGCGATCTCCGCCTGGAGCTTCTCGATCTCCTCGGAGGTGAACTCGATCACCTTGCCGTCGCGCAGATTGATGAGGTGGTCGTGATGGCTGTCGCGCATCTGTTCGTAGCGCGCGCGGCCTTCGCGGAAATCATGGCGCTCGATGATGCCCGCATCCTCGAACAGTTTGACGGTACGATACACCGTCGAGATCGAGATCTTGTCGTCGACGGCGACACAGCGGCGGTACAGTTCCTCGACATCGGGATGATCGACCGCTTCCGCGAGAACGCGGGCGATGACACGGCGCTGCTCGGTCATGCGCATGCCGGTGGCGGCACAGCGCGCCTCGATGCCGGACGCCTTGGAAGCGGGGGAAGGTTTAAGACCAGTCATGTGATGTCCGCCTGACGGGGCGCTTTCTGCCATCAATGTTACGACAAGTCACGTCGCATCAGAAGTGCGTTCAATTGTTCCCCGTTCGGCTGCTTATAGTAGCGTTCGCGGCGTCCGACCACCATGAATCCGGCTCGGTCGTACAGCCGCCGCGCCGGCTGGTTATTTTCCTCGACCTCGAGAAATATCGTGCGCACGCCGCGTCCTGCCAGGTGGCCGAGATGGGTCATCAGCAGCGTGCGAGAGAGGCCGCGGCCGCGATGGGCCTGGTCGACCGCGATCGAGAGGATCTCCGCTTCGTCCGCGCCGATCCGCGACACCGCGAAGCCCACTGTCTTGCGGCCGAGGCGCAACCGGTGCACCAGCGTGTTGCGCTCGCTGAGCATGCTCTCGAACTCGCCTTCGCCCCAACCGCGCGCGAAGGAGGCGCCGTGGAGCTGCGCGAGCCGTGCGACGTCGCGCGCGACAGCCGGCTCGACGACGGCCGTGCCGCCGCGCCACCATTCCGAGAACCATCTCATCATGAGCTTGCGGCTTGTGCTGCAAGCGGCAGTTGTGTGGACGGCTTTGCGTCGGGCGCTCGCAGGTAGAACGGCCGCGCCGGATTAGTCGCGGGATCGGCCGCGGCACCAAGCCATGCGACCCAGCCGATGTCGGGCGCGGGCTGCGCGTCCACCGCGACCGGCTGTGGCATGTCTTTCGGCCAGCGCTCGGCGAGGATGTTTGCGGCATTGCCGACCAGATGCGGCGCGCCGAATTGCGAAGCCGCGATTGCCTCGTCGATGGGAGCGACGCCCGGCCGCACCAGCTGACTGCCGTCACCGGCCACGATCTGGAAATAGACGTGGTCGTGCCGCGCGTCGATCGCCGAGATCACCGGCGCCGCTCCGCTCTGGCCGACGACGGCGGCGGCATAGGCCGACAAGGTGGTCACGCCGACGGCAGGCCGCTTCGCAGCAAGCGCAAGGCCGCGGGCCGCCGAAATGCCGACACGCAGGCCGGTGAAACTTCCGGGGCCCATGGTGACCGCGATGCGGTCGAGCGCGGTGAAGGCGAGATTGGCTGAGTGCATCACGCGCGCGATCATCGGCATCAGCGCCTCGGCGTGGCCGCGCTTCATCAGAAGCTGCTCCTGCGCGAGGAGCTGGCCGGAATCGGTGTCGAGAACGGCGACCGCGCACGCTTCCAGCGCGGTATCGATGGCAAGGATCAGCATGGGGCCATCATAGCATCATCCCGGTCGTCATGGCCGGGCTTGACCCGGCCATCCACGACTTTGCGCCCCAAGAACGTGGATGCCCGGGACAAGCCCGGGCATGACGGAGTCCAATTGATGGGTCGCGCGTGCAATTTACATCGGCCGGACTTCGACCACGTCGGGGACGAAGTGCTTGAGCAGGTTCTGGATGCCGTGCTGGAGCGTCGCGGTCGATGACGGGCAGCCGGCGCAGGAGCCCTTCATGTTGAGATAGACGATACCGTCCTTGAAGCCGCGGAAAGTGATGTCGCCGCCGTCATTGGCGACCGCCGGGCGCACGCGGGTCTCGATCAGATCCTTGATCATGTCGACCGTCTCGGCATCGGCCTCGTCGAAGAATTCGTCCTCGTCGTCGAGCTCGACATCGCTCGCGGTAGCACCATCGGCGAGCAGCGGCGCGCCCGACATGTAGTGCTCCATGATGGCGCCGAGGATCGCGGGCTTGAGCTGTTGCCATTCACCGTTCGCCTTGGTCACGGTGATGAAGTCCGATCCGTAGAACACGCCGGTGACGCCTGGGACCTCGAACAGCTTTTCGGCGAGCGGCGAGCGTGCGGCCGATTCGCGGTTGGAAAATTCCATCGGTCCGCCGTCGATCACGACGCGGCCGGGAATGAACTTCAGCGTGGCGGGATTGGGAGTGGCTTCGGTTTGAATGAACATGGTTTTCTCCAGACGTCGCCGGTTCAAGGCCGGCGCGTGCTCTATCCACTAGCAGATGGCGACGGCGAACGCACGGTCAAGGGGCAAGCTGGCCGTTCACCTGTTATATCAGCGGGTTAAGGTGCCCGCTTCTCCTCTGCCGGCCAACGAGGCGAGGCGAAAGAGCGGCAGTCTAGGACAGCGAATCCACGCTTCGGTCGCTCAGCGCGCCGGAAATGACCGTCACCGGTACCGGGAACGTGCCAAGCGCGTGCGCGAGCAGCGAGACCAATGGCCCCGGGCCTTCAGCGCCCGGGCTCGCGGCGAGCACCAGCATGGCGATGTCAGGGTCCTCGTCGATCACCGCCAGCAGCTGTTCCATGGCGGCGCCCGCGCGGATCACCCGTTCCGGCGTGATCGCAGCGATGCCGTTGGCCCGGCCGGCGGCGCGGTCGAGCGCGGCTTCCGCCGCTTCCTGCGCTTCGGCGCGCATGATGTCGGCGACCCCCAGCCACTCCTGGCTCTGCTGTTCGGGCTCGATGATGCGGAGCATCACCACGCCGCCGCCGGCACGGATCGCCCAGCGGCTGGCGTAATAGACCGCGCGATCCCATTCGGCGGTGTCGTCGACGATGACGAGGCATTTGGGCTTGTGACCCGGCTCGAAGCAAAGTCGCTTGCTGGTCATGCATGTCCCGGAATGTACAGGGACGGCATGCTGCCACACTTGCTCAATCTATGGGAGAGGGAAGTCCCATTGACGCGGCCCCTTTCAAGCTTGTGCACTGAGCTGCGGGAGCGTCTACCACGGACCCGCTCGGCGCTCCTGAATGAAGCCTACGATCTCCTTAGTTCGCACCATGGTCTCGTTAGCAATTCGACCCGCGCGCTCGGCACCCTCTGCTAGCACAGAGTCAATGTACCTAGGATCAGCAGTTAGCCGCTTCATCCTATCCGCGATCGGCGAAAGCTTATCAACGCACAACTCTACCAGAGCATTCTTAAAAGTAGAAAATTGACCGCCGCCAAAATGGTGAAGCACGCCCGCTTTGCTGTGGCCAGACAGCGCAGCAAAAATGCCGACCAAATTGTCCGCTTCGGGTCGCGAGGCCAGTCCTTCCTCTTCAGTGGGAAGCGGTTCTGGATCGGTTTTGGCTCTGCGAATCTTCTGCGCGATGGTATCGGCATCGTCAGTTAGGTTGATGCGCGAGTTGTCTGATGGGTCCGACTTAGACATCTTTTTGGTGCCGTCGCGTAGGCTCATCACGCGGGTGGCGGGCCCAGTGATTAAAGGCTCAGGCATCGGGAAGAATACGTCATGACCATAGCCGTGACCGTGGATGGACTCGCCAAAGTCGTTGTTGAACTTCTGCGCGATGTCGCGCGCTAGCTCGAGATGCTGCTTCTGATCCTCTCCGACCGGAACATGAGTGGCACGGTAGAGCAGGATGTCAGCCGCCATCAATACGGGATAGTCATAGAGCCCGACCGAGGCATTCTCCCGGTCCTTGCCAGCCTTCTCCTTGAACTGCGTCATGCGGTTGAGCCAGCCCATGCGGGCGACGCAGTTAAAGATCCAGGCAAGTTCGGCATGGCCCGAGACCTGGCTCTGGTTGAACACGATGTGCCTATGAGGATCGATACCACTGGCGATGAATGCCGCGGTCACCTCGCGCGTGTTTCGTCGCAGCTCCGCCGGGCCTCCCCAGACGTCCACGCCTTGGGTGATCGCGTGCATGTCGACGACGCAATAGATGCAGTTGTGGGTTTCCTGCAGCCTCACGAAGTTGACGATCGCGCCGAGGTAATTGCCGAGGTGCAGATTGCCCGTCGGCTGGACGCCCGAAAAAACCCGTTCAACGAATGGCATGGTTAGCTGTCCTGGCAAGCCTTCCTGGAGATAATCGGGCGTCGTTTCCAACAGCGGCGCTGCCCCGTCAAGGGTATTTCGCTAACCTAAGGCGCCGGGATCGGGCTGGGCAGGGCGCTTCAAGGCACCGGCCGCCTCGCGCCAGGACGCGACGCGGAGGATTTGCAGGAGCAAGCCATAGACGACGATTCCGGCGGCGATCTGTAATCCCAGCGCCATGAAGCGGATGAGCCCATGGGCCTCCGAAGGCAGGAGGCCCGTGGTCAGCCACAGCAGGCCGCCCATGGCGAGCGCGGCGAGCACGATTCGCGGCAGCCGGTTGCGGGCGGCGGCATCGACCGAGAAGCCGAATTCACGCGTGCCTTTCCGGAGCAGCGAGATCGCACTGCTCCAGGCGCCGGCGGCAATGCTGGCGGCGATCCCGCTCGCGCCGAAGAAATGACCGAGCAGGATCGCGAGCGCGACCGCGACCGCGAACCCTTTGGCAGTCGCCAGCAGCGGCGTCATCGTGTCGCTGCGGGCAAAATAGGCTGGCGACAGCGCCTTGAT
The DNA here is from genome assembly GCF_055807555.1 of Bradyrhizobium sp. Ken64. Lineage (NCBI taxonomy): Bacteria > Pseudomonadati > Pseudomonadota > Alphaproteobacteria > Hyphomicrobiales > Nitrobacteraceae > Bradyrhizobium > Bradyrhizobium sp. Ken64. The sequence continues at coordinate 15,699 of NZ_JBVVPA010000033.1, read as the reverse complement.
CAGCACATGCGCCGGCAGGCCCAGCGCCAGCCACATCAGGGCGCGCGCCGTGGCCGCGCTGTCCTCCGCGCCAAAGGCGCCATGTTCGAACAGCATCCGCACGATCGGCTCCGCCAGCACGATCAGGCCGAGCGTCGCCGGCAGTGCCAGCCCGGTCGCGAGTTCCAGCGCGCGCGATTCCGCATGCGCAACCGCATCGCGATCGCCGCTCCTCACCGCGCGCGTCAGCTCCGGCACCAGCACCGTACCCATGGCGACGCCGACAATGCCAAGCGGCAGCTCGATCAGGCGGTTGGCGAAATAGAGCCAGGAGACCGCGGCGGGCGTGGCGGAGGCAATGATCGCGCCGGCCACCATCAGCCATTGCGGGCCGGAGCTTGCGATCATGCCCGGGATCGCCTTGGCAAAGAAGCCGCGCATGTCCTTGTCGAAGCTCACGCGCAGCGGTGTCGCCAGACGCGCACTTCGCTGCGACAGCAGCATCAGGAGCTGCAGCAGGCCGGCGATGCCGACGGTGGCCGCCAGCATCCACGCGGCGACGGTTGCATCGGCGTGCCACAGCAGGAGTGCTGCGATCGCGGCGATCAAGGCGATGTTGAACAGCAGCGGCGAGAACGCGGTAAGTGCAAAGCGCCCCTGCGCGTTGAGCAGGCCCATCAGCACCGTGACGGGTCCCGCGAAGGCGAGATAAGGCAGCATCAGCCGTGCATTCTGGACGGCGAGATCGAGCGATGCGCTGCCGACGAAGCCCGGCGCGATGATCATGATGATCAGCGGCATCAGAAGTGCAATCACGATCGAGATTGCGATCAGGCCCGCGCTGACGGTGCCGAGCACGCGTCCCGCGAACGCCGCCGCAGCCGCCTCGCCATCGCGGTCACGAACGCGCAGCCAGGCCGGGATCAACGCCGCATTCAGGGCGCCCTCGCTGAGTAGACGCCGGACCACATTGACGAGCTGAAATGCCGCCAGAAACGCGTCCGCCACGGCGCCGGTGCCGAGCAGCGCCGCGATCAGGGAATCGCGTGCAAAGCCCAGCAGCCGTGAAGCCAGTGTCCCCGTCGAGACGGTCAGGAAGGAGCGGATCATCGGAACTGCATAATACCGTTGCTTGCCCGCGAAGGGCCGGTCGTGATAGGCCGCGAGCCAGATTTCAGACCGACAGGAAGCGGATTTTCGCGGGTATCGCAATCCGCCAAACAGGATCAAGGTGAATGGCTGACGTGAAATATGACGTTCTCGGCATCGGCAACGCGCTGTTCGACGTGCTGGTCAAGACCGATGAAGCCTTCCTGGGCAAGCACGGCATGACCAAGGGCAGCATGTCCCTGATCGACGAGGCGCGGGCCGCCGCCATCTACGAGGACATGGGCCCGGCGACGGAAGTTTCCGGCGGTTCGGCTGCCAACACCATCGTCGGCATCGGCAGCCTCGGGGCGCGCGCAGCCTATGTCGGCAAGGTCAAGGACGACCAGATCGGGAAGCTCTACGTCCATGACATCCGCGCTGCCGGTGTCGCCTTCAACACGCCCGCGGCGAAGGACGGTCCTGCGACCGGCTGCTCCTATATCCTGGTGACCGACGACGGCGAGCGCACCATGAACACCTATCTCGGCGCCGCGCAGGATTTGTCGCCCGCCGACATCGACCCGGCCGAGATCGCCGCGGCCGGCATCGTCTACCTCGAGGGCTATCTCTGGGATCCCAAGAACGCCAAGGACGCCTTCGTCAAGGCGGCCAAGATCGCCCATGATGCCAAGCGCAAGGTGGCGCTGACGTTGTCGGATTCCTTCTGCGTCGATCGCTATCGCGACGAGTTCCTGGGGCTGATGCGCAACGGCACCGTCGACATCGTGTTCGCCAACGAGTCCGAGCTGCATTCGCTCTACCAGACCTCGGATTTCGACACCGCGCTCAAGCAGCTGCGCAACGACGTCAATCTCGGGGTGGTCACCCGCAGCGAAAAGGGCTGCATGGTGGTGTCGGTGGAAGACGCCGTCGCCGCCCCTGCATTCCCCATTGCCCGGCTGGTCGACACCACCGGCGCCGGTGATCTCTTCGCGGCCGGCTTCCTGTACGGTCTGGCGCGCAACCTGCCCTACAAGCAGTGCGGCGAGCTCGGCGCGCTGGCAGCCGCCGAAGTGATCCAGCACATCGGCGCGCGTCCGCTTGTCTCGCTGAAGGAACTCGCCGGGCAGCGCGGGTTGACGGTGTAACGCTCGTCTCTCTCCCGTCATTGCGAGGAGCGCAGCGACGAAGCAATCCAGACTGCCTCTGCGGAAAGAGTCTGGATTGCTTCGCTGCGCTCGCAATGACGATTGGGTTGGCAACCTACGCAGTCTTCGCGGCTTTCAGCCCCAGCCGCTGCTCGACCTCATCGCGCATCAGGAATTTCTGGATCTTTCCGGTCACGGTCATCGGAAACTCGTCGACGAATTCCACGTAACGCGGGATCTTGTTGTGGGCGATCTGGCCGTCGCAGAAGGCGCGCACCTCTTCCATCGTCAGCGTCTCGCCGGACCTGACGCGGATCCAGGCGCAGAGCTCCTCGCCGTAGCGGGTATCCGCAACGCCAAAGATCTGCACGTCCTGAATCTTGGGGTGACGGTAGAGAAATTCCTCGATCTCGCGCGGATAGAGGTTCTCGCCGCCGCGGATCACCATGTCCTTGATGCGGCCGACGATGTTGCAATAGCCCTGGTCGTCGATGATGGCGATGTCGCCGGTATGCATCCAGCCGTTGGCGTCGAGCACATCCGCGGTTTTCTCCGCCTCCTCCCAATAGCCCAGCATCACGCTGTAGCCGCGGGTGCAGAGCTCGCCCCGTTCGCCGCGCTTGACGATCTTGCCGTCGAGATCGACGACCTTGACCTCGACATGCGGATGGATTCGTCCGACCGTCGAGACGCGGCGATCGAGCGGATCGTCGACGGCGCTCTGGAAGCTGACCGGGCTCGTCTCGGTCATGCCATAGGCGATCGTGACCTCGCCCATGTTCATCTCGCTATTGACGCGCTTCATCACCTCGATCGGGCAGGGTGCACCGGCCATGATGCCGGTGCGCAGCGATGTCAGATCGAAGTTCGAGAATTCGCCGTGGTCGAGTTCGGCGATGAACATCGTCGGCACGCCGTACAGCGCGGTGCATTTTTCCTGCTCGATCGTCCGCAGCGTCGCGAGCGGATCAAACCCCTCGCCGGGATAGACCATCGTTGCGCCAAGCGTGACGGAGGCGAGATTGCCCATGACCATGCCGAAGCAATGATAGAGCGGCACCGGAATGCAGATGCGGTCCTGTTCGGTCAGGCGCATGGCGCGGCCGACGAAATAGCCGTTGTTGAGAATGTTGTGATGGGTCAGCGTCACGCCCTTGGGCGATCCCGTCGTTCCGCTGGTGAACTGGATGTTGACGGCATCGTCGAATTGCAGGGAGGCACCGAGCGTGGCGAGCTGCTCGCTATGCAGGGTCCCGCCCATGCCGGCGACCTCCTCGAACGGGATCGTGCCCGGGCAGGCGGGGCCGCCGATCTGGATCACGATGCGCAAGGCCGGTAGCCGCGCGGCGCGCAATTGCCCGGGCTTGGCGCTCGCAAGCTCCGGCAACAGCGTGTTGAGCATGTCCATGTAGTTGCTGGTCTTGAACGCCGTCGCGGTGACGATGGCGCTGCATCCGACCTTGTGCAGCGCGAATTCCAGCTCGCTCAGCCGGTAGGCCGGATTGATCGTCACCAGGATGAGACCGGCCTTGGCGGCGGCGAACTGGGTCAGCGTCCATTCCGGCCGGTTCAGCGACCAGATGCCGATCCGTTCGCCGCGTTCGAGGCCAAGCGCGACAAAGCCGGCGGCGAGCGCGTCGACCCGTTCGGCAAACTCCGTCCATGTCCATCTCACGCCGTGGCTGGGCGAGACCAGCGCCTCGCGATCGCTCCAGCGTCGCGCGGCCTGATCGAGGCTGCGCCCGATCGTGTCGCCGAGCAGCGGCGTGTCGGAGATTCCGCAAACGTAACTGTCGGCTTTGTCTGCCAAGATCATGTCCTCCAGCCAGCTGCGTGACGGACGGGACAACAAGCCCGGCCGTCACGTGTCGTGAGAGTTAGGCGCGCGTTACGCCGCCTTCTGCCCGCTGCCGGCATCGAGCCCGGCATAGACGCCGCGCTCGAAGCCGGCAAAAGCCTCGAGACACTTTGCGTCGGCGAATGGCAGCAACTGCATCAGGATCACGCCGGTGACGTCGCGCGCCGGGTCGATCCAGTAATAGGTGTTGGCGAGGCCCGCCCAGGCGAGGCTGCCCGCGCTGCGCCCCTCGGCGGTCTTGGCGGTGTTGATCATGAAGCTGAGGCCCCACTTCTTCACCTGCTCGGGGTAGAGATCGACGTCGTTGGTGTACATCGGCGCCGCCGTGGTCATCTTGCCCATGGCGAGGTCGCCGATGTGGTTCTGCCCCATCGTCGTCACGGTCTCGGCCTTCAGCACCTGATTGCCGTTGCCGCGGCCCTTGTTCAGGATCATCTGGGTAAACCTGATATAGTCGGCCGCGGTCGAATAAAGGCCGCCGCCACCCATGTGGAATTCCGGCTCCTGCTCGAGCTCGAACGGGATCGCGGCGAGCTGGCCATCCTCGCCGCGCGCATGCATGCCGACCAGACGCTTGCGCATGTCGTCGGTGATCTTGAAGGCAGTGTCGCTCATGCCAAGCGGTGCGAACAGATTGTCGCGCAGATAGGCATTGAGGCGCTTGCCGCTGACGGCTTCCACCGCCTTGCCGACGAAATCGATATTGGTGCCGTATTCCCAGCGCGTGCCGGGGTCGGTCATGATGGGCGTCTTCAAGGCCGCGTTCTGGCAGGTGGTGATGGCGGGGATGCCGTTCTTGTCCAGATAGACCGCGAGATCGCCATTCCACATGTTGTAGCAGAAGCCTGCGGTGTGGGTCATGAGCTGGCGCAGCGTGATCGGCCCCTTGGCCGGCCGCAGTTTTGGTTCGCCCTTGGCATCGAAACCTTCGAGCACCTGCGGCTTGGCGAGATCGGGCAGCACCTCGCCGATCGGCGCATCCAGCGACAGCTTGCCTTGCTCGACAAGCTGCATCGCGCCCGCTGATGTCACCGCCTTCGTCATCGATGCGATCCAGAACACGCTGTCGGCGGTCATCGCATCCGGCTTGGACAGGTCGCGCTTGCCGAACGCGCCCTGATACAGCACGTCGGTACCGCTGGCGGCGATAGCGACGACGCCCGGAATCTCCCTGGCTTCGCTCTTCTGGCGCAGAATCTGATCGATCTCAGCTTTGCCTTGCATACGCGTTTCCTCCGGTTTGATTATTGTTGGAAGCGATCGATTGTCCTCCCGCGTGCGCCGCGCGGCAAGCACATCCACATACCTGCCGCGGTCGCGATGTCGTGACTTGACGGTCGGCTCCCTGCGCCCGACGACAAGGCGGCTGAACTACAACACTCCGTCACAATCTGCGGTGGATGGCCGCAGCCAGCGGTGACCGTGGATGGCTCCTGGCGATATGTTTCGACTGTTTGAAGCACTTGAAACATTTTGTGAGCTGCGGCGTTCAGTTCTCGGCCGATCGACGGCCAACGTTAAGACTTGATGCAATTTTGGCGGCCGCCCACCGGCCGTGATGGGGACCTCAGATGATTTCGACCTGGAGCGAATGGAAGCGCTATCCCCGTCCCGGACGGGGCGAGAACCTGGAAGCGCCGATTGCGCCTGGAATCTATGAAGTCCGCATCGCCGGCACCGGTGCGCTCTATTCGTTCGGCGCGGTCGACAATCTGGCGCAGGCGCTTGCGCTGCTGCCGGTCGGTTCAAAGTCCTGGTTCGGCCGCCGCAACGCCTCCGACGTCCCCGATCTCGAATACCGGACCTGCGCGACCTCTTCGAAGGCGGACGCCAAGGCCGCCGCCGAGCGTATGATCGGCCGGCGCGAGACCTATCTGAGCGGCGCGGCGTAAGGACGCGCCGCTCCCAGCCTGGCTCCCAGCAGATGTGCGTTGCGGGACGGTGCATTGCTCGCCGCTTCTCCCTATATTCCGGCCGAACCGGAACAGCCCGCAAAAGCCTTTGGGAGTAACGCCATGACCCCGACCGCCACCGCTCGTGCCCAGCACGCCACGTCCAATCTGCGCGACCGGTTGAAGGACCCGTCGCTTCTGAAGGAGGCCTGCTACATCGACGGCGCCTGGGTCGGATCGCCGGTCTTCGCCGTCAACAATCCCGCGACCGGCGTCGAGCTCGCAAAGGTTCCGCAGCTTTCGGCCGATGACGCCACCAGGGCGGTCGAGGCCGCCGAGCGCGCCTTCCCGGCCTGGGCCAAGCACACCGCCAAGCAGCGCTCCAACATCTTGCGCAAATGGTTCGAGCTGATTATCGCCAATCGCGAGGACCTCGCGCTGATCCTCACCTCCGAGCAGGGCAAGCCGCTCACTGAAGCCCTCGGCGAGGTCGACATCGGCGCCGCCTATATCGAGTTTTTCGCCGAGGAGGCCCGCCGCGTCTACGGCGAGACCATCCCGACCCAGCGGCCGGATGCGCGCCTGCTCGCGATCAAGCAGCCGATCGGCGTCTGCGGCGCGATCACGCCGTGGAATTTCCCGAACTCGATGATCACGCGAAAGGTCTCGCCGGCGCTGGCTGCGGGCTGCACCGTGGTGCTTAAGCCCGCCAACGAGACGCCACTCTCGGCCTTGGCGCTGGCCGTGCTTGCCGAGAAGGCCGGCATCCCCAAGGGCGTGCTCAACATCATTACCGGCGATGCAGCGCCGATCGGCAAGGTGCTGTGCGAGCATCCGGCCGTGCGTTTCGTCGGCTTCACCGGCTCGACGGCGGTCGGCAAGATTCTCTACCGGCAGGCCTCCGTCGGCGTGAAGCGGCTCGGCCTCGAGCTCGGCGGCAACGCGCCGTTCGTGGTGTTCGACGACGCCGATATCGATGCGGCGGTCGAAGGCGCGATCGTCTCGAAGTATCGCAACATGGGCCAGACCTGCGTCTGCGCCAACCGCCTTTACGCCCAGGACAAGATCTACGACGAGTTCGTGCAGAAGCTGTCGAAGAAGGTCGCGGCGATGAAGATCGGCGACGGCACGGAAACCGGCGTCACGCAGGGCCCGCTGATCAATCTGAAAGCGGTCGACAAGGTCGAGCGCCACATTGCGGACGCCGTGAAGCGCGGCGCCAAGGTCGTCACCGGCGGCAAGCGCAGCGAGCTCGGACGCTCGTTCTTCGAGCCGACCGTCCTTGCCGACGTCAAGCCGGACTCGCTGGTGGCGCAGGAAGAGACCTTCGGCCCGCTCGCGCCGGTGATCCGCTTCAAGGACGAGGCCGACGTCATCGCGATGTGCAACGCCTCGCCGTTCGGGCTCGCCTCCTACTTCTACTCCCGCGATCTCGGCCGCGTCTGGCGTGTCGCCGAGGCACTGGAATCCGGCATGGTTGGCGTCAACACCGGCCTGATCACCACGGAAGTCGCGCCCTTCGGCGGCGTCAAGGAAAGCGGCCTCGGCCGCGAAGGCTCGCATCACGGCATGGAAGAATATGTCGAGATCAAATACGTGATGATGGCGGGGGTTTAGGGGCTCGCCGTCATTCGCGGATGTGATGAAGGCAATGCCTCCTCCAGGGTCGTCCTGGCGAAAGCCAGGACCCATTACCCCAGCGAGGCGGTTGGCGAAGATTGGTGGTCCGGTACTTCCACCGCCTGCGATAGATAGATTCCGCGGTATGGGTCCTGGCTTTCGCCAGGACGACATCCAATGTGTGTGGTGCGATCGTTGCCCTACGGCCTCGCTAGCGCCTCAACACCGCGATCGTCCGGTTCGCAAACGTCAGCCGCTCCGCCATGACCGACACGAAATAGGTCAGCAGCTTGTGGCTGAGCTCCGGATCCTCGGTCTTGATGGCGTCGAACTGGTGTGTGTTCAACACGTAGAGCACGCTATCGACTTCGGCCTGGATCGTCGCGCTGCGCGGTGTCTGTGACACCAGCCCCATCTCGCCGATCGTGGTGTAACGGCCGAGGCTGCGCACGCGCGTGGTGCGGTCGTCGTCGGCCGGGATCATGATGCCGACGCGGCCGTCGAGGATGAAATGCATGGAATCGGCGGGATCGCCGGCCTGCACGATGACCTCGCCGGCTTCGACCTCGATGCGCTGGCAGCGGCGGATCAGTTCGTCGGCGCCGTCCTCGCTGCCGAGCATGCGCGTGAACCAGTCGCGCAGGCTGGCTTCTTCCTGCGCCAGCTCCTGATGCTGCGAGATGAGCTCGTTCTCGCACCATTCCAGCGCGCGATCGAGTTCGGGGATGATGGTGACGCCGTCGCCGACGAAGTCGCTGGAGCGCAGCACCTTCTCGGCCGCAGCCGACAGATGCACCAGGATCAGCTCGACGCCGAGTTCGCCAGCGCTGCGCTTGATCTGGGCAAAGCTATAGGCAGCCGATGAATCCACGCCGGTGACGAGCTTGAAGTCGAACAGCAGATAGCGGCATTCGGGGCGCTCCTGAAGCAATCGCTTGACGTGCTGGTAGAGCCGGTTGGCGGAGCCGAAGAACAGATAGCTCTGGAGATTGAGGCCCTGGATCTTGCCGCCATGGGCCAGCAGCACGTCCTGGTCGTCGCGCGAGCGGTCGAGCGAGGAGCGGTACTCCGAGCCGTCGAAACTGTATTTGATCGATTCGACCCGCGCGGCGCTGAACGCAAACGTTGCGCAGCCGATGATGACGCCGATCAGGATGCCCGGTACGAAACCCCAGGCGACGATGATCGCGATGATGGCGATCAGCGACAGATATTCGAGCTTCGACAGACGCTTGCGCGACTCGATGATCCATTTGTGCAACTGGTCGGCGCCGAGATAGAGCAACAGGCCGCCGAGCACGAATTTGGGGATGAAGCCGAGCAACTCGGGTGCGACGGCGAGCACCAGCAGGGACAGCGCTGCGGCCGTGAGGCCGGACAGGCGCCCGCGGCCGCCGCTGGAGAAATTAAGCATCGAGCGGCTGGTCGAGCTGCAGCCGGCGTAGCCGCCCAGCAGGCCGGTCAGGATATTGGCGGCGCCGGTGACGTTCAGCTCACACTCCAGATTGGCTTCGCGATGCGTGGCCACCTCGATGCCGGTGGTGTTGAACAGCGTGCTCGAGGCCGTGACGAAGATGACGGCAACGACATTGCCAAGCAGGTCCGGGATGGCAAACCAGGGATAGCGGACGAGATCGTCGGTGTGCCAGGGCAGCATGAAGACCGCTTGCGGCGGGGCCTGAAAGGTCCAGCCCAGCGTGCGCGCCTCATCGAAGGAAACGCCGGTGAGCCAGAACGCCAGATGCGCGGTGAGCACGCCGCCGACCAGGATGATGGGCAGTCCGAACGGGCTGCGCGAGCGGTGCCAGGTGAGATACAGCACCAGCGCCATGGCGCAGGCGGCACCGAGCTCCAGCACGATGGTGCGGTTGGCGAAGTGCGACAGCGTCGCGAATTGCAGCGGATGGTCGGTGATCACCCGGACCGCACCCATGACAATGAGAAGTCCGGTTGCGCCGAGGAAGCCGCCGACCACCGGATAAGGCACGTAGCGGATGGCGCGGCCAAGCCGCGTCAAGCCGAGGCCACACAGCACCAATCCCGTCAGCATCGTCGACAGGCCGAGCGTGATCAGGATCGGTGACAGCAACGGCGTCGACAGGTTCGCGATCTCGATACGTTCGACCACCGAGGCGGCCAGGATACCCGTCACCGCGGCAGTCGAGCTGTCGGGGGCTGCAATCGCGAAGGGCAGGGAGCTGCCGAGCGCGACGACGGCCGCAAGTACCGCGGAGCTGACGAAAGTTGCCGTGATGCCGTAGGACAGATAGGGCGACAGCGGCCCCGCGAAGATCAGCAGCGAATAGGACAGTCCGAACGTGACGGTCAGGACACTGGCGGCGCTGCCGCCCAATATATCGTTCAGCGCGCGCTTGAGCGCCGGATTAAGCCCGGTCGACGGAGTGAAGCCAATTGCGGGATCGGTCACGCCGTGACACTCGCTCATGAAAATTCCTGTTCGAGACGTAGACGACTGCGAGCCTAGCGCAACAGGATTCTTGCAAGTATGAGCTATCCGACAGGTCTGGCGGCGCTTATTGCTTCAACCATCAGCAGGTTCCGCTCCGAGCGGACGCGATCCATCGTGTGTGAACGGCCAATCATACACGGCAGATGGAAGAAACTGGAGCGCCCGCCATTCGGCGTCGTCCTGGCGAAAGCCAGGATCCATTACCCCAGGGAGCAGTTTGGCGATGATTGTGCCTTTGGGATTTGTACCGAACGCACGGGATAGACCTCACGGTATGGGTCCTGGCTTTCACCAGGACGACGCCGGGGAGGCATCGAGCCGGCGGGCAATGACGGCGCGGGACGAAACAGCCGAGCTAAAGCTTTAGCTCACTTCCCGTCACGCGGCGATACGCTTCCAGATACCGCTTGCTGGTCGCGTCCACCACGCTTGCCGGCAAAGGCGGCGGCGGGGCGTCGCCGTTCCAGCGGCCGGCGCGGCGTTCGACGTCGAGATAGTCGCGCAGCGGCTGCTTGTCGAAGCTCGCCTGCGGCTGGCCGGGCTTGTAAGCGTCGACGGCCCAGAATCGCGAGGAATCAGGTGTCATCACCTCGTCGATCAGGATGATGCGGCCGTCCTTGTCGCGGCCGAATTCGAACTTGGTGTCGGCGATGATGATGCCCTGCTCGCGGGCGAGCTCCTCGCCGAGCGTGTAGATCGCGCGCGTCATGCTCTCGAGCGTATAGGCCGTCTCGTCGCCGACGACCTCGCGCATCTTCGCGATGGTGATGTTCTCGTCATGGCCGGTCTCGGCCTTGGTCGCCGGGCTGAAGATCGAAGGCTCCAGCTTCTCGCTCTCGACCAGTCCCGCTTTCAGCTTTTCGCCGGCCAGCGTGCCGCTTGCCGCATATTCCTTCCAGGCCGAGCCCGAGAGATAACCGCGGATCACGCATTCGATCGGAAATACCGTGGTGCGGCGGCACAGCATGGCGCGGCCGAGAATCTCGGCGCGATGCGGTCTCAAGGCCGGCACGGCGGCGACGATCTCGTCGGTGTCGGCGCTGATCATGTGATGCGGCACCACGCCTTCGAGCTCGTTGAACCAGAACGCGCTGATTTGCGTCAGGACCGCGCCCTTCATCGGGATGGTCTCGCCCATCACGACGTCGAAGGCGCTGATGCGGTCGGTGGTGACGAGCAGCAGGCGGTCGTCGTCGACGGCGTAGATATCACGTACCTTGCCGCGCCCGATCTTGGGCAGCGGCAGGTCGCTGGAGAGCATGGTAGTCATCGGCAGAACTTTCGGAGCAAGGCCTTGCGACAGGACATCCGGCCGCGCCTGATCGCGCGACCGGAAACCGGGATAGCCTATTCCGGCAGCGGAATGAACTCATGTTCCTGCGGAACCGCCGCGAAGCGGCCGGTTTTCCAGTCCTGCTTGGCCTGCTCGATCCGCTCCTTGCTGGAGGAGACGAAATTCCACCAGATGTGGCGCGGGCCTTCCAGGGCGTCGCCGCCCAGAAACATCATCCGTGTGGCTTTGAGCACCTTCACCGTGATGCGGTCGCCCGGACGGAAGATCAGCAGTCGCGGCCCCTCGTAGCGCTCGTTCGCGATCTCGACCTCGCCGTCGACGACGTAGATGGCGCGCTCCTCGTGATCAGGATCGAGCGGCACGATCGCGCCCGCGACCGCCGTGACCTCGGTATAGAACCAGGGCGACACCATCGAAACAGGTGAGGCGACGCCGAAGGCCGAGCCCGCGATCACCTTCGCGGTGAAGTCGCGCTCGGAGACCATCGGCAAGTCACCAGCGCCGTAGTGCTGGAACGACGGCGCGATCTCTTCCGATCCGGCCGGCAGCGCGATCCAGCTTTGTAGGCCGAGCATCTTCTGCCCCGAGGCGCGTTGTACATCCGGGGTGCGCTCGGAATGCGCGATGCCGCGGCCGGCCGTCATCAAATTCATCGCGCCGGGCTGGATCTCCTGGATGTTGCCCTCACTGTCGCGATGCATGATAGCGCCGTCGAACAGATAGGTGACGGTGGCAAGCCCGATATGCGGATGCGGCCGAACATCCATGCCCTTGCCGGAGACGAATTGCACCGGCCCGAAATGGTCGAAGAAGATGAAGGGACCGAGCATCTGGCGCTTGCCGTGCGGCAATGCGCGCCGGACCGCGAAGCCATCGCCGAGATCGCGCGTGCGCGGCACGATGACGAGATCGAGCGCATCGCAGGACATGGGATCGCCGAGCACGGGATCGTTCGAGGGTTGCCAGCTCATGTGGACTCCTTTTGGCTTTTTCGAGCTAAATCCTAGCAGGATTTCGCGCGGCCGTCGCGGCTAAGCCCGGACCACATACTCCGCCGTCATCGCCCGCGAAAGCGGGCGATCCAGTACGCCGCGGCCTACCTGTTCGATCATGACCGTCCCGGAACACTGGATCGTCCGGTCAAGCCGGACGATGACAGAGTGCGCGGCGCGCGATGGTCCTTGAAAAAATAGGCGCAACGAAGGATGTTCGGCTGATGTCAACCGCGACCCATCGCAGCACCCGATGACCCTTGCCGCAACCGAGCTCGCGTTTCGTGCTGCCAGCGTCGCGCTGCTGCTGGTGCTAGCAGCGTCATTGCTCTCGGATTTCCGCAATGTTCTGGCAGCCCGGCTCGGTGCGGCCTTTGCGCTCGGCTCGGCAGCGCATGCCGCGAGCTATTCCGTCGGCGTATCGTCGCTGGTCCCGGCATGGCATGCGCCGCTGATCGCGGTGTCGACCGGCAATATCGTGGTGTTCTGGCTGTTCACGCGCGCGCTGTTCGACGACGAGTTTCGCCTGCACCGGTGGCACGGATTGACCTGGGGGCTGGTGACAGCCTTCAGCTTCGCCAGCTGTCTCTGGATCGCACCCGGCGGACATGTCCGGTCCGCCGTCACCGCGGTGAACATGATCGTGCTCGGCTTCATTGCGCTCGCGATCATGCAGACGATCGCCTCATGGTCGGCCGATCTGGTCGAGCGCCGCCGCCGTGTTCGCATCTTCATCGTCTGTGCTGCCGCGCTCTATGGCGGATTGAACGCGGTGCTCCAGATCCTCGTCGTCGGCAGCGACGTCGGCGACGTCGCCAACACCGTCAACGCCGGCGTGCTTGCCAGCATCGTTGCGGCTATCGCCTATGCGATGATGCGCGTCGATGGCGCCGACCTGTTTCCAGCTGCCGCGGAGGCTGCGCCGGCGATCACGGCGAGCCAGCCTGCGGCCGACGATGCTGCCGACCAAAAGCTCATCGAGGCCCTGATGCGGCTGATGGCGGACGAACGGATCTATCGGCAGGAGAACATCAGCATCGGCGTGCTGGCGGGCCGGCTGAAAATTCCCGAATACCGGCTGCGCCGGCTGATCAACCAGGGGCTTGGCTACCGCAATTTCAATGTGTTCCTGAACAACCACCGGATCGAGGAGGCCAAAGCCGCGCTGGCCGATCCCGCCCAGGCCGAAGTCCCCGTCATCACCATCGCGATGGATTCCGGCTTCCAGTCGCTCGGCCCCTTCAACCGTGCCTTCAAGGCCGTGACCGGCGTGACGCCGACGGAATATCGGCGGCTCAAGGTCAATGCCGTCTAATTCTTTAGTGTACTGAAATATTTGGATTATTTCAGAATCGGCGAGCGTCTCGCGGTTTTCGGCTGCGCCGTTTTCCAAATCCGGCGAGCGGGCATCGCGTGAATGCCGCTTCGTCTCCGGCACGCGCCTCAAGCCGGAGCAAGCCCGTGACCCGCCGCCGCAAGATCGTCCTACTCGCCGCCACCACCGCCATTGCGGGCCTCGCGCTCGGCGCGGTTCGCGCCCATGACGTGCCCAAGGTCGCGACCGGCTTCATCGCCGACGTGCTCTGTTCCGAGACGTTTGTCTCGGGCCTCGATATCAGGCGTAATTTGACCGAGACCGCCGATGCGATGCCGGGCGCCGGTCTGCTCACCTGGGCGATGGATTATCAGGTCGATCGCGCACGCAAGGACGTCACGGTGACGTTGTTCGGCATTGGCCGCAGCCATGCCGTCTATCGCGAGGGACTCGGCTGCACGCTCGAGCACGGTGCGGAGATTGCCGAGGTCAGGCTGCCGCCGGATGACAGGCAGCCGTCGTTGCTGCCCGAGATTGCCGGCCCCGCAATCGTGTCGCCGCAAAGCCCGGAGCTGTCAGCCGCGCTCGATCATGCCTTCGCCGAACCTGCGCAGCCGCCATACCGCCGCACCCGCGCGATCGTCATCATGAAGTCGGGCCGCATCATCGCCGAGCGCTACGCGGACGGCATCGGACCGGAGACGCCGCTGCTCGGCTTCTCCATGACCAAGTCCGTGATTTCGGCTCTCACCGGGATCCTCGTGCGCCAGGGCCAACTGAAGCTCGACGGGCCCGCACCGGTCGCCGCCTGGACAAATCCGGACGATCCTCGTCACGCCATCACCGTCGATCAATTGCTGCGCCACACCGCGGGTCTGGCGCTCGGCAGCTCGCTGCAGGCCTCGCTCGGCTCCGCCTTCGAGCCGGTCAATCGCATGAAATTCACCGAAGACGACATGGCAGCCTATGCCGCGAGCATGCCGCTTGCGACCGCGCCGGGCACCGTGTGGAATTATCACGATGGCAACACCATCCTGCTCGCGCATCTGATCCGCAACGCCGCCGGCGGCAATCCCGAAGGAGCGCTTGCCTTCGCGCGCCGCGAATTGTTCGCGCCGCTCGGCATGCGCCATGTCACGCTCCAGCTCGACGGCGCCGGCACGATCAAGGGGTCGAGCGAGATGCTCGCATCCGCGCGCGACTGGGCGCGCTTCGGCCAGCTCTATCTCAACGACGGCGTCGCCGGCGGCAGGCGCATCCTGCCTGAGGGATGGGTGAATTACTCGGCGTCGGCGACGCCCAATGCCTGGGTCGGCATCGGCACCGGCTTCTGGACCAACCAGGGCGACAGTTTTGGCGCGACCTTCCGCATCGATCACGGCTGGCCGCGCGATGCCTTCTTCGCCAAGGGCACGATCGGGCAGTACACGATCGTGATTCCGTCGGAACGCTTGGTGATCGTGCGGATGGGCCGCTCGCCGAACTGGCCCCCGGAAGCGGACGGTGTGTTCGATCTGGTGCGCGATGTGGTTGCGGCAACGCGCGAGAAGGGGAAGGTGGCGAGGGGGAATTGAGAAGATAGTGAGGAGTGCGCTGCCTTCCTCCCTTCTCCCCTTGGGGGAGAAGGTGGCGCGAAGCGCCGGATGAGGGGTATCTATTGAACCTCCTCCGAATGGGTGGACACCTGTAGTAGGCTCGTTGAGCCCGGAGGTGTCGAATGGAACGTCAACGTCGGTCGTTTACTGAGGAGTACAAGCGCCAGGCCGCCGAACTGGTGGTATCAAGCGGACGCTCGATCGGGGCGGTTGCCAAGGAGCTCGGTCTGCGCGACTCGGTATTGCGACGCTGGGTCGATAAGCTCCGGCAGGAGCCGGCATCGGCGGCGTGGCGCCCCACCACGCAGGCGACGCCGATGTCGGCGGACCAGGCTTCGGAGATCGCCCGCCTGCGCCAGGAGAACGAACGGCTGCGCATGGAGCGCGACATTTTAAAAAACTGTCCAGCGGGATGGCGCGCCTGTGCGGGGTAGAAACAGCCTTGTG
>NZ_JBVVPA010000032.1:0-52373 GCF_055807555.1 Bradyrhizobium sp. Ken64 | reverse complement strand
GGCCGGATGCGAGACGAGCTTCTCAACGAAACCCTGTTCTTCGGCCTTGATCACGCCCGAACCAGGATTGCGGCGTGGGCCGATGACTACAATAGCCACCGCCCGCATTCGTCGCTGGGCTATCTAACACCCGCGGCCTATTCCGCCAACCTCACCGCAACGTGCGACCGGCTGCGCAACCCCGACCAGCTCCGCCGATCGCACGTTGTTCACCCCGCGCCAAACGGCGTAACATCCGCCGAGACTCTAATCGCCAATGGATGAAAGTTCAGCGGCAGGTCACCAAAGGTCTCCATGAATTCGACTTTCGCTGGAGTGGCCATGTCCAAGCCGTGGACGACCCCGTCCGACTCCAGATAGTCGCTGATTGCTGCTTTGATCTGCTGATTGTTGTGGCCATAGTTTAGCGCTCCAGCGCCAGACAGAAAGTCAATGACCTTTCGGCCGCCCTCTGTGAACATAATTGAACCGCGCGCCCCATTGAAGACAAAGGAACGTGAGTACGCGCGCACATTGGACTCTAGCGTTTCAATTGTCTTCATTCGGCGCCCCTGTGTACTCCAACCATGCGGTCGTCGCGTCGACCGGACAATCTGCCCGATGAAACAACGCGGGCCAACATCGTGCAGGACTGGCAGGCCATGACCGCGGGTTCCTCGCCTCTGGGCATCGTTTGGGTTGCGCGTAGCGCATCTGAAAATCAGCTCCAACGGGTTACCTGAGAACCAGGCGGAACAAAGCTACCATCTCTAGTAGCTTCGTCCCCATCCAGCGACGGCCCCCGTGTTAAGTCACCTTTCGCGAACAGGTTTACCTAGCCGCGCGCGAAGACGTTGCGCATGCGTGCGGTACCTTGCATCAGGATATATAGATAAATCGTGGAAAGGAGGGAGGATGTGATCCGAAAAGTTCATCTGACTCGGAAAGATCCGACGCCCTCCGGGCAAACATGGACCGCGAGCCGGAAGCGACATGCTCAGGCCACGGTCTCAGGGACTAGAAGGACACGCCCGCCGCCCGACCGGTTTTGGCCTTGCGCTTGGTCGACACAATCGCGGGGGGTCGTCGGCGTGGATGCGTTCGGCAGCAAGGGCATGGCTTGAGATCGAATCTGCCAGCGGCACTTGTGTTGTCA
This sequence comes from Bradyrhizobium sp. Ken64, assembly GCF_055807555.1. Taxonomy (NCBI): domain Bacteria; kingdom Pseudomonadati; phylum Pseudomonadota; class Alphaproteobacteria; order Hyphomicrobiales; family Nitrobacteraceae; genus Bradyrhizobium; species Bradyrhizobium sp. Ken64. Next base: position 51,238 of record NZ_JBVVPA010000032.1, on the reverse strand, counting down.
TTCCAACAGATGCGTAAGCTTCCGGTGCTTCCGGTGCTTCAGTCCGAAGAGTTGCTGGGATCGAACCGAATTTAGCGGATCTGGCGGTGCAAAACGTTCGATCCGCCAACATTCGATCTGCCAACATACGTCTTTGCGGCTTCTCGGAATTCCGCAGCGAACGTCTTGACAAACTCCGTGATGTTGGCCGCGATCGCCGCCTCCTTTTCCCCCCAACTCGGCGGCCGGACCCGTGGCGCTTTCGCGCCGAACTCAGCAATGGTTGTCGCACTCAAGATCGCGCGCTCCTGGGTTAACGCGACGAGCGCTTCGGCCTCGTCGGATTACGCGATCATACGAGAGGCATGTTGTCAGGAGCCCGAACTAGCAAGTGCTTCAACCAGACGTCGAAAGTGCGACAACAGCGACAGGAGTGCGGCTACATGGAAAGGTGATGGTCGCCACTGGCACGGGGTAAGCACGAGCAATCGCGCGTTGATCGACATCGTGAGCGCTGCGCGGGTGCGGCTTGGTCCAGATTGCTTGCCCCGCTTTCACGCGTCTGTTCCGGGACGGTGCTCGCGAAGTACTTCATCGACGCAAGCCATCAAGTCCCGAGCGGGAAACGGTTTAGCGAAAAAGCCGGTCACGCCGGCGCTCAAAGCGCGGGCTCGCGTGCGATCATCCGCGAAGGCAGTAATCAAAATGAATGGCGCAGCGTGGCCTTGGGCCCGCATCTGTTCTAAAAGTTCAAAGCCGCTCATCGTGGGCATCTGCACGTCTGCAATTACACAGGACGTGCCGTTCAATTGAGACGACTCCAGGAATTCCTCAGCCGAAGCAAACGTATGAACGATGTGGCCCTGTGATTTCAAGAGGTTGTTCAGCGCGACACGAATTGAAGGATCATCGTCGACAACGGAAATAGTGTTAGACAAGACCACCCGTCCTGGTTGGGCGAAGGCACTGGCCGAAGCACGGCGGCCAGCTGAAGGGTGCGCGTGTACGAAGAAATTGTAAAATCATACTTAGGTTTGTACTCTGAAACGGTCGGTCCCAATTCCCAGCCTCTCCGCCATTCTAATCAAATCGGCTAGTGATCGAGCACCCATCTTCTTCATCACGTGCCCCCGGTAGATTTTGACTGTAATCTCGGCAAGCCCGAGTTCCGCGGCTACCTGTTTGTTCAAGAGGCCCGTGGCGACCAGTCTCAAGACATCCTGCTCTCGTGGACTTAGAGCCTCGAACAAGGACTGCAGCTTCGTGACAACCTTGTCTATAGCTCGTCTCTTGCGATCCTGTTCGATCGCTGCGACCACTCCATCGAGCAATTCCTGATCGCGAAACGGCTTGCCGAGAAAATCGATTGCTCCATTCTTCATCGCTTTGACGGTCATTGGAATATCGCCATGAGCGGTGATGAAAATAATGGGAATGTGAACCTTCAGTTTGGCTAATTCAATCTGGAGCTCCAGCCCGCTCAAGCCCGGCAGTCTGATATCAAGCACAAGGCAGCTGGGAACATCAGGAAGCTCGCTCTGGAGCAGTTCCTGGGCCGATCCGAAAGCAACAACGTCTAGACCGATCGAACGAAACAGGTTGACGAGCGATTCGCGCATTGAGAGGTCGTCGTCGACGACCAACACGCTCGGTCTCACCTCCGGCCCTTCGACAGTTGCGGCTTGCTTCCGCGGTTCAGAGCGCTTGGTCACGATAAAAGCCTCACATTTGCAATCGTGATAGAAGTTCCGTGGAGCCACGACCAAAGGTTGCTCGTGGCGGCCTTCTCAGGAGCTTTCGCGCAGTGCAAATCTCTGAGATCTTCCAGGTATGCGAACGGCCAGCCGTTTGCGTGCGTAAGACATTATCACGAAAGTCTAGCAAAAAGGGCCCGAGTGGTCGAGAACTGGCTTCCGTCTGTCCGCCGTCCCGTTGGAACGGCCCGGCGGCATTGATCAAATCAATCAGCAGCCAAGTTGAGGCGCTCGCTCTAGCTGGCGGCGGATGCCGCTTGGCATCCCCGTTCAGGCGCATGAGGCGTCGGCGGACTCTCGTTAAGCGGCCGGATCAAAATGCCCGCCGCCTGGGTAGCTGCACGCGGGGGCGCGAGCTGAGCGAATTGGGGCCAATGTGCCTGTGCATGCGCCGATCCCGCCGGCGTTGTTGAGATCGGCATGAGGCGTAGACTATCGCACCCGCAGTAAAGAAAATGGACATCAGAACGAGTAGCAGCGGCATCAGCACATAAATTCTTTTTTTGCGTCGTCAGAGCGCCTGTGAGTTGCGTCTTTAGCGAGCTTGGGAAAGCACCTTGCATCGGTTTCGTACAACCTGACGCATGGTGCGATTCAAGTCCTTTCGGTCGTGCTTTGTAGGAAATGTAATCATCTCGAGCTGCGGGGGCGCCCACGTTCGTGCGTCCTGCCGATTGCTTCGCTGCTCGTATCCGAGGATGATGTGTGTAATTCAAATGGAGAGGGCGCATTCGCGGGATTGGCGGGCACCATAGGTGCGTATCGAGCACGCTGATTCGAAGCTTAGCTCCTCAATGCCGCAGTATAGGGCTGAAACTGGCTCGAGCGGTCCGCTTGGAGCAGCCGCCAACCGCCCATTAGCTCATCAATCTTCCGACGCAACTCATTAAGGCGGCCCGGCGCACTCCTTTGAGAAGAAGTGTGCCGGGTTCGCCCCACATCGCCAGTACATCCGTGGTGATGGTGTCCCAGATGATGTGACCCGCGTGGCAAAACTGAGACTCGTTTAGCAGCCAAAGTAGATGGTGACTCCCTGCTACTTCACACAGACGGGAAAGGCTTGAATCGTACGTAGGGTCACGTTGTACATGTCTTGTAGATTGATCGAGTTAGCATCTCTCGAGCCGACTAGGTGGAGTTCGTAGTTGGCAAGTTAGATCTGTCGCAGCGCGACTGGGACGAGAAGGCGTTCCGCTGTTCTCCAGTGGCTTGGATCTCCAGTCGGAGGGTTTCGGAAGCTTCATGCGGTGTTTGGAGTCGTCCGTTGGCCTGCGTCCTGGCCCCGGGTGGTCGAGCGTGAACGAGATCGTCTTAACGGCCCACTGTCATGCTGACATTGCGGGGTTGTTCGCCAATCCAAGGCTGGTGGCCGGCCTTGGTCAGGGCAAGGAACACGTCGTTCAGGATCGCAGCCGTCTCCGTTCGAAAGGGCTATCGAAGAAGGGCTCGCTGGAACCCAGCTTGTAAGGAGCGTCGCTGGGTTTTAGGCAGCGCACCCATCTTCGTCGAGGAGATGACGGATCAAAGTATGTGCCGATCCGAGATTGCCCACAAAGCGAACCTTGTGCTCTCCTCATCCGAAGCCGGTGAACGCGCATTGCAGAACACCATTCGTCGGCGCAATCGACTTTCAGCACGATCCGTCCTGGCTTGCCTGGGAGCATGCGCTGCCCGTGTCGCTATTTCTGCTCTGCGTGAGGGACCGCTATATCGGTGCCGCTGTCGTCGCCGTTTCCGACAATCTCCTGCCCGACAGCATGCCCATCCGCCATCGTATGGCGGAGCGAGTCCACGCTCAGGGCATCGACGCTTACGACCTACTCACTGGTGTCGGACGGGACTGCGTCGGCCCATTGCAATTCCTGCCGGACGGCATCGAACCCGGGCGCTGCCGCGGCTGTTGACGGCAGACCCGTTGACGACGAGAATCGCCCGGCTTCTCGGCGACCTTTGCATCGGCTCTCCTTGAGCTTGGTGAGGACGAGGACTTTCGGATCTCGATCGCCGGCGCCCAGGAAAAGACCGCGCTCTTGTTCTGGAAAGGGCGTTGGTACAAGCCGCTGGCGACTACAGCCACGACGGACATTCTCAAACCGCGGATTGACCGACTACCGAACGGCCTCAATCTTTCCTACAGCGTCGAGAATGAGTTCTTCTGCCAGCTGACAGCAGCTCTCGGACTTCCGAGCGCCGCCATCGCGATTGAGGAGTTTGAAGGCAACCGTGTGCTCGTGGTTGAGAGGTTCGATCGCCGCTGGACCGGCGACAACCGTCCCCTACATTTGCCTCAAGAGGATTGCTGCCAGGCTTTGTCCGTGCCGCCGCCTTGAAATACGAATCAGAGGGCGGCCCGGTATTCCAGCTATCTTTAACCTTTTCGTGGCAACCCAGCGGCACCACGCAGTTTCGGGCGCTCCAGCCGGGCGAGTTGTTCCTCTTCAAAGTAGACGTGCCAAACAACTTCATTGTTAGTGGCGGCATTTTCGGCCACACGTCAATCGAGCCGCTGTCCTTGGCGTGGGAAGCCTTCGGCTTGAGTCGCTCTATCGCGAAGGACTCCTTCCGCGCCGGCGCGCTGCGTAGTCCGGAGCCGCCGCCCGGGCTCGAGCTGCGCGCAGGGCTGCGCTCGATCGACACGATCGGGCTCTAACATACAGCTTGCGTCCGTTATATTGTGCTTGCTGCGGGCTCTCTTTGGCGGCCATGATCGGGACCCTGCAGCGAATTTTGTGAAGTTCCTTCACAATGGCGCCTCTTATGTGTCAGATTTGGCGCGCGTCTTCTTAGTCTGGTCAGGCAAATGCCGCGCGCCCCTCCCAGCCGAAATGTGTTCGGCTCAAGTCTCGACAACGACATCCAGCCCCTGTGGAGGGACGGAGGTCGTGTGTTCTGCCGTGCGTGGCGGCAAATCAACGGCAGCAAGGCTGTCGTGCTTCTCGTGCGGCCCACCGGGGAACACCCCGCCACGATCGAGTGCCTCGCCCACGAGTATGAGCTGAGAGAGGAGCTAGATGAGGCATGGGCGGTGCGGCCTCTGGAACTCATCCGGGAAGCTGGTCGTACCATGCTGGTCCTGGAGGATCCATGCGGCGAGCCGCTGCTAAACTTAGTTGGAGTCGGCATGGAGCCTCAGCGCTTCCTGCGCCTTGCTATTGGTGTCACGAGGTCCGTGGGCAAGCTCCACCGCCGCGGCTTAATCCACAAGGACCTGAAACCCGGTCACATTCTGGTCAATTGTCCTGACGAACAAGTGCGACTCACCGGATTCGGGCTGGCGTCCCGGCTTTCCCGCGAGCGGGTGCCGCTTGAGCCTGCCGAGTTCATCGCCGGCTCGCTGCCCTACATGGCGCCCGAGCAGACCGGACGAATGAATCGCTCGGTCGACTCTCGCAGTGATCTCTATTCACTTGGGGTGATATTCTACCAGATGCTGACCGGCGCGCTGCCGTTCACGGGCTCAGACCCGTTGGAGTGGATTCATTGTCATATTGCAAGAAAAGCAACACCGCCCCTCGAGAAATCGCAAAATGTCCCGGAGCCAATCTCTCAAATTGCGATGAAACTCCTCGCGAAAACCGCCGAGGAACGCTACCAGACTGCCGCTGGCCTTGAACACGATCTGCAACACTGTCTGGCAGCATGGGCCAACCATGGTCGCATCGAGCTTTTTGAACTTGGCGCAGACGACACACCTGATCGGTTGATCGTCCCCGAGAAGCTCTATGGGAGAGCCCGCGAGATCGAGACCTTGCTTGGCTCTTTCGATCGAGCAGTGAAGAGCGGCGCGCCGAGGTTGGTGCTGGTTGCCGGTTATTCCGGCATCGGTAAGTCTTCGCTCGTCCAGGAGCTACACAAAGTACTCGTGCCCTATCGCGGGCTCTTGGCATCAGGCAAATTCGACCAAGTGAAGCGCGATGTGCCATATGCGACACTAGTGCAGACCTTTCAGAGCCTTGTGCGTCCTCTTCTCAGCAAAAGTGAGGGCGAACTCGCGACTTGGCGGCAGGCGTTCCGGGAGGCGCTCGGTGGGAATGGACGGCTGATGGTCGAATTGATCCCCGATTTGAGCCTTGTTATCGGCGAGCAGCCCGCGGTTGCTGAGCTTCCAGCCCGCCAAGCGCAAATCCGTTTCCAGCTCGTGTTTCGTCGCTTTATTGGCGTGTTCGCCCGGCGAACCCATCCATTGGTGCTCTTCCTCGATGATTTGCAGTGGTATGACGCCGCCACACTCGACCTGATCGAGGATCTGCTGACCCAGCCGGATCTGCACCTGCTGCTTATTGGAGCTTACCGCAGCAACGAAGTTGATGCAGATCATCCGCTCAAACGCAAGCTCGAGTCCATCGGGAGAGCCGGCCTAAATCTACAGGAGATCACGCTATCGCCGCTCAGCGCAGACGACGTCGGGCAGTTGGTCGCGCATACCCTTCGCTGCGGACCAAAACGCGCTGCCCCGCTTGCGAAGTTGGTGCATCAGAAGACGATGGGCAATCCGTTCTTCGCCGTTCAATTCTTGTCTGAACTAGCCGGAGAGCAGCTGTTGACGTTCGATCACGTGTCGGCGCGCTGGCGTTGGGATCTGCAGCGAATTCACGCAAAAGCGTACACCGAGAACGTCGTCGATCTGATGCTCGGCAAGCTCATCCGGCTGCCCAAGGAAACGCAGGAAGCGCTGCAACAGCTGGCCTGTTTCGGCAACATCGCCGGGACGGCGGAGCTTGCGATTGTGCTCGAAATTCCAGAGGAGCAAGTGCACGCGACCGTGTGGCCGGCAATCCGGCAGGAACTGATCGTGCGGCATGGGACAGCCTACCGCTTTGTCCACGATCGCGTTCAAGAGGCGGCCTACTTGCTGATGCCGGAATCCTCGCGCGCTCCTTCCCATCTGCGGATCGGTCGGATGCTCGCGGCACACATCCCTGCGCACAAACGCGAAGAGGCCATCTTCGACATTGTCAGTCAGCTCAATCGAGGCGTCGCGCTCATCGCTTCCGGTCAGGAGCGAGAGCAGCTCGCCGAGTTGAACTTGATCGCAGGGCAGCGTGCCAAGGCCTCGGCGGCCTACGCCTCGGCGCTAGCATATTTCACCGTCGGTGCTGCGCTGCTCGCGCCCAATTTTTGGCAAAGGCGCCGCGAGCTCGCGTTCGCACTCGAGACCAGCCGGGCCGAATGCGAATTCTTGGTAGGCCAGCTGGAGATTGCAGAGCGTCTCTTGTCCGCACTGTCGAAGCGAGCTTTGAACGGGCCACAACGAGCAACGGTCGCATGTTTGCGGGTCGATATTTACTTGACGCTGGGTCAGCACGGCCGGGCAGTGCTCATAGGTCTCGAATATCTTCGCGACGTCGGGATCGAGTGGTCGCAGCGTCCGACGGACCATGAAATGCTGGCCGAATATCAGCGGATGTGGTCACAGCTGCCCGACGCAATCGAGGATCTTGCTGGTTTGCCTCGAATGACAGACCAGGCCAAGCTTGCCACGCTCGCCGTGTTGACGCGGATTCTTCCGGCTGCAGGTTTCACAGACGCCAATTTATCCGCTTTAGTGATCTGCCGAGCAGTCAGCATCAGCCTCGAATACGGCAACACTGATGCTTCCTGCGCCCATTACGCATGGTTAGGCCGAATCTCGGCCGGACGCTTCGGTGACTACCAAGCGGCCGATAAATTTGGTCGTCTTTCTTGCGATCTGGCTGATCGCGGCGAGTTCTCTCGTTTTCGGGCTCACGTCTATTTGGCCGTCGGAGCCACCGTGATCCCGTGGACGAAGCCGCTTAGAGACGGCCGAGTTTTGATCCGGCGAGCCCTCGAAGCCGCGGTCAGTAGCGGTGATGTCATCTATGAGGCGTACAGTTCGGTCCATCTAACCGGAAGTATGATGATGGCCGGAGATCACCTGAAAGAGGTACAGAACGAGTTAGAGAAAAGCGCTGCTACGATCCGGAACAGAAAGGTACAATTTGCTGCTGAGGCGGTAGCCGCTCAGCTCGCAATCGTCAGAACCATGCGCGGCCTCACGCGCTCGCTCGGTTGCTTCGACGACCAACAATTTGACGAGCTAGACGTTGAACGATCGTTGGCAGGAAGTCCGGAGTCACCTAGCGAAACCGTTTACTGGATCCGCAAACTTCAGGCGCGCTTCCTATCCGGCGATTATGCTGCGGCTGTTGAGGCTCGCTCGAAGGCCGAGCCCAAACTATGGACCATACCAACAGAGCCCTTGACCGCGGAGTTTCACTTTTATGGTGCGCTGTCTCACTCGTGTTATTGCGACAGGCTGGGCGAAGGCGAACAACAGCCACACCGAGATGTCATTGATGCTCATTACAGGCAACTGCAGACATGGGCGACGAATTGCCCCGACAACTTCGAGAATCGGGCTGCCTTGGTCGGCGCTGAAATTGCGAGGTTAGAATGCCGGGATGCAGACGCAATGCGACTGTACGAACACTCAATCCAAACCGCAGGACGTAACGGTTTCCCCCACCACGAGGGGATCGCTTGTGAACTTGCAGCGCGCTTTTATGCTGCACGCGGTTTTGCCAGGATCTCCCGGGTTTACCTGCAGGACGCGCGGCGCGGCTACCTTCGTTGGGGAGCGGATGGTAAGGTGCGTCAACTCGAGGAGCTGCATCCGCATCTCATGCATCAGGAGCCCCCGCTTGCCGTGAATGGCATGACGATCGGAGCTCCGGTTGAGCAACTTGATCTGGCGACGGTGATCAAAGTGTCGCAGGCGATTTCCGGCGAGATTGTGCTTCAGAAGCTAATTGACAAGCTTATGCGGACTACCATTGAGCAGGCCGGCGCCGAAAGAGGTGTGTTGATTCTGCTGCATGGCGACGAGCCACGGATCGAAGCGGAAGGCAAAACGGTAGCAGATGCGCTCGTTATAAAGGTGGATGAACAGCCCGTAACTCCGATGGCTCTTCCCGAATCCGTGCTGCATTTCGTGCTACGTGTCCGCGAAAACGTGGTTCTCGAAGACGCTGTCGTCCAGCCTTCATTTGCCGAAGATCCTTATATCCGCGAGCGCAAAGCGCGTTCTATTCTTTGCCTGCCACTCATCACGCAGGGCAAGCTGATCGGCGTACTTTATCTGGAGAATAATCTCGCCCCGCGCATATTCTCGGCTGCCCGAACATCAATGCAGAAAATGCTTGCCTCTCAAGCTGCAACAGCGCTCGAAAACAGCCGGTTGTACAGCGAAGTTCAGCAACGGGAGGCGAAAATCCGGCGCTTGCTCGACGCTAACATCATCGGAATCTTTATCATTCACGAAGGGGGCGAGATCATCGAAGCAAATCAAGCCTTCCTCACGATGGTTGGATACGAGCAAGAAGATCTCCTCGCAGGCCGAGTGAACGGTCTCGATCTGACGCCTCCGGAATGGCACGAGCGCACAATGGATGCTCACACAGAAGCAAAAAGGACCGGAGCTGTTCAGCAGTTCGAGAAAGAGTATGTTCGGAAGGATGGCAGTCGCGTGCCAGTGCTCATTGGCCTCGCCGTGTTCGATGCGCGAGAGGACCAAGGTGTTGGCTTCGTCCTGGACCTGACAGAACGAAAGAGAGCGGAAGCGGAGGCCCGCGAAAGCGAACGGCGCTATCGCGAGACCCTGATGGGCCTTGCACATGCCAATCGGATCACGACAATGGGACATCTGGCCGCCTCGATCGCGCATGAGGTGAACCAGCCGATTGCCGCGATCAGCAGTAATGCGGGGGCGGGGCTAAATTGGCTCGGTGCTCAACCGCCAAATCTGGAAGAGGTTCGGCAGACCTTCGGTTTGATTGTTCGTGACAGTATGCGCGCAGGAAACGTGATCCGTCGGATCCGCGCTCTTTTGAACAAAGCGCCCATGCAAACCGAGCTTCTTGCAATTGACGAATTGATCTTAGAGGTGTTGGCCCTAGTCCGCGCGGAACTTGCACAAAATGACGTGTGGGTGCAAACCCGAAGGCCTGAGGCTTTGCCGCTCGTTCGGGCAGATCGCGTTCAGGTACGGCAGGTGATTCTCAATCTGATCACGAATGCCATCGAGGCTATGAGCGAGATCAACGAAGGCGAACGCGAATTACTGATAACGACGCGCACAGATGGCTCGAATAATGTATTGGTCAGCTTTCGGGATACAGGTCCAGGACTCGATCCAAACAGCGCAGACCGCATGTTCGAGGCGTTCTACACCACCAAGTCAGAAGGCATGGGCATGGGGCTGGCCATTTGCCATTCCATTATTGAGGCGCATGGGGGCCGGATGTGGGCGGGCGCCAATGATCCTCACGGGGCCGTCTTTCAGTTCAGCATGCCGGTTGCGCCGGAGGGCGTCGATCAGGGGAAACAGGTTTCTTGAACGTCTTAGGCCGAACTCGAGGTCGAAGGGTGGTCGGGAGCCCCGATCATCGCGACAGAAGTGAGGTGCGCGACCTTGCAAAGGTGAGACATTCGCGTTTCTTGCTGCCCGTTGGGGAGTGTGCGCGACCGCATACCGTCGTGAACTGTCAGAGAATCTGCAATCTGACCGCAATGTCAGAAGACGCTTGGAGGGCTCCTTGCAAATCTCTTGAGACTTGCAAGGCATAAAAGCTGGAATTGGCTAGCAGCTTGGGCGTCCGCGGTTGCCGCTCGCGGACGCCGCGCGTTCCTGTCCTGTGTAAAGCACCTGCCGGGAGCAGAAACCCGCCGCAAGTGCGTGGTTGTGCAGAAGGAGAGCAGTCGAGGAACCACGTGACACCGGGTCATTTACAATACGTCGATCGGGTTCGTCATCCTTTCGGAATGAGGTGAGCCGCACGACGGTCTTCCTCACGTTCGCTCTTGGACAAGCCCTCGATGACGCCGGCGCGATCCGCGGCATTGCGGTTCTGGCTCATCTTCCGTGTGCCATCTAGCCGTGTAATTTGCAATCGCAGGCCGATAATCCCCTCGAGCTCCGCCTTGATGAAATCGGCAGGTGCGTCCGAGATCGCCCAGGGGTGTTTGCTTGAGCGCTCATGTACATCGGTCAGCCGCGTGACTACCTCGCGGACCCGATCGGAATCCTCGAAGAACTCAACTGGTCCGTAGGCATGCACAGCGACATAGTTCCACGTTGGTACGGCCTCGCCTCCCTCGTGCTTGGTCACGTACCATGAAGGGCTGATATAGGCCTCCGCCCCAGCGAAGATTGCCATGGCCTCTCCGGTTGGTGTCAGCTTCCACTGCGGATTAGCACGCGCCACGTGCGCGTAAATCGTCCCCATCGAGCCTGCGCTCTCCAACAAGCCCGTCGTGAGTGGCCGTGATCAGTGTCGCCGTCCGTGCCTCGCGCATTGTCCGTTGAAGGTCGGCGATATCGAGAAGTTGGAAGCAGGACGGCGTGTACATCAGTAAAGCTCCCAGGCAGCCCGACGGAAACCGGGCGACTCATGATTTGAACTGCGGTACGCCTCATTCGGGATCGCAGGAACAGCCAGGTTTGGTAGTTGCATTCCGGGGCGTGCTGGTCCCTGAGGGCAGCTAGCCCATCAAGCGTCGAAGGCGCAAATCAAAAAGCGCGGTTGCAAGCTGGTCAAGCCGTTGCTTTCGAGCCGTGCGCGTTACGGTGAAACGTGGGATAGGATCTTGCTTTCATTCTGACCGCGCTCCATCGGCCGTGAGCCGCTCAATGGCTACCCAGGTCGATTCCACCTGGCACACTGCCTGCGGCTGCACACCTCGACTGTTGTTTAGCATGCTTCCGATGTTACCAGCTGCCTTATTGACGACGATCTAATGGCGTTAACGCCGCATGCGGATGGCCCCGTCTAGTTCAGCATTTCGGCTCGAAAATTCAAGTTGTCGTGCGGAATTGCGGAGGTAAGAGAGAGCATATGCCTATGAAACACACGGTGGAGCACATCAAGCGTCCGTTGCGCGTGCTCGGCGGACTTGCTGCCGTCCTCGGCGTCTTGTCCGTGCTCGGACCGAACGATGTGCGATGCGAGGCCATCAAGGGCTTTGGCTCTGCAGCGACGGGCGGGCTGGGAGGCGAGATAGTTCAGGTCAGATCAACCAAAGCTCTGAATTATGAGTTATGTCGGTCGTACAGCTTCGGCCAGTGCAATGACCATACTCCGCGCGAGATCCAGGTAATTTGAACCATAGACTTTACCGGTACGGAGGGGCGAGGCGAAGGGCAGGGATGCCAACACGGCCGTGCCTGTTCGGTACCTTACAAGCGTGAGTCCCTTCTTCTTATCGATGGAAACGACGCGCATTGCGATGGCAAGGAGAAGACGTCGGTCGTCTTCGACAGGGCCGGCAAGCGCCCGCTGGAAATTGGCTCAAACAAAACGGTGATCGGCATTGGCTCGACCGCTACAATCAAAGGGAAGGGGCTGCGCCTGAATGGGGTCAGCAACGTCGTTATTCGCAACCTGACCATCAGTGATATCAATGAAGGCGTGATATTTGCCGGCGATGCTATTGCAATTGCACGAGCCGACCTGGTGTGGATCGATCACAACCGATTTCACAATATCGGGCGTCAGATGATTGCCGGCGGCTTTGGCCCCACGACGAATATTAGGCTATCCTGGAACGACTTCGATGGCAGCGATATCTATTCCTCCTATTGTAACGGGGAGCACTATTGGAACCTCCTGTTTCTTGGTGTCCCGCAGACGATCACTATCGCAAATAACTATTTTCATGAGATCTCGGGGCGGGCTCCGCACATTGACGGTGCGCAGGCCATTATCCATCTCGTTAACAATTACTTCCACAACACGAATGCGCAACACAGCGGCGGATTTTTCCATGCAGTGGATGCTGGATCGTCTGTGCAAGCACTCGTCGAGGGTAATTACTTCGACAACATTGAAACACCTATAACGATCGGTAGTAGGCATATCTTTGCCGTCTTAGGCAAAGACACCGGGACAATGCCGGGCATCTGCCTCACTGCTCTCGGACGTCGGTGCATCGAGAACATCGCGATCCCAGTGCCGCGGATCAATGGCTTTCGCGTGGATGAAACCGTAATTCAATCGTTTGGGGCTCTTCCAAGGTCATCTATTCCTCTTCCATTTCCAGCGGATGAAGTTCCGGCAGTGATCGCGGCCAGGGCAGGTCCCGGACACCTTAGAGCCGGTGATGGCTCGTTCGCATACGCGGCTCGTATTTGGCCGATTGCTGCAAACAGTTGGGAAGGTGCCATACTGCATGAGAACGGCACGCACGGCTCGCTGCTCAAAGTTGCACGAAGCCGTATGGCGCGTTTCTGTTCGGGTACTGAGCGGTACAATTCCTCTCGGTGTTGCGTGCCTTTCGCCCCCGGACCCGGGGCGCTTGCCTCAGAGTTTTCACCTCTGGTGTATTCGCGGATTCGGATTGCAAGAGGATCGAGGTGCCATCGAGCTCCTGGCAAGCTGTTCGGATCATCGACCCGACGTTCACAGCTCGTGTCCGACTGGCATGGTGCTTGCTCAAGAGTACCCGCAGCGCGAGGTTCGTCATCGAAAGCGAGTGAGATGCGCCCTCGTCTGCTTGAACAATCCGCAAAACTTGGAAAAATTGCAATGAAAGAAACGGCTTCGACCGAGCGTGTCATTCCAGCGACCGACGTCGTCAAGCGCGCCGCGCGCATCGGTGTTGAAATTAGAAATATCAAACTTTCGGGTGATTTGCCGAGCCAAACCGTCGCTGCAATCAATAGCCTGCTGCTCGAACATAAAGTGATCTTCTTCCGCAATCAGGGGCATCTTGATGACGCGGAGCAGGAGCACTTTGCCGCTTGTTTGGGAAAGCTGGTGCCGCACCCAACACTCGGTACGATCAATGGAACGACCTCGATCATCGAGCTTGATTCCGCGCGTGGAGGTAGCCGAGCCGATGTATGGCACACCGATGGAACCTTTCTAGCGGCGTATCCCAAAGCTGCGGTGCTGAGAGCTATTGTGATCCCATCGTCCGGCGGCGATACAATTTGGTCGAATGCTGTGGCGGCCTACCTGGATCTGCCGCGGCCGCTCCAACGGCTTGCCGACGAACTCTGGACCGTTCACAGCAACGCCTTCGACTACGCCGGGACCTGCCGTGTTCGCGAAATCGATCAGAAGCATTTTGATGAGGTCTTTACCAAAACGATCTTTGAGACGGAGCATCCGGTGGTCCGTGTACATCCCGAGACCGGCGAGCGCGCGCTGGTGCTCGGCGATTTGGTGCAAAGGTTTATTGATATCCCAAAACGCGACAGCCAGAAGCTGTTTCAACTATTCCAGTCCTATATCACGGCGCCCGAAAATACCGTGCGCTGGACCTGGAAAGAAGGCGATGTCGCGATTTGGGACAACCGCGCAACACAGCATTATGCCGTTAACGATTACGGTGACCAGCATCGCGTCGTTCATCGTGCCACACTCGATGGTGACGCGCCCGTCAGTGTCGATGGTCGATGCAGTGTGACGCGCCTCAAGACGACGAAGCACGCGTCCACGAAAGTTGCCTAGCAGGGCGCGGCAAATTCACATAATGCACTGGCCTTGTCGCATGTTCGCGCGAATAGATGTTTGCGAAGAGAAGTTAAACCAAGCAGAACGCCACGCGCAATTGGGTGGGAGGAGCTAACGCGCGCGCAGACCCGGGAGGCGACCTCCTTGCTGAAGTAAGATGCTCAAGCTCATCTCGTCCAGCCGAAAATGATTCAGCGCCGAGTGGCGCAAGTCATCCGGCCGCGTCCGGTTGACTTGCCCACGGAAGGGGGTGCGTTTCCGCCAACCTTGCGCATCGCCCTTCGGACGACGGCACGACCGTCGGACAGACAGGGCGCGATTGCCGGAGCTGGCTGAATTGTGGCATCTGTGTCGCGGTTCCACTTACCAAGTCTCTTCGCGGGAATCTCCGAGGGCACGATTTCGGCGTTGTCATGGCAGAGTAAGAGCTCGGACGCGAGTCTGACAAGTTGCAGGAGCAGCGAACGGGAAGCAATGTCACTGCCGCAAGAGGATACGACTTTTGCGCGATACGGCGCCGGTCTAGCGCTCTAGACCGAATCAGCAAAGGCTCCAAGCTACCATTCCCAACAGCAGGCTACCTTGGGCGTGCCTAAATTCACGCGGTACCCGGCCTCGCGCCAGGAGCACAGAGATAGCAAAACGCCGCGATCAGCGGCCCAAGCCGTTGAAAGGGAACGATTGTGATTTCGACTACATGCCGGTGAATTCACGCCCAGTCCTGAGCCCTTAGAAGAATACCGACGTAGATACTAACATATTCAGGGCGTGTCCGGTTTGCGGTGTGTAGGTAATGCTTGTCGGGTGATTGATGTAGGTCAGTCCTACGGTTGTATATATCCCCGGCGCCAGATGCGCCGTGTACAGTCCTGAAATAGCAGTACTGTCACGGTGCGCCAGCTGTTCTTTTGCCAGTGCAGCGTCCACCGCGACATGGCTCCAGATGGTATTGCTGACAACAAGACTCATCTGATCTGTGGGCCGGCTGTCCAATAGGCCCTTCGCATAAAGGCGAATCTCGTAGTATTGACTAGCTCTATTTAGGTCAGGCGGAGCATACATTGCAGAGAGCCCGCCATAGACTCCGCGAGATGCCGAGCCGTGGACGGCAGACTGCCAGAATTGCCTGTCCGCACCTACATAGTAGACGCTGTTGGCCTTGGTCGTCGCTTCTGTCGGATGCTGCAGGTCCGTGTAGCGGCTGTTGTTGAAGCCCGCGCCAGCCCGCAGCCAAGTCTCCATTACACCCGGAGTAGGCTTGTTCCTGTAGGAAAGCTCATCAAGCAAAAGAATGCCTGCATCGCGCGTGCTCCAGTTCAAGCCAGTGGGATTCTCGCTTACATGCGCATATTGTCCTGCTGGACTGACCGAGCGCTGGATTGAGAGCTTGTTATATAGGCGATCATCAAAATTGTACTTCAGATTAAGAGCCGGCGTTAGCGCCCAATTGTTGCTCATGCCAGCTTGGAACAGCATTTTCGATGAGGGTCCGAACACTTTGTCTCCAGCGCCCGCAAACTCATGTTGGTTCCTGAGGTAGCCCACTTTGAGTTCGATCCGTCTGTCGAATAACGTTTGATAGTAAGAAACTGCATTGAGGCCCAGCCGATCTGGCCCAGCGCTCTGCCATGTCCAGTGTTGATGCTCGGCTCCGACCACGATCTGACCATCGGGAATTCCAAGCCGAGCGAGGTCATAAGTAACGATCATAGAGTTGACCGTACTAAATGTCGGATTCTGGCCGACATATTGCTGATTGGCGATGGTGCTTCTGGCGGCATTGCCGAGTTCATTGTTGACAAACGTGTTTAGCGTCCAGCCAGCAAATCCAATCCCGAGATCCGAAAATTGGGATCTGAGAGAAGCTGTATCCTGATCTATCGTGTCCGCAGGACCAGGAGCAGTGAAAGCGCCACCTCTTTCGCGAAGCTTCTCGAATTTTGCGAATGGGTCGATCGGCTTTTCAATTCTGCTCTTGGCCGTCTCCATGGCAACGTCGCGCTTAATTGTGGTCGAAGCTGTTTTTGGCAAGGAGCTTCTAGAAAGGCGCGCTGCTCCCTTGGGCCGCCCGCTTCGGAATGTGATGGCCGGATCCGAAATTGTTCTGCTTGTTGCCTCATCGAGCTCATCGGGGCTGGGGCTTCTTGGGCCAGAGATCTCGCGACTCGGCGCCGCCGAACTGCTGGCGAGACTAGCTATCAGACAAAGGACAATACGACCTCGTGGCTTCGCAGTTGGTCCAGACATGAAAGCAACGACGCCAGCCAGGTATGCTTGCGTGGATAGCGGCGTTATAACGCAACGATGCATGGTGAGTTTCGCGCTCATCGATTTGAATAAAGTGCACTTCCACCTGACGGCCTTAGAGCGGATGTCAAATCTTGTCCCTCAATGTGGTGGGAGACGCTTGACACCAGGCGGCCTCTCAATGTCAGCGAGACCCACCTTGCGCGCTATCACCACAGCGGCGCCACTTGGCCTACGTGTGGGTACACAGCGCAAAACAACCCAGTCGCTCGATCGCTAATCAAGGCGAGCTTCTGCTGGAGGGTGTCGAGACATTAACGGGCTGCTCGGTGTGCGCGTTCGCTAGCAAGAGATTGGTGGCCGATACACGGAGCCCAGGAACCTTGCGACAAACCCGCTGCCAAAACGAAGGAGAATAGTTTTCAACAGAGAGCAGCGGCAATAGCGGGCTCGCAGAACAACACGCCCGATCCAAGAAACGCCGCTCGCTGCTCGGTCGATGGGATGAAGCACGGGCAGGCAGAAGGGGCTAACATCCTTGGCGCCCCGTAAGCTCGCCGCCACAAACCCTCGAGTGGCTCTTAGAGGAAGATGGAGGGCACGATTGGAGACAGTTTGATACCGGGGGACGACGAGGCAAGACATTCATCAGCTCCATTGATCGATGAAATCGCGCGGCGACTTCTTATGTGGCCCGAGCGAATTTCACCGCCACTGACTGGCATGTGTCCGTCGTCTCCATCAATTGCTAGGTTTGGTAGTTGACTGAGCGGGAGGTCGGCTGTCGCTGCGTGAATCGTAGCTAATGTGTCGCTCGACTCCACAGCCCCGGCGTTCCCGGCCGATCGGTATCGCAGCGTCGGCGGGTGAATTCTAGGCGTTTGCTTCGATCCACGTCGCGCGAAGCTCTTACAGGGAACGATCGTTTCGAAGACCGTGATCCCGCCGGATCTGGTTGTAGTTGTGGCGCTCGAATATCCTTTGCGCCGTATCACGCATGATTTCGGCTGCCACCGCCGGAGCCAAGGGTCAGATGTCCTTGTCCATCCGGACGAGCTCGATCAGGGTTTTCGATCCGGAAGTCCCTAAACGTCGAGATGTCATCATCTCGACGACATAAGATGATCAGTTCTCGATCTCCAGTTGGTTGGCGGCGTCGCGCAACCAGTCGTCGTCCCCATCGAGATCCTTGGCTACACGGCTAATGGCGGTGATGGGATGAAACTTGTCGAGATGTAGGGTCACGCTGCTTGAGCGAGGAGCGTTGTTGTCGGGGCGTCCAATTCCCGGCAGCAGTGCGTCCAGCTTGTCTTCGCGGCGCGGGTCAGGGCGACCCTCCGCCGCACAGCTTCGCACGGCGTCGTTGATCGATTTGGAGCTGGTTGTGAGTGTGCCAGATGGGCGAACGCATTCCTCAGGCTTCCTGGCGCGTGCAGCAAAACGTGATTCATTTCATCCAATCATTGCGTTGGCTGGTCTGAACAGAGGGGGCGCGAAAGTAACAATCGAATGCGGCTGCCACAGCCCGGGTGAGAAAACGATGCTCCGGCCTCACGCGGAGGAATCCCTTTTCCATTTCGACGATCCCATCCTCAGCGAGCATTGCCAAGCGTTCGCCTGAACCGAGCAAGCCGATCGGGTCAAATCCATGAGCAGCGCAAATTGCCGGCACGTCCACCTCGAAATCGCACATTAGCCGCTCAATGATCGCGGCCCGGACGCGGTCTTCAAGGCTGAGACAGTAGCCCTTTGACGTCGCCAGACGGCCGGCGTTGATTTGGCCGCTGTAGGAACCCGCTGTAACTTCGTTCTGGACGTAACCCTCGCCAAGCCGGCCGATCGCCGACGGTCCGAAGCCGATCACTTTATTGCAGGTGTCGGCGGAGTAACCGAGTGAATTCCGCCGCAGGCGACCGGCTTTCTGCGCCAGCGCGAGCTCATCGTGCGGCAAGGCGAAATGGTCGAGTCCGATCTGGCGGTAGCCCGCTGCAGTCAGTGAATTGGCCATCGCGGCTGCTTGTTCTGCACGGGCATGGCTGTCTGGCAGCGCTGCCTCGTCGATCAGGCGCTGATTCTTCTTGAAGGAAGGAACGTGCGCGTAGCCGAACACCGCAAGCCGGTCTGGTCGCATTGCCAGCGCCGTTGTCGCGGTCTGAACGCAGGACTGCACCGTCTGATTTGGCAGCCCGTAGATGAGGTCGAAGTTGACGCGCATGATTCCATGCTGCCGCAGCGCCTGGACAACGCGCTCTGTTTGTGCCTCACTCTGGACCCGGTTGATGGCTTTTTGGACAATTGGATCGAAGCTCTGCACGCCGAGGCTCGCGCGGTTCACGCCGGCAGCCGCCAATCCTTCGCATGTGGCGAGCGTGAACGTGCGCGGGTCGATCTCAACAGCAATGGCGGCCGTGTTCGAAATCGCAAAGCGTCGGCGCAGAAGCCCCATCAACCGGCGGAATTCCGTTGGCTCGATGAGGGTCGGCGTTCCACCGCCGAAGTGGACGTCGCTCACAGGCAGCGGTTGCGCAACCTGCGCCGCGACCAAATCGATCTCCTTACGAAGAACCCCCAAAAAGTCGAGGATAGGAGAATGCCGGCGAGTGATGCTTCGAGCGAAGCCACAATACCAGCAAATCGATCGACAGAACGGAATGTGGAAATAGAGCGACACCGATTGGTCAAGCGGCAGCTGCTGCAGCCATCTCTCACAGGCGTCGCCGCCGACTGCTTTGGAGAACTGGGCTACAGTTGGATAGATGGTGTACCAAGGAAGGCGAGCATCGTAATACGTGCTTAAGATCGAGGTCTGCAAGGATTGTTATCCCATGTTTACGAAGTTTTACGTCGCAAGCGAATTGTCCTGCATCCCTTTGCTTGCCAAGGGCGATCGGGACTGTCGCTAGGCAATTGGGAGCTTGCGTGACGGCCGATCTGCGGAAGAAACGCGCTGTCGGATGACGATCCGCTCCCCTCGGACACAGAGAACAAGTTCTGCAAGCGAGATACTCGAATCAACACAGCCACGGCGGGGTCCCCAATTCGTCCGCCTTGATAATCTTTGATCTTCGGCAACGAGACACCCACCAGGGCCATTTAAGCTGCTAGGCCTCGAACTGCTCCACGATTTGACTCGTGCGAGGTTCAATGACCAACATTGATACGGTCCCGTATTCTCCGTCAACTGACAAGGTTGGTAGTTGATTCTGCGTGGCGTATTCCCCATCGGTCCAGGAATAATGGGTCCGCTTGGCTCCGTCCCGGTATGTAGTGAAATTCGCCAATGAAGGGATTGTCGGTGGGCGTCTTCATGGATCCCTCGCAGAAGAAGTCCTTTCATGCGTCCGTTACTCGGCGGCAATATCGCTACGAGCGAAACTCTCCTATCGGCGGCTCTCGCGCAGCTGGCGTGACGAAATGAGCCGGGTAGGTGAGCGAGAACGGATGGGTGCAATTGAACAGCCGGCCGCCTCAGAGGCGCCGCCGGTTTTGCGCAGACGTCAAGGCACCTACGTTGGTGGTAGCCGTTTTCGTGTGTCTGCGCACCGCAGGAGCCGACCTTTTAAACGACGTCAGGCAATATCCCGCGAGGGCAGCTCGTCAAGCCGCTCCAACGCTAAGCATAGCGCCGCCCGACGACAGGCGATTCTATCGGAGGTTCTTTCGGGAGAACAGGCGAAGATCGAATAGTGGAGCTATCTGGTACTCACCGCTTCACCTTCCTCCGTTTCATCTCCGCCGTCAGCTCAAACCTATCGAAGCCGGCGAGGAAACTCGCGCCTTCGTCTAAACCCAGAAGGTCCGATCACAGTCGGAGGGCCACCGGGCTCACCCCCGGAAACGTCGTACCTCGATGATTTGCCGAGTGTTCAGTCCCAGTCCAGCTCTCCACACGCCTGTCGCAGATATCGAAAGTGGTTGAGGATCAAGCGGCTTCACCCGGTCTCGTGTAGTTCGTTGGGCGCGGTGTGCCGAAAGTTCCGAACACCCGCGCAAACTAGGACGGCGGGCGCTTCCCCAAAACGCATACCCGGAAAACTCAATAAGCAGAACGCTCTCTTCTCTCCAATTCAGCGCATCCGGCCTCTTGAGATTGGATCACTTGATGTACGATCGAGCCCTCCTGCCGCGAACGTTCTACTGGACGCCACTGTTCGTCGGATAGGCACAAATCGCGAAACCAAATAGCCCGAATGAACCGACTACGGCGGCCTAGACCCGGGAGATCGCGGCGCCGATAGCTCTAGACGGTATTCCTGACCGCCTCAGCTAGGATTGCGTAAAGCTGCCGCTTGCTCATTTCCTGAGGCCGCGTTTTTAGCGCCTATTGCAGCAGCTTCTTTCGGAGGCGATCGCGGCGGGCAGCCATCAACGTCGGCCCTCCGCTTGGGCACCGATCTAATCTTGGGTTTTGTGCTGTTGGTGGCTTGTGACCTCGAGTGAGACGACCAACCGAGTCGGCCTGCCGCAAACGGCGTTGCGACTGCACTCGAGATGACCCGCGATCTGCGCGGCACTCTGTCCCTCGGACCAGAGCTGTTTCAGCTGTGCCAATTCTCTTCTATTCCAGCGCATGGAAGATACTTTGTTGCCAGTTCGGACGTCCGTCGCCTCGGCAATGTAAGTGGTCGAGTGGCAAAGGGGCTGCCTGCCCGAGAAAATGACGATAACCGGCTGGGTGCCACAGCTGCGAGTGCTTGCGGCTTGATGTTGAGTACCACGAAGGGCGCGTTCGCGCGCCTCCCAATCCTGATAGGGGAGCTTCGCTCGCCTTTCCATTATTCTTCGTTGACGGGGACCAAACCAAAGTCCGTAACATGATTTCAGATTTCGGACCTCGCGCGAAGTCCAGCGATGATCATGCGTGACACATCGTTAGTGCACCGCCCAAGCTCGTCGTGTTTCGAGCGCGCTTCCCCCGAACTCTAGACAGCGCACTCAGCTGATCCAGCAAAAGTGCAAGCCAATGTCAGCGAGACAATCATGACAGCGTTATCGACAGAAAGCGCCTGCGAGAGCACTGATATCCCGCTGAGCCGCCTTGATGTAAGCGAACCCAAGCGCTTCGAGGATGATACCGTTTGGCCTTATTTCGAGCGGCTGCGAAGGGAAGATCCCGTTCATTATTGCGAAAACAGCCCATACGGACCATATTGGTCGATAACAAAATACCGCGACATCATAGCCGTGGACTCAAATCACACAACATTCTCATCAGAGCGAAGCGTCACAATAGTCGACCCGCCGGAGGAGTATTGGACCCCCAGTTTTATCAAAATGAATCCTCCTCTCCATGCTCAGCAACGTAAGACTATCAGTCCGATAGCGGCATCGGAGAACTTGGCAAATCTTGAAGGCTTGATCCGCTCGCGGGTTCAGAAGATTTTGGACGGTTTGCCGCGCAACGATACCTTCAACTGGGTCGACAGGGTCTCGATCGAGTTGACGACCCAAATGCTGGCCACGCTGTTCGATTTTCCATTTCAGGATCGGTGGTTGCTGACCTACTGGTCGGACGTAGCTGCCTTGACTCCACAAATGGGCGACCAGATCGACAGCTGGGAAAAGCGAAAGGTGGTGCTGTCGGAGTGCCTGGACTATTTTACGCGGCTTTGGAGCGAACGGGTCGATTGTGAGCCGCGCGGTGACCTGATCTCGATGATGGCGCATTCACCGGCGACCCGAAACATGGAGCCCCGCGAGTTCCTGGGCAACCTCATTCTGCTGATTGTTGGAGGTAACGATACTACGCGCAACTCAATTACCGGGGGCGTCTTGTTCATGAGTCAAAATCCATCCGAAATGCGAAAACTCCGGGATGATGCTTCGCTGGTGTCCGGCGCGGTATCCGAGATTATACGATACCAAACCCCCATTGCACACATGCGCCGGACCGCTGTGGACGATTTCATGATAGGCCACAAGCGAATCAGGCGAGGCGACAAAGTTGTGATGTGGTACATCTCTGGCAACCGAGATGACGAGGTCATTGCGAGAGCCAACAGCTTCATCATCGATCGGGAAAATGTACGGCAACATCTCTCTTTCGGATTTGGGATTCATCGCTGCGTGGGTAGGCGCCTTGCCGAGCTGCAGCTGAAAATCCTGTGGGAGGAGATGCTGAATCGATGTTTGGAGGTAAATGTGGTCGGCGAACCGGAGCGAGTTCAATCGAATTTTGTGCACGGTTATTCCGCACTGCCGGTGCAGATCCCAGGTTAGTCTCGGCTGCGGCCGACCTTCAACACTGTCATGCCGTTCAGAGCCGGCGGTTAGGACAATGACTTTCTGGAGACCAGTTTTCTGGGTAAGTTCACCGGCGTTGCGTGACGGGCTTACGGTTGTTTCGAAGGTTGCGGGCAGGGGCCGCTATCGCGTCGAGGATTTTGGCCGGGCGGCTACGATACTCATCATGGCCTGCTGGAGCCGTGCCAGCGTTCAAAGTCTAGGGAAGCAGTCCGTCCAGTCGATGAACTGAATGACCAGAGACTGGCCATACGAGGGGGCTTACTTCATGTGAAGACGAGGACAAGCAGGCTCGAGCAGAGTAGCGCAAATCCGGCTGCGGTCAGCCCGAGGAAACTGCTGGAGACAAGATCATGACTGCCCATGAACGACCTCTGCGGCGAGGAATAGAGATCGGCAATCGCCGCTCCGCTTCCCTTTCTGGCCAATCTCGGCATTGTTATTCAAATGAGCCGCATAATTCCTGCCGGTCTCGTGGCAGAGCGCACTTTTCCAGCAAGATCGAGCGACAGTTCGCCGCGTTCCGGCGGGCATCCTCGTTAGTGCTCTCGTGGTTGCAAACGGATCGCTCCGCCAGAAGCTGAGTAGACCAGAGCATCTTGACAGCAAAACTCACTCAATCGTGCCGTCCGCGTTTGAGCGCTTGCAGGATTGAGCGCCCATCTGAACCGCCGCCGCGGATTTGGCGGAGGCTCCAAGTCTTGAGAAGGTGGAGCCATGACAAGCAAGACGACGAGAAATGTTCACCCGAGGCCCGAGCCCGACGGGGTCGTATAGCTCTGTATCAGGCCAACGAGCACAGGTCGCGCTGGACGACGGTGACTTCCATTGCGGCCAAGATTGGCTGCACGCGCAGACCTTGCATGACTGAGTCAAGTAGGTCGAGATCGACAGTGGGCAGCGGGCCGGCGTTCCGACCGAGCTGCCCGAGAAGCCCAAGGCTCTGGAACGGAAGAACCGCGAGCTTCGCCAGCCAACGAGATCCTGCGCAAGGCAAGCGCTTATTTTGCGACGGCGGAGCTCGACCGCCGGTCCAAGCCATGATCGCATCGACGATGATCGTGCGGCGCGTGGGGTTGAGCCGATCTGCAAGATGTTGCCGATCGCCCCCTCGACCTACCGCGGAAGCAGATTATTCCCAAAGGCGGGCGACATGCCACCAGCGATGTTCAGATCTTCGGCAAACGCGATCTCGGGGCAATAGCTCTCATTGGTAGAGCACGAAGAGATCGCGCCTCTCAAGGTGCAGGGCCAATCGATCCAACAGATTGGACGTCGCCTGGGGCGGGCTGATTCGACAGTCTCGCGTGAACTGCGGCGCAACGGCCGCCCGCGCCGAACCAGAGGGCCATGGCCGCCCATGTGAGGACCATAGCGCCCGCATGAGGCCGGCCCGGCGCTCAGGGAAATGCGAGAGCCCGGAAATCCGAGCCGCACGGGACGATTCCGTCCTCCTCGCAACGAGACGTTTCGAACGCGGCGCGATCGTTTCAAACGCAAGCGCCGCGCGAATTGCGAGGATACCAAGCCGCGTCAAACCATGAATTCACTTCTGCACGCGAGAGGCTTTTAACCGCTCGGCAAATGTGCGCTATACCGAGTGCAAAGAGGGCACTAGCCTTATCGCATTATCCCTCGAAAGGAGAGATGGAGCGTGAGCGAATTTACGGGAGAGGTTCAAGCGAACATGGGCCTGGTGTTGGATCAGGTCTGTGCGGGGCTGCCGAATGGCGGTGACCACGAGAGCCGCCGGTATGTCGCTGAGCAACTGATCCAAGCGGTACGGGCGGGAAAAACGACTCTGGGGGAGCTGACCTCTGCGGGACGTCGCGCTGTCGTCTATCTGAAGAATGCGCCGAAATCAGCCTAGCAGTCCCTTGTTGCCGGCCCGATCTGCCCTGCGTTCGCTCGCAGGCAACCGCGTACCCGACAGACCTCGTGGTGTTAGGGCACATTGACGGGTGGCATGGGCGCCGTCGGGCGCGGCATGAACGCGCTTTGGTGGTGGCCGCGTGCCGCCAATATGATCGCGAAAGCCGTGAGAACGATCAGGAGTCCACGCATATCGACAGATTACTCGGAGAGCTGTATCGCAATTATGAAACGGCTCATAGCCGGTGTGCCGAATCAACAAGAAAACGAAGCTGTTGTATCATTCGATGAGGCGAACGCGGTTGGACTGCAAAGCGCCAAAGTCATAACGCTTGGTCTTGCGGCAAGACGGCAAAGTCATGCCTTTTGTGCCGAAAACGTGCGTACGGGCCTCGTTGAAGCAGAAATCTGCGGCGGATTTCAATCGTAGGATCAATCGCTGGATGCCTTCGTTCTTGGCCTTCTCTTGGGCTTTCGTCCCCGTCACGAGTTCACCGAACGGGCCGCGGATCATGAGCGTCTAGGCCTCCAAGCTTCTCCTGACCACTTGCGACAGAGACTGACCCACGAGCTGTTCGTAAGCGCCAGGATCCGTCGCGCCCTCGGTATTGATGAGGAAGACCCGTGCGTCAGGTTCAAGACCAGTCAAGCGCGCGAGGTCGAATCGGCCGCAACTTTCAGCAACCCTGCCAGACCAACCCCGCCACTTTCGCCTGCAACGATAGCCGGATCACCGTCCCGGGGATTGGCCAAACGGTTCATAATCCCGACGGCCTCCTCGTCATCGACAATCATAAAAGCGTCGGCTGCGCGCGAAAGGATGCGCCAAGCGACGAGCGAAGGTTCGTAGCACTCTAGCATCGCCATCACTGTCGGCTGCCCATGAGCTACCTTGACGCAATGCCCGGTTCGAGCGCTTTCAAACAGGCACGCTGCGCGCGATGGATCGACAACCGTGAAGGACGGGCGACTATCACCTAACGACACCGAAAAATGTCCAAGACCGCTGCGGCAAGTCCACCGACTCCTGACTGGACGAGGACGTGGGTCGGAGGTTCGGGCAACTGTCGTAGTGCTTCAGTCAGGAGCGCGGAGATCCCTGCATTACCAGACCAGGGATAGCCCGGCCAGGACCTGTCAGACACCGTGATTCAGCCGTTCTCTGCGGCAACTCGGGATGCTTCGGCAACGGAGTCATCGTAGTTGCCGCTGACGCGGATCATCTGCGCGCCATGTGGGACGATTGCTGCGCTACGCTGATCGCTGACGCCCGAGTGAATGAATATAGCGCAGTTCGCCCCCACGAGCTGAGCGCCGTGCGCTACGGACCTGCCATGATCGCCGTCCGTTGGCGCAGGATACCGTCATCCCCCGTGCTACGGCCTTCACCTCAGGTGCGTGAAGCTCCGAGATGTCAACAGCCCTGCCGAGGCGCGGAGTTGCTGCTTCCAAGACGAGCCGGATGACGGCATAGGAGCCGCCCAAAGCCTTGAAACTGCCAGGCCCGAGCCGGTGACCCTCGTCGTTGACTTGGACCGAGCCCACGCCAATCTCGTGGGCGAGGCCCGGCAAGGAAATCAGCGCTGTTTCCTTGTGGCCATTGCGATATCAAGAAACCGTTCCACCTCGCACGCAGCTTCGCGACTCAGCATGTTGGCATCCGCACTATCCAAAGGCGCCCGGTGGTCAGTGCGATGGTTAGGAAGCAACATGGTTCGAGTTGGCGCCGATCTAAGCATCGCGGCGATGCGCTTGCCGAAACACTAGCGGCAATCCCAGCGATGTCACGCCTTCTCGCTAATCCGCAAGAAATGGGAGGCCGCTCTCGATGACGACCCCGACGGTGCTCAGGCTCGGGCGGGTGATGCTGATGTTTGAAGATCCGGCAGGAGGGCGTTGCGGCCATCGCTCACCCGTTCCCGGCTGCACTCCTCGTTTTGAGCACGAGGAAGGATGACGATTTCTAGGCCGTGGACACGAACTCGGTCCTCATCACGTACCCAGATCCAGCAGCACGAGAGCAAAAGGCAGCAGAGGCAAGCGCGTTGGATTGCAGTGGCGGGCCTTGCTCCCAGCCGGTTGATGCGTGCCTTCATGTTCTGCCGGCCCGGACGGCCAAAGCGCGGCCGAAGTCGAACCAGCATCGACGCTGGTCGTGATCCCGTTGCACGGTGAAGCAAGGACCTCCGATGGCAAGGCGTCCTTCGTAGCCGAATGGAGACTCTGCGCGCTATTCGAGCGCGGAAATTCGGCAGCGTGAACTCGTGCGCCGTGCGAAGAGTAGCGTTGGCCCCAGCCCGCAGATGATGGCGCCTGATGCCTGTCGCGCCTGAACGAAGAATGAGGGCCTTTTTTGCAAAGCCATCCCTCGTCTTCTGTCCCCAATAGGTCACAATCAGGTCTACGCTCGTGTTGAGTGCGAGCGAAATGAGCCCAGGACGATGAACTGCATGCTGACACTCCCAGATGGGTCGACGAGTTGCGGGATGAACACGAGAAAGCATGCGGCTGTCTTGGGTTGAGCGCCTCTATGACGATGCCCTGGCGAAAAGCAGAATGCGCATCTGTCGTCTGCAATTCTATCGGATCGACGCTTGTCTCGCGCCACGCCTTAATCCCGAGCCAGATGAGATATAGGCCTCTGGCGATCTTTAGGAAGGTGAACGCTTCTGCGCTTGCGACAACACGGGCAGACAGACCGACGGTGCCGCCGAAAACGTGGACAAGCCCTCCGGTACCCAGGCCAACGCTCGATGCGAGCCCTTCACTTCTGCCGCCAGCAAGCGTGCGGGCCACAATATAGAAGAGACCCTGGCCGGGCGTGACCACCACAAACAATGCCACCACCAGGAACAAAAAGAACGTATGCGAGTTGAACATCGCTTAACCCGATTATCGTTTCAACTGGCGTTAGCGGCGCCAATCTTCTTGCATGATGGCTAGACCCGTTTCACGCCCGAGTGCAATTGCAGAAAGCTCAGGACTGCAGCGGCCGTTTGGCTCGCTACAAAGCCATTTGTAACGCCGCCGGCCGGCCGCTGGACGGTTCTGGCTCATTTGCGCTCTTGTCGGAAGACGGAATGCACAGCCGACGCCTCGCAGGCCTTTGCGCCGACGAAAGCGGCGGCGCGTGACTGAGCGACCCAAGGCTTCGCGGTCATGGTTGTCCAACAGTCGGATGACCAGTTTCGGCTGCTCGAAGAAGGAATGCACGTCTTCTCTGAGAGATATTCCTACTGCCGGGTTGACGGCCTTGACCAGAACCAGAGGACGTCAATCTGGTACAGCAAGAATGCCGCAGACTGGCTCTATGGAAGGAACCAGTTCTAGCCTACATCGGTGTCATGAATGCTCCACAGCATAGGCGACCGAGATGAGCAATGAAAGCGCTCACCTGCACTCTGACACAGCGATCGGCGCACCGGTTTACAAGACCTGGATGTGCGCGCTCTGCGGGGTTGTTTACAGCGAGCGGGAGGGATGGCCGGACGAGGGCATTCCGCCGGGCACTCGCTGGGAAGACGTCCCCGACGAGTGGATCTGCCCCGATTGCGGCGCAGACAAGAGTGAATTCCAGATGACTGAGGTCTGAACGAAATCCCGTTGATGCTGCGAGCAGCGTGCGCGGCATTCATCAATTGCCAGGGAGCTAGCATGTACGTCCCCCCACATTTCGCCGAGTCGCGCCCTGAGGCGCTTCACGATCTCATCAACAAAAATCCTCTCGGCATCCTCTTTACTAACGGGAAGAGCGGGCTCTACGCAAATCACCTGCCTTTCGAGTTGCACGCGAAGGAAGGGCAGCAGGGCGTGCTTCATTCACATGTGGCTCGCGCAAATCCCATTTGGCAGGATATCGCGACGGGAAACGAGGTGCTGATCGTATTCCGCGCCGGGGATGCCTACATCGCGCCGAACTGGTATCCGAGCAAGGTCGAGTTCAAGAAGCAGGTCCCGTCCTGGAACTATATGGTGGCTCATGTGTACGGACGCGTGACAATCCGCGACGATGAGCGTTACGTTCGTGGCATGGTCGCGCGGCTGACGCGCATCCATGAGGCGAAGCAGGCCGATCCTTGGAAGATGACTGACAGCCCCAAGGACTACATCGATATGATGCTCAAGATGATCGTCGGAATCGAGATCGAGATCACACGACTCGTTGGCAAGTCGAAGCTTAGTCAGAATAAAGAGGTCCGGGACATTCTCGGTGCAGGGAACGCGCTCAAGGCCCAGGGCAAGGATGTGATCGGCGATGCAATGCTGGCCGCCGCTGTGGCCAAAGCGGAGCAGGCCTGACTCATATCCGACGGAGCGACATGCTCGGAGAAATCGTGGCGCAACGACCTACTTGTGATCCTCGGGTATGACAGGGCCAAACCCATCGGCGGCCCTGCGCAAGCATGGATAATCTCATTCGCCCTACGATCGTCTGCCGCTGGCGAAAGCTGTAGTTGGACTCAAAAACTGGAGATCAGTGCGCGTTCTTCCCGGCGCGCTGCGGAGCACCTAACCCAATGTTCAAGTTCGCGGCGAGCGCCGATTGCCGCGAAAGAGACTTGAGCGCGGCCATCCAGATATTATCTGGCAGTTTCCATCCGTGGGCGCTTGGACAGTTTGGCCTTTCTGTTCGCGCGGACCGATGCCTCAAGGACACCTTTCAGGCGGACTGCGGCCGCCTGCAATTCCGCGACGGAAAAGCCGCCGAAGCCGAGCATTAGACCGAACCGAGCAGGCGCATTTTGGTACATGGGCGAGATCGGTCGCACAACCAGCCCGGCCTTGTGTGCTTGCTCGGCAAGCTTGACGTCGTCGAGGCCGGCAGGAAGCCAAAGCACCAGGTGCATACCTTGGTCGCTGGGTTGGAGCGCTGTCCAGGACGGCAGCTCCGTCTCAATGGCGGAGATCAGGGCCACGCGCCGTTCTGCGTAAGCGCCCCGGATGCGCCGTATGTGAGCTTCGAAATAGCCCTCGCGCATATATTGCGCGAGCACATATTGATCGGCTGTCGGAGAATGGCGGTCAATAAGAGCACGGGCGCCCGCGAACGCATCCACCAGCGGAAGGGGAACGATGGCGTATCCGATCCGCATGGATGAAAACAGCACTTTGCTCATCGTCCCGAGATAGACGACACGTGTAGGATTGAGTCCCTGCAGGGACGGAAATGGATGTCCCGCGTAGCGAAGTTCGCTGTCGTAATCGTCCTCGACAATCCAGGCATTGTTTTGACGGGCCCAGGACAGCAGAGCCGTGCGTCTCCCCATGCTCATCGGCATGCCGAGCGGATATTGATGCGATGGCGTAACGAACGCGACCCGAGCCTTCGGGCATCGGACGAGACCTTCGTGGACGTCGATGCCCTGCGCGTCGACGGGAATGCGAGAGGTCTGGACGTTGAAGTTTCCGAGAACCGCGACAATACCGGGATAGGCGGGGTCTTCCGCCCATACTGCGTCTCCGTCCGCAAGAAGAACGGTTGCAGCCAGAAAAAGACCCTGCTGCGTACCCGCCGTGATCACGACCTGGCCGGCCTCGCATTTCACTCCACGGGCTTTACGAACGTAGTCAGTAATCGCGAGCCGCAAATCAGGCAATCCTTTCGGGTCGATGTATCCCGACGGGGCAGCCACGCGCAGCGCTCGGACGCGATTACCGAGACGGCGCCACTTGTCATCCGGGGCGACCGCGCCTGCCGGATGAGCGATTGCAAATGGCGCCGTCCCTTGCGGCCGAAGAGCTTGCGCGACCTCCGCAAGACGGGCGACGTTCTCCCGCAACACAGGGCCGATCCGCGGCGGCGCAATGAATGCCTGCGGTGGGCTGACGAGTTCGCGACCGCCGTTGACGTTGGCGACGATCGTGCCGCCTCTGGCGCGCGCCTCGAGGTAGCCTTCCGCATGTAGCTGACCGAACGCCTCGATGACCGTACCCCTCGCGAGTTGGAGCGATGCCGCGAGGGCGCGGGTGGACGGCAGCCGTTCGCCCGGCTTCAACATCCCGTTTGATATCGCCTCGCGAAGTGCCTGTGTAAGTTGTTGTCCGACCCGGCCTGCGGCCTTGTCGAGAGAGCCCAGCGAGGGAATTGCGATGATGTTTCGGAGCCTTGCCATTGCCGTTCTGGTCTACCTGTCCGCTCGTACTTTGAAGTCCAGAATAGACCAACTCTGTGAGTCATTGAAAGAAATCGTCACATACCGCTCTACCGCTCGGTTTCGACATCCAACCCGCCGAGCAGCGATGGCCTTGCGGGTCAACGACCATTTCCCCACGACGTAGGTAGCTCGGCCCGAGGCCGTGGAAGATCGCCTCGTTGAATCGACGGGCTGAGCATCTTCGTTGCTGAGAGGCTATCCAGTTTCGAAGCCCGTCGAGAGTGTGAAATCCATCGGCCGCGTAGCAGCGGACGTCCGGAAGGAAAGCCTGCATCAATTCGGCGAGCGCATGTCCCGGATCGAGGTCCAAGCACCCTGCTGGCCCTCAGCTCTGCCAGGGCCTCCGGGGTCCCGACCGCTCGATGAGGCGCGCGAGCTGCAAAGTGAGCTTCACTGTTGCATCGCTTGCGGAGAAGATGCGCTCGCCGTCGCCTCCTGCGATCAGAATCCGCTGGCTTTCGATCGGCCTCGCGCCTGCTGGCGGCGAGCGCCTCTTGCAAGGGTTTGCGGGCGCGCGCGAGCCGTGACGTGCGGGAAGTGATCTCAATGCGTGTCTATATGTTGAAGGCGGCTGCGGCGCTCAGGCGCTACATCGATGATCGCCTTGTACAGATGGATCGGCGAGCATCAGCGATAGCTCCCTACCAGACCAATGAAGAATGCATGATCTGAGGTTCTCCGCAGGCGCGGACGCCCCCGCGGCGAGGGTTGCTGTTCGGCGCCAAGCAGAGGTTTGCCCTGAACCAAGCTCCAGCCAGACCTGCAGTTCATTCCGAGGAGCGGGCGTCTTCACCGTCGAGCTGAGCCAGCAGCCAGTCTGCAAACGCTCGTACGGCCGATCTTTGTCGGCTGGCGCGCGGATAGATGAGACCGTGACCGACGTAACTGATATCGGTCGCACGTCCCGCCAATGGGGCAACCAATCGCCCATTGGCCAGTTCAAGCTGGGCCAGGAGGGTTGATTCCAACGCCACTCCCAATCCCTCCGCAGCGGTCGCAATTGCAAGAAAGCTCCGATCGAACCTCATGCCGTGGAGCGCGGGGCTTCCAATCCGTTGGCAGCGAACCATTGATGCCACTGCACCTGCTTCACGTCTGAGCGGATGAGCGTCTGATCGAGGAGATCAGCGGCCTTCCTTATCGATTTTGCGAGCGAGGGAGAGCAGAGCGGCGTGACCGTCTCCTCTGGTAGTGGAACAATCTCGACGCCTTCCGCGCGCGGCGGACCGTAGACGATGTCGATATCGAAATCATCGTTGCTGAAGCGCGCATAATCCGTGCTTGCGGCCAGTCGAACCTCGAGCTTCGGGTAAGCAGCGAGAAACTGCGCAAGCCGTGGCGCCAGCCATTGCGCAGCAAAACTTGGGGCGGAATGGACCCGCACCAGTTGTGGGCCGCGGGCGGCGACTTCTTCAAGCCCGCGGCGGAGCTGATCGAACGCCGCCCCGGTGTGACGCATCAGATTTTCGCCGGCTGGCGTGAGCCGCACAGATCGCGCGCTGCGCTCGAACAGAACGGTGCGTGGCCTCCAGCTTGCGAATCGCGTGACTGACGGCGCTCGGCGTCAGGTGAAGCTCATTCGCCGCATCGCGAAACGATCCGGTCCGGGCTGCGGCTTCAAAGGCACGAATTGAGGATATCGGGATCTTCGAGAGCATTCGATAAGTGAACCAGATTCATCGATCCGTGACAACTGCGCGTTTGTAGGGCCGGCCTCCGCAGGTCATTCCTAAATCCAGCAAGGAAGAACAATTTGCGGGAGGAATTGATGCTGCTCAGCGGTAAGACGGCAATCATTTCGGGCGCGGCCTCGCCGCGGGGCATCGGGCTCGCAACCGCCCGGCGGTTCGCCGCCGAGGGCGCTCGGGTGGCCATTCTGGATATCGACGCGGGCGCCGCGGCGGAAGCTGCGGCATCGCTTGGAAAGTCCCACATTGGACTGGCGTGCAACGTCGCCGACAAATCGCTCTGCGAACAGGCAGTCACCCGTGTGATCGAAACCTTCGCAGGCATCGATATCCTGATCAACAATGCCGGGATCACCCAGCCCGTCAAGTTCCTGGACATTTCGCCGGCCGATTGGGATCGAATTCAGGACGTCAATCTGAAGGGTATCCTGTTTCTGTCCCAGGCGGTGATCCCGCATATGCGCGCACGGAAGTCCGGGTCGATCGCGTGCATGTCGTCCGTCTCGGCCCAGCGCGGTGGTGGAATTTTTGGCGGGCCACACTACTCGGCTGCGAAAGCAGGGGTCCTTGGCCTCGCCAAGGCGATGGCGCGGGAGTTCGGCCCTGACGGGATTCGCGTCAACTGCGTTACGCCCGGCCTGATCGGCACGGATATTACGGCAGGCAAGCTGAATGATGAAATGAGAGCGAAAATTCTGGAAGGCATTCCGCTCAATCGCCTCGGCACGGCAGAAGATGTCGCCGGTATCTACACCTTCCTGGCCTCGGACCTATCTGCCTACGTCACGGGTGCCGTGATCGACGTCAACGGCGGCATGCTTATCCACTGAGCCAGCGAGATAAGGTCCAGATCGATGGAAACGCCCACCAATGCGCTTATCAACGCGCCCAAGCTAGCGGACCGCGCCTACAACATCCGCCGCAATGCGCTGCGCATGGGCGAAGTCCAGGGGCAGGGTTATATCGCGCAGGCGCTCGACATCTCCGATGTTCTCGCCGTGGCCTATTTCCACGCCATGCGTTACCGGCCTGAAGACCCGTCATGGGAGGGCCGGGACCGCTTTCTGCTCTCCAACGGACATTATGCCATCGCACTCTACGCAGCTTTGATCGAGGCGGGAATTGTCCCGGAGGAAGAACTCGAAACCTATGGCAGCGACGAGAGCCGCCTGCCGATGTCGGGCATGGCCTCCTACACGCCCGGAATGGAAATGTCGGGCGGATCGCTCGGACTTGGGCTGAGCATTGCCGTCGGCATGAGCCTAGGACTCAAGCGCAAGAGATCCGAGGCACAGGTATACACGTTGTTTTCCGATGGCGAACTCGACGAAGGCTCCGTCTGGGAAGCGATCCAGTCGGCAGGCCACTACAAGCTCGACAATCTGATCGGCATCGTCGACGTCAACAATCAGCAGGCGGATGGTCCTTCCACGCAGGTTATGGCCTTCGAGCCGCTGGTCGACAAGCTTCAGGCCTTCGGCTGGTTCGTGCAGCGGATCGACGGCAACGATCTCGATGCCGTACTTACCGCGTTCGACGCCGCCAAGTCCCATCCCGAGCCCAAGCCGAGGATGATCGTCGCCGACACTCTGACCTTTCCTGGAGCAGCGCGAGAAGAATCATTTCATCCGCGTCGAGCAGCACGAATGGCAGCTCGCGCTTGCCGCGCTGGAAGCTGGGAGGCAGGCATGAGGACCATCAGATCAGCACCGCAGCCGCGCAAGCCGCGCCTGACCACCTCCGCCATGATCGCATCGATCGCTTCTGAAAGACAGAAGACGAAACCGGCGCCCTTTGGACATGCGCTCGTCGAGCTCGCCCGCAGCCGCCCTGAGGTTGTCGGCATGACGGCCGATCTGGGCAAATACACCGATCTGCACATCTTCGCGAAGGAATTTCCGGACCGTTATTATCAGATGGGCATGGCCGAGCAGCTTCTGTTCGGCGCTGCGTCGGGCCTTGCCGCCGAAGGCTTCATGCCGTTCGCGACCACTTACGCCGTGTTCGCATCGCGACGGGCTTACGACTTCATACACCAGACGATCGCGGAGGAAGACCGCAACGTGAAGATCGTCTGCGCGCTGCCGGGGCTGACCTCGGGCTATGGCCCGAGCCATCAGGCCGCAGAAGATGTCGCCCTGTTTCGCGCGATGCCGAATATGACGGTCATCGATCCCTGCGATGCTCACGAAATCGAGCAGCTGGTGCCCGCCATCGCGGCCCATCATGGGCCTGTCTACCCCGCCTGCTGCGCGGCCAGGTGCCGCTCGTGCTGGACGAATATGATTACAAATTCGAGCTCGGCAGGGCCAAGCTGATTCGTGACGGGAAGGACGCCCTGGTCATCTCATCCGGCATCATGACCATGCGTGCGCTCGAGGCGGCGCAAACCTTGAAGGGCGACAGCATCGACACTGCGGTGCTGCATGTTCCAACCATCAAGCCGCTCGACACTGAGACGATCTTGCGTGAAGCCGGCAAATCGGGCCGTCTTGTCGTCGTTGCCGAGAACCACACGTCGATTGGCGGCCTTGGCGAGGCAATTGCCGCGGTTCTAATGCGTTCAGGCGTTCATCCGCGTTTCCGCCAGATCGCATTGCCGGACGAATTTCTTGACGCTGGCGCACTTCCGACACTGCACGACCGCTACGGGATTTCTACCGCAGAGGTCGCAAGGCAGATCAAGCAGTGGCTTGCACCGGCGCTAAGCGCCAATCCAGCCAAGTCCTTGTGAGGAGCTACACCCGTCGCATGTTGCGGCGGCGAGCGATGACTCTTGCCTACATGCCGGCGGTCGAGAGCGGGGAACCAAGAGACGCGAAAGCTGCACGCCAGCGCAGGCTGATGCTGTCGGCACCAACGTCAATGCAGGATCAGGAGGAAACATGATTGTCTCGAAGCCCGGAAGGATGAGCCGCCGTACGCTATTGATGGCAGCCACGGCCGTACCTCTCTGCGGGATTCTTACTCGTCCGGCTTCCGCAGCCGAGTTCGTTTACAAGTTTGCGACCGGGCAGGATCCGACCCACCCCGTGAATATCCGGGCCCAAGAGGCGATCGACCGATCCGCGAAGCGACGAGCGCGGGCTGGCGATCAGGCTGTTTCCGGCCAATCAGCTCGGCTCCGACACCGAACTCCTGACCAGGTACGCAGCGGCGTGAGTTCTTCAACCAACCGTCCTCGATCCTTGCCACCCTGGTGCCGAGCGCGGGCATGCACCGTCTTCGCATTCGCCGATTACGACAGCGTGTGGAAGGCGATGGACGGCAAACTCGGCACCTAAGGAATTCCGGTCATTGCCCGTCACGACGACATGCTTCCCTTTGCGAGCTTTATTGTCCCGAGGATGCGCTTTGGGTCTCCCCTTTCGCGGATGAGAACCAGCCCGTCGTCGTCAAGACACTCAAGCGGACCGCGGCGATCGGCAGCTATCGCCGAGCTGTCGGCTGGACCCATGAGACGCGGGGTCGGCGCGGCATCGACAGGAGCTATCTACTTTTTGGTCAATGAGTTGGGCTGCCGCCGCGCCCTGCCCACTTAAGATGCATGCGTTCGCGGGCTTCGCGGCGACGCTGGCGCCGTTCGCGTCGGCGCTTCGCTCGCTCTGCCGGCAGCGGCAAGGATGGCACTGGTGGCCCGGCCGTTTCGACTGGCACCTTCTCGACCGGCTCGTGTTCGGTCCGGCGCGCCTCCATGGATTCGAGCACGGCTCGTCCCTTCACAGTAATCCTCCAGCCGCCGTTTTGACGCTCGACGAGGCCGTCCGAAAAAATGTCGAGCTCGGGTACGCGCGTTGCCATCCGCTTGGTGCGCTCGGCCCATTCCGGGCCGCTGGTCGCCAGGATGGCCATGTCGCGCTTGAGGTCCGCCATCACGGCGAATCCATCCGGATAACTCACCAGGATCTTCAAGACCGTGACCTGGAAATTCACTGCGCACCTCGCCTGATCAACGCCACATCCTCGGCGCTTGTGTCAGGGCTTTCCGGCCAATCTGCCGCAGCTCGTCCGGTGTCGTTTCGCCGGTCTTTGCGGTTTCGAGGATCTTGCAGGCCACATGGGTGCGAGCGCCCGTCTCGTCGCGGGCTAGCTTTTCGCAGACCTCGTCAAGTACCGCTCGCAATAGAGCGGTTGTAGCTTGTTCAAACATGGGTGCGCCCCTTGGAAAGCCCGATCCTACCGCAAGTCTTTCCATTTTGGGATTCACGAATGTGAACTAATGAACTCTGCCGCACTGCACACGACCTGCGCCTGCGCCCCTCCTGAAATCCTGCTCGAAACTGCGCCTCTCAAATCGGCCAGGCCGAGTTGCGGCTCACCTGCCCCTCACCGTGGGGCGAGGACAACGATACTCCGAGAAGCCGAACCGGCTTTGGAGCAGGCATCTCGTTTTGAAGCAGCGCGATCGAGAAGTGTTCGAGCTCGCTGTGGTTCGACTTCGCGATCGGCATGGACCTGCTGCGCGTGATGATGCCAAAATCGTTGACTTGAGCCTTCAGCGTGACTTTCCGGGCCCGCGCGGTCCTTGTCCTCCCAGTGCCGCCAGACCTTCTCGATCAGCGGGCCCAACTCGGTGGCCATTGCGTCGAAAGCGCTAAAGATCGGTTGAGGACGTATTCTCCGCACCAACCGACTTCCGGATCCGGTTCGCGCGGACCTCGCGGTGATCGATGCCCCTCGATATCCGGTAGTATTACGCGCCGGCCTTGCCGAAATTGGCTTGCAGAGTCGAGCGACTGATTGCGGAGGTCGAGGCAGTGTACCGCCCG
Source organism: Bradyrhizobium sp. Ken64 (assembly GCF_055807555.1). Lineage (NCBI taxonomy): Bacteria > Pseudomonadati > Pseudomonadota > Alphaproteobacteria > Hyphomicrobiales > Nitrobacteraceae > Bradyrhizobium > Bradyrhizobium sp. Ken64. The sequence continues at coordinate 14,055 of NZ_JBVVPA010000032.1, read as the reverse complement.
ATAGCATTCATCTTGGCGCAAGTCGCCGGACCGATGCCGTGGGATTTGCTGACAGGGAGTGCCTCCACGAAGCCGGGGCTCATCTCCGGCGTGATGACGTACTGGCCGTTTGCCGCGCCAGGCTTTCTGCAGATACGCGCCGGCCGCGGAAACTCGCGTCCGAGGGGGCGCGCTAGCTCGCCCTGGTCAGTGCTCTGGAGCGGGACATCGCTGACGGTCGGCTGTCCGATGGCGACTGCCTTCCGCCGCACCTTGAACTGGCACGAGAGCTCGGCCTGTCCGTCGGCACCGTCAGCAAAGCCTATCAGAAGGCCGAACAACGCGGTATCAGCGGACATGTCGGGCAGGGCACCTTCGTCCGGCGTCATTCGCCGCGCAGGCCGAGGTGGCCACGGCATGACATGAACCGGTCAATTTATCGCTGAGCGTGCCCGGCCACGGAAGCGAAACGCAGGTCCTGTCCGCGTTGTTTGGCGAGGTGGTGCGCGAACCTGATCTTGCACTGTTGTTGGGCTACCATCCTCACGCTGGCCTTTCCCAGGAACGTGAAATCATCGCAGCCTCGCTCTCTGACAACGCCTTTACGGTCGCGCCGGCACAGCTGATTCTGTGCAACGACGCCCAGCACGCGATCGATGTCGCCCTGCGCTTCGTGGCAAAACCCGGCGACAGTGTCTTGGTGGGTGCTTTCACTTATCCCTGCTTCAAAGCCATCGCCGCGCCAGCCACCTTAATTTGGTGCCCGTGGACATGGATGAGGACCGAATCGACCCTGAGGCGCTGAAAAAGCCTGCCGGGCGTCCCGAGCGCGAGTGCTCTATTGCCTGCCGACGTTGCAGAGCCCCACGGCTCGCACGCTGAGTCTTGACCGCGGGGGCGCATCGGTGAATTCGCCGAGGAGCTCGATCTCGCCATCATAGAGGATGACGTTTACCGCTTTTTCTTCCCCGAGCGTCCTGTGCCGATCGCCTCATTGGTGCCGGCCCTCTCCTTCTAAATCACGTCCTACTCCAAATACCTTGCGCCAGCCTTCAGGCTCGGGACAGTGACAGTCCCGCCGGCCTACATCGCTCAAACTCAGCTCCTCCTGCACGCCTGTGCCTGGTTTGCTGCTCAGGTGTTAGGCGAGACTGTGGTGCGGTTGATTGAGAGCGGAAAGCTGGAAGAACTTCTGCGTGAGCGGCGGCGTCAGGCGCACGAACGTTACGGGGTGCTCCTAGACTTTTCCCAATGCCGCAAACTTCAGTTCTCAGCCTTCTACGGATAGTTGCAGTTGCCGCAAGAGTGGTCCGCAGATCGGTTTACGGGCCGCTGCGCCAGGACGAGGCATACTTGTCCCCCCGCATCGCCTCAGCGGTGGGAAAGGGGGATCCTGGCGCCATTCGCATCTGTTTTGGCGCCCCCAGCGATCCTAAAGAACTGTCCGATATATTTCAGATACTTCGGGACATTATGGCTCGCCGGCCAGTAAACGTCGCTTCTCACGCGTAGGTGTCCGTCTTCGTTTCGGTACGCGTGGCGAATCCCTTCGCACGACAGCCCCTTTTCTTGGCTGCGACGATAGATCGGCTGCCATCAAGCCGGTGCTGCCGAACTAAAGAAGATCACCGATGGAAATTCTCGGCCAGGTCTCGGTCTGCCGAGCGGCTTTAATCTTCGCCGACCAAGCGTCGATGAGACTGTCGAGGACCAATCGTCCGTTGCCACGAGTATCCGGCCATTTCATCGTTGGTGTTCCCAGTGGCAGCGAGATCACCCCATGCGCCGCCGATAGCAGGGCGGTCGCGAGGCGCTCCGTCAGCCTTGGCGTCGCCTCCACCCCTAATTCGGAAAGATACTCCGCCATCGAGGTCACAAATAGCCCGTAGCCCTTTCGTGCGATCTCAGTTTCACCGAAATAAACCCCGTCGGGAAAACGCCTGTCCTCGACTGTGCCGGCCATCGAATAGAGCGATCGAAAATGATCGGGGTTGTTCACCCAATACTCGATATAGGCCTCCATGACACGCCGCAGCCGGACCTCACCGCTGGAATGAAGCGCGCGGACTTGGTCGAGCCGATCCGCCATTTCCTCGAGATTCCTCTCCTTCACTGCCAGCAGCAGCAGGATCTTGGTCGGAAAGTATTTGAGAACCGTACCCTTCGAGTAACCGAGCGCATCGGCGATCTTCTGGATCGAAACGGTTTCGAGTGTGCCGCTCGCGAACTCCTTTCGCGCTGTTTCCAGGATTCGAGCCTGCAACGCGCGCTTGTCAGCTTCTTGGCGTGCGCGCTTCTGAAAGCGTCGCATCCCCTTGGAGTTTCCTGATCTCTCGGCCGACATCCAATCTCCGCCCGGTCTGTCCTGGTCTGTCCCGCAGCTACATGGCTGTTATCACGAGCAAAAAACGCCACTCCATTCCTAGCTTGCCATCTTCTGCAATAAATGACTATAGTCAATTAAGTAGAAGCGACCAAACGGAGGCAAACAGTGGCAACTTCGGCACGCGAGTATGCCTGCAGCGATTTCGATCCGTTCGACTGGGACACTCGCATCGACCCCTATCCGGCCTATTCCGAGCTTCGTGCGAAGGCACCCGTCGTCCGGCTCGAGAAATACGGCGTCTTCGCCGTGCCGCGCTTTGCCGAGATCAAGGCGGTCTTTGCTGACCATGTGAACTTCAGCAATGCCGGTGGTGCTGGCATCATCAATTATTTCAAGGAGAAGCCGTGGCGGCCGCCGAGCATCGTCCTCGAAGCTGACCCACCGCTACATACACGCACCCGAAAGGTGCTGGCGCGGATCATGTCGCCGGGTGCGATGCGGGGCCTTGAGAACAGCTTCAAGGCCAAGGCCGCCGCGCTGATCGATGAACTGATCGAAAAGCGATCGTTCGACGCAGTCCGCGATCTTGCCGAAATATTTCCGGTGACCGTGTTCCCGGAAGCCCTGGGCATCGACAATGAGGGCCGCGAAAATTTCCTGACCTACGGCGCAATGGTGTTTGCCGGCATGGGGCCGGAGAACGATTATTTTCGAACTCTGATGGCCAAGGCACCTGAGGTTTTGCCTTGGGTTGCCGCGAAATGCCAACGGGACGCCTTGGCTCCCGGCAGTTTTGGCGCGCAGGTCTACGAGGCGGCCGATAGCGGCGAAATTACCCATGACGAAGCGCCTCTGCTCGTCCGGTCCTTTCTTTCGGCGGGACTGGATACGACTATCAGTGCAACAGGCATGGCCCTCTTTAGTTTAGTCCGTCATCCGGAGCAGTGGGCCATTCTGGCCGCCAATCCTTCGCTGGCGCGCGGCGCGTTCGATGAGAGCCTGCGCTATGATTCCGCCGCACCTTACGTCTTTCGGACCACACCGCATGAAACCGAGATCGCAGGGGTGCCGATCGGTAAGCACGAGAAAGTATTGCTGCTGATTGGTTCTGCAAATCGCGACGAAACGCGGTGGGAGCAGCCCGACCAGTTCGACATCACCCGGCGCGTCTCGGGCCATATCGGCTTCGGCACCGGGATCCATGGCTGCGTGGGGCAAATGGTCGCGCGGCTCGAAGGCGAAGCCGTTCTGGCCGCCTTGGCGGCGAGCGTCGCATCAATCGAGATAACGGGCGAGCCGGTATACCGCGACAGCAGTGGATTGCGGGCCCTCAGCTCACTGCCGGTACGCGTTACGACGAAATAGCGCCAGCCCGGGCTCTTTGCGGCGGCTGTCATTGCCCGCCAGGACGGCTGGCGGACCTGCTTCCTTTGCGAGCTTATTGCCCGAAAGGTGTTGTCGTGCAAGCGCCGCTGCTTCTTCGACGTAGTTGCTATAGTTCAGCACGCCTTTCGCATGGAAGTTCGTTGAGCCGAGAAGGGATCTTGTTCTTGAAAAGGAGCTCCCAAGGGCCCGAAGGAATCAACGATCGCCTTGATAACGTTTGCATCGAGAATCAACGCGGGCCCTCTATCAGCCTTGCGAAATACGCCATCGTCATCGTGGCGAACCCCAGGCAGGTCACCAGATCAATGCCGGCGGCGAGCAGCGCATCGCGCTGCAAGTCCGTGCTCTCGCCGTCGGAGTCCGACGACACGCATGTAGCCAACCAACATAGGCGGATACGCATCGGAAATAGGTTTCCGTATTGCAGCGCGTGGCGGCAGAGTTTTCCGCATATTTTTTGCGCCACCAAGCGTTTAGTTTAGGACGCTACTACAAGATTCGGTAGTTGGCTAAAGCCACTTTGAGGCCCTAGGTTCCGGCCGCCGTCCCCGCCGATCATCATCATCGACGAACAGAAGCGAACGCAAGCGCACGTGAAGCCCGCACCGTCTGCCGGTCACCTTCCGCCCTTCCATCGCGTAGAGACTGAAGTGTCACCATGTCCGAACAACCCTTGCCGACGCTGCCGATGTGGCGCGTCGATCACATCGAGCCTTCGCCCAAGATGTTGGCGCTACGCGCCAACGGTCCGATCCACCGCGTGCGCTTCCCGTCCGGGCACGAAGGCTGGTGGGTGACAGGCTACGACGAGGCCAAGGCGGTGCTGTCCGACGCGGCGTTCCGGCCCGCGGGAATGCCGCCGGCGGCATTCACCCCGGATTCGGTAATTCTCGGTTCGCCGGGGTGGCTGGTCTCGCACGAGGGGGGCGAGCATGCCCGGTTGCGCACGATCGTGGCGCCAGCCTTCAACGACCGCAGGGTGAAGCTGCTCGCGCAGCAGGTCGAGGCGATCGCCGCGCAGTTGTTCGAGACGCTGGCGGCCCAGCCCCGGCCCGCCGACCTGCGGCGCCACCTCTCCTTTCCGCTTCCGGCCATGGTCATCAGCGCGCTGATGGGCGTGCTCTACGAGGATCACGCGTTTTTCGCCGGGCTCTCCGACGAGGTAATGACGCACCAGCATGAAAGCGGCCCGCGCAGCGCGTCGCGCCTGGCCTGGGAAGAACTGCGCGCCTACATTCGCGGAAAGATGCGGGACAAGCGCCAGGATCCGGGCGACAACCTGCTGACGGATTTGCTCGCGGCGGTCGACCAGGGCAAGGCGACCGAGGCAGAGGCGATCGGCCTGGCCGCGGGCATGCTGGTGGCGGGGCACGAGAGCACCGTCGCGCAGATCGAATTCGGCCTGCTGGCCATGTTCCGCCATCCGCAACAGCGCGAACGCCTGGTCGGCGATCCATCCCTGGTGGACACGGCGGTGGAGGAAATCCTGCGCATGTACCCGGTGGGCGTGGGCTGGGACGGCATCATGCGCTATCCGAGGACCGACGTGACCATCGCGGGCGTGCATATTCCCGCGGAGAGCAAGGTGCTGGTCGGACTGCCGGCGACCTCGTTCGATCCGCGCCATTTCGACGATCCGGAAATCTTCGATATCGGGCGCGACGAAAATCCGCACCTAGCGTTCTCCTACGGTCCGCACTACTGCCTCGGCATGGCGCTGGCCAGGCTGGAACTCAAAGTGGTGTTCGGTTCGATCTTCCAGCGCTTTCCCGCGCTGCGCCTGGCCGTGGCGCCCGAAGAACTGAAGTTGCGCAAGGAGATCATCACTGGCGGGTTCGAAGAGTTGCCGGTGCTCTGGTGATGCGCGGACGCCCCCGGGAATCGCGATCTTCTCCGCAATTTGCCGGCGCGCCTGGCGCGCGCCGTTCAGATCAGCCAGCCAACAGTTAAGCAAGATGGACGTGCAAGAAACCACAGCAGCATGCCGGGATGCCTTCGCCCAACTGGCTTCGCCAGCGTGCATCGATGACCCGTATCCGTTCCTGCGATGGTTGCGCGAGCACGATCCGGTGCATCGCGCGGCGTCGGGCCTCTTTCTGTTGAGCCGCCACGCCGACATCTACTGGGCGCTCAAGGCCACGGGGGATGCGTTTCGGGGACCGGCGCCCGGCGAACTGGCGCGCTATTCCCCGCGCGCGGCGACCAGCCTGTCGCTCAATCTGCTGGCGTCCACGCTGGCGATGAAGGACCCACCGACGCATACGCGTCTGCGCCGGCTGATCTCGCGCGATTTCACCATGCGCCAGATCGACGACCTGCGGCCGAGCATCGCGCGCATCGTCGCAGCGCGCCTGGACGGCATGGCGCCCGCGCTGGAGCGCGGGGAGGCGGTGGACCTGCATCGGGAATTCGCGCTGGCCTTGCCCATGCTAATCTTCGCCGAACTGTTCGGCATGCCCCAACACGACATGTTCGGGCTCGCCGCCGGCATCGGCGCCATTCTGGAAGGCCTAAGCCCGCACGCCAGCGATCCCCAGGTCGCCACGGCGGACGCGGCCAGCGCCAGCGTGCAGACCTACTTCGGCGACCTTATAGAGCGCAAGCGCACCGATCCCCGCCACGACATCGTGTCGATGCTGGTCGGCGCACACGAGCACGATGCCGACACGCTGTCGGATGCGGAGTTGATCAGCATGCTGTGGGGCATGCTGCTGGGCGGCTTCGCCACCACTGCCGCGACCATCGACCATGCGGTCCTGGCGATGCTGGCGTATCCCGAACAGCGGCACTGGCTGCAGGGAGACGCCGCGGGGGTGAAGGCATTCGTCGAAGAAGTCCTGCGCTGCGACGCGCCCGCCATGTTCAGCTCCATTCCGCGTATCGCCCAGCGCGACATCGAACTAGGCGGCGTGGTGATCCCGAAGAACGCGGACGTGCGGGTGCTGATCGCGGCCGGCAATCGCGACCCGGACGCCTTCGCCGACCCCGACCGCTTCGATCCCGCGCGGTTCTACGGCACCAGTCCTGGCATGTCGACCGACGGGAAGATCATGCTGAGCTTCGGCCACGGCATCCACTTCTGCCTCGGTGCGCAACTGGCCCGGGTGCAGTTGGCCGAGAGCCTGCCGCGGATCCAGGCGCGCTTCCCCACGCTGGCATTGGCCGAGCAGCCCACCCGGGAGCCCTCCGCGTTCCTTAGGACATTCCGCGCGCTGCCGGTGCGGCTGCATGAGCACGGTGGCTGAGATGCGCGTCGTGGTCGACCAGGATCTGTGCGGAACCACCGGGCAGTGCGTGCTGACGCTGCCGGGCACCTTTCGCCAGCGCGAACCGGACGGCGTGGCCGAAGTGTGCGTGGCGACGGTCCCGCAGGTGCTGCACGCCGCCGTGCGGCTCGCGGCCAGCCAGTGCCCGGTCGCCGCCATTCGGGTCATCGAAAGCGACGCTGGCGATGACGAGCGCGCCAGCGCCGACCCCGCGCCTTCTCCGGCGAGGCCGAGCGGCAGGCCGCGAAAGACCAACGCAATCCACGAGGACACGATCGGACGGTTTGAAGGCAAGGTGGCCGTGGTGACCGGCGCCGGCGCCGGCATCGGCAAGGCATGCGCCCTAGCCATCGCGCGCGAGGGCGGCAGAGTGGTGGTGGCCGACATTGATGGCTCGGCGGCCATCGCCTGCACCGCGCAGATCGCGGCCGAAGCGGGCCACGCGCTGGCGCTGGCGATGGACATCGCCGATGCGCGGGCGGTGGCAGCGCTGTTCGAGACGGCGGAGCGGCACTTCGGTGGGGTCGACCTGCTGGTGAACAACGCGAGCGCCATGCATCTGACCCCGCGCGACCGAGCGATCCTCGACCTGGACCTGGCGGTCTGGGATCAGACCATGGCGACCAATCTGCGCGGTAGCCTGCTCTGCTGCCGGCAGGCCATCCCACGGATGATCGCCCGCGGCGGCGGCGCCATTGTCAACATGTCGTCATGCCAGGGGCTCAGCGGTGACACCGCGCAGACGTCCTACGCCGCGTCGAAGGCGGCGATGAACATGCTGTCGGCCTCGCTCGCCACCCAGTACGGTCATGCGCAGATCCGCTGCAACGCGGTTGCGCCGGGTCTCATCATGACCGAGCGTCTCCTCGCCAAGCTGGACGAGGGCATGCAACGGCATCTGCGCCGGCACCAGCTCCTGCCGCGCGTCGGCCGTCCCGAGGACGTGGCCGCGCTGGTGGCGTTCCTGCTTTCCGAGGATGCTGCGTTCATCACCGGCCAGGTCGTGTGCATTGACGGCGGCATGCTGGCGCATGTGCCGACGTACGCCGACGGTGGCAACAGCCGCGCCGCGCGGCCTGCCGGCAACACCGCCGAAGCGGCTGCGGCGCCGCGCTGCTGATGGACATGCTGCTCAACCCGCTGGCGCGTCGGCACCGGCTGCGGTACGACATCCCGATCGTGCCCGGCGCTTTCCCCCTGGTCGGGCATCTTCCCGCCATCGTCTGCGACCTGCCGCGCCTGCTGCGGCGCGCGGAACGGATGCTGGGCAGCCACTTCTGGCTGGATTTCGGCCCTGCCGGACACCTGATGACCTGCGTGGATCCGGACGCGTTCGCGCTGCTCCGGCACAAGGACGTGTCCTCGGTGCTGATCGAAGAGATCGCGCCCGAATTACTTGGCGGAACGTTGGTCGCCCAGGACGGCGGCGCGCACCGGCAGGCGCGCGATGCGATCAAGGCGGCGTTCCTGCCCAAAGGGCTGACTCAGGCCGGCATCGGCAACCTGTTCGCGCCCGTCATCTGGGCGCGGGTGCAGGCGTGGCGTGACCGCGGCGACGTAACCATCCTGCGCGAAACCGGCGACCTGATGCTCAAGCTCATCTTCAGCCTCATGGGTATCCCCGCGCAGGACTTGCCAGGATGGCATCGCAAGTACCGGCAACTGTTGCAGTTGATCGTCGCGCCCCCGGTCGACCTGCCCGGGCTGCCCTTGCGGCGCGGCCGCGCCGCCCGCGACTGGATCGACGCGCAGTTGCGCCAGTTCGTCCGCGACGCGCGCGCACATGCCGCGCGCACCGGGTTGATCAACGACATGGTGAGCGCCTTCGATCGCAGCGACGAGGCGCTCTCCGATGACGTCCTGGTCGCCAATATCCGCTTGCTGCTGCTTGCCGGTCACGACACCACCGCCTCGACGATGGCCTGGATGGTGATCGAGCTGGCGCGGCAGCCTGTGCTGTGGGACGTCCTGGTCGAGGAGGCGCAACGCGTGGGCGCGGTGCCGACCCGGCACGCGGACCTGGCGCAGTGTCCGGTCGCCGAGGCCCTGTTCCGCGAGACGCTGCGCGTGCATCCGACGACCACGCTCCTGCCGCGGCGGGCGCTGCAGGAATTGCAACTCGGCCAACGGCGCATTCCCGCGGGCACCCATCTGTGCATACCGCTGCTGCATTTCTCGACCTCGGCGCTGCTGCACGAGGCGCCTGATCAGTTCCGCCTGGCGCGGTGGCTGCAACGCACGGAGCCGATCCGGCCGGTGGACATGCTGCAGTTCGGTACCGGCCCACACGTCTGCATCGGCTACCACTTGGTGTGGCTCGAACTGGTGCAGTTCTGCATCGCTTTGGCGCTGACCATGCACAAGGCCGGGGTGCGGCCGCGGTTGTTGAGCAGCGCCGAAAAAGGCCGGCGTTATTACCCGACCGCGCATCCGTCCATGAAAATCCGCATCGGATTCTCATGAGCTGGCATCGCTTGCGCCTGTGTGGCGAGGCAGCGACGCCGGCAACACCGCGGCGGCCCGCTCTGGCCGTCTCCTGTCAGGTACAAGGACATGAACAGCATGCAGACCGGTTCCACGCTACACGACGACCGAACTGGCGTTTCCGCGCTCGGCGGATTGGGCGCGCAGGCGCGCGGCGCTTCCGGCAGGCTGATGCCTGAGATCTGGATGCAGGATGGCGCAAAAGGGGTCGAACAAGCGCTCGCGCGTCGTCTCTGCGTCGAAGACAAGGGTGAGACCGAGCTGATCGCGGCAATGCGCTACGCCACCTTGCATGGCGGGAAGCGCACCCGCGCCTTGCTCTGTCTGGCTGCCGGCACACTGGCCGACACGCCGGCGCACATGCTCGACGACGTCGGCGCCGCGATCGAGATGATGCACGCCTGTACCCTGGTCCACGACGACCTGCCCGCGATGGACAACGACGTGCTTCGCCGCGGCCTTCCGACCGTGCATGTCAAGTTCGGCGAAGCCACCGCGATCCTGGTCGGCGACGCGCTGCAGGCGCACGCCTTCCTGACCCTGGCGAGCCTGGATGCGCCGGGCGACAATCCTATCGCGCTCGTGCGCGAACTGGCGCGGGCGGTGTCCGCCGAGGGTGCCGCAGGCGGGCAGGCCATCGATCTGTCGCTGGTCGGAAAGCACGTCGAGCTGGACAGGATCGTCGCGATGCACCGGATGAAGAGCGGAGCGCTAGTGCGCGCGTCCGTTCGCATGGGCGCGCTATGCGCCATCGCGGAGGATGCCGCGCACGCTGCGCTGTACTGTGCGCTCGATCGCTACAGCGCCTGTTTCGGCCTGGCGTTGCAGGTGGTCGATGACATTCTCGATGCGACAGCGGATACCGCGACGCTCGGCAAGACCGCCGGCAAGGACGCGGCGGCGCAGAAGCCGACCTGCGCGTCGATCATGGGGTTGCAGGCTGCGCGCCAGTTCGCGCTCGATCTACTACGCGACGCCGGAGAGGCCATCGTCCCGCTGGGGCCGCGTGCGGAACGGTTGGGGCAGATGCTGCAGCGGGCCAACGCGCACCTGTTCAAGCACGCGCCATGCGCATGAGCGCGCCCGTGCGCATGAAGTCGCCCCTGTGCCGCTGCGATCGGCCGGCGGTAGCGGTGCATGCTGCACCGTGTCCGAGTCCGCGGCGCCGATCGCAGCGGTTGCCCTGCACGGCCGCGGCGCGCTGCGGCCAAGCCTATGCGGCGGACCGGCGCCAGCGTCGGTGGCGCGTCGCCCCGCCAGAGCAGTGCGGCCGTCCGGCGCTGCCCATCGGCCGGGCCGCGACGGGCCTGCGGCGACGTGTGCGGCGTCTGCCCGATCCTGGTTCTGGTCAACCGTCTGCAGAAGGAACATCCCGCGTGAACGCGCAGTCCGAACAGATCCTTTCCGAATTGCGCCACCTGCTGAGCGAGATGAGCGACGGCGGCAGCGTCGGTCCGTCCGTCTACGACACGGCGCGAGCTCTGCAATTCCACGGCAACGTCACCGGTCGGCAGGACGCCTACGCGTGGCTCATCTCGCAGCAACAGGCCGATGGCGGATGGGGAAGCGCGGACTTCCCGCTGTTCCGTCATGCGCCCACGTGGGCGGCGTTGCTGGCATTGCAACGTGCCGATCCTCTTCCCGGCGCTGCCGACGCGGTCCAGGCTGCAACCCGGTTCCTCGAACGCCAGCCCGATCCCTACGCGCATGCGGTGCCGGAAGACGCGCCGATCGGCGCGGAGCTGATCTTGCCGCAATTTTGCGGCGAGGCCGCATCCTTGCTGGGCGGCGTGGCGTTTCCGCGCCACCCGGCGCTGTTGCCGTTGCGGCAAGCGTGCCTGGTCAAGCTGGCGGCGGTGGCGACGTTGCCGAGCGGCCATCCGTTGCTGCACTCCTGGGAAGCCTGGGGGACCTCGCCGACCACCGCATGCCCGGACGATGACGGCAGCATCGGCATCAGTCCGGCGGCCACCGCCGCGTGGCGTGCGCACGTCCTGACACAGGGGAGCACGCCGCAGGTCGGGCGCGCGGACGCGTATCTGAAGGCGGCATCGAAGGCGACGCGCAGCGGCATCGAAGGTGTCGTTCCCAACGTCTGGCCGATCAACGTGTTCGAACCATGCTGGTCGCTGTACACCCTGCATCTGGCCGGGTTGTTCGCGCATCCCGCGCTCACTGAGGTGATGCGCGTGATCGTCGCGCAGCTCGATGCCCGCCTTAGCGTGCGCGGTCTCGGCCCGGCCTTGCACTTCGCGGCCGATGCGGATGACACCGCCATTGCGTTGTGTGTCCTGCGCCTTGCAGGCCGCGACCCGGCGGTCGATGCGTTGCGCCAATTCGAAAGCGGCGAGCTGTTTGTCACCTTCCCCGGCGAGCGCAATGCCTCGATGTCGACCAACGTCCATGCCCTGCATGCGTTGCGACTGTTTGGAAAGCCTACCGCCGCCGCCAGCGCCTATGTCGAAGCCAATCGCAACCCGGACGGTGTATGGGACAACGAAAAATGGCACGTTTCATGGCTGTATCCCACCGCGCATGCCATCGCTGCGCTGGCGCAAGGCAACTCCCAGTGGCGCGACGAGCGCGCGCTGGCGGGGCTACTGCAGGCGCAGCGCGACGACGGCGGCTGGGGCGCCGGTCGCGCGTCCACATTCGAGGAAACCGCCTATGCGCTGTTCGCGTTGCACGTGATGGACGGGAACGAAGAGCCGACAGGGCGCCGGCGCATCGCGCAGGCGGTGGCGCGTGCGCTGGAGTGGATGCTCGCCCGCCATGCGGCGCATCCATTGCCGCAGACGCCGCTGTGGATCGGCAAAGAACTATATTGCCCCACGCGGGTCGTGCGCGTGGCTGAACTCGCCGGGTTGTGGCTGGCACTTCATTGGGGGCGGCGCGCCCTGGCCAAGGGAGCAGGAGCGGCGCCATGATCCAGACCCAACGCGCGCTGCAGCAGGTGCTGGAGTGGGGGCATTCCCTGACCGGGTTCGCCGATGAGCATGCCGTGGAAGCAGTCAGGGGCGGCCAGTACATCCTGCAGCGCATCCATCCGAGCCTGCGCGACGCCAGCGCCCGCACCGGCCGCGATCCGCACGACGAAACGCTGATCGTGGCGTTCTATCGCGAACTGGCGCTGCTGTTCTGGCTCGACGATTGCAACGACGTTGGCCTGATCGCGCCGGAGCAGCTCGCCGCTGTGGAGCAGGCGCTGGGGCAGGGCGTGCCGTGCGCGCTCCCCGGATTCGAGGGCTGCGCTGTGCTGCGCACCTCTCTGGCCGCACTCGCCTACGATCATCGCGACTATGCTCAGCTTCTCGACGATACCCGGCGCTACTGCGCAGCGCTGCGCGACGGACCCGCGCAGGCGGCAGGGGCGGAACGCTGGTCCTACGCCGAGTACCTGCACAATGGCGTCGATTCGATCGCCTACGCGAATGTGTTCTGTTGCCTGTCATTGCTGTGGGGGTTGGACATGGCGACCTTGCGCGAGCGTCCGGCATTTCGCCAGGTCCTGCGGCTCATCTCCGCGATAGGGCGTCTGCAGAACGATCTGCATGGACGCGACAAGGACAGGACGGCGGGCGAGGCCGACAACGCGGCGATCCTGCTGCTGCAGCGCTATCCGGCTATGCCTGTGATGGAGTTCCTCAAGGACGAGCTGGCCGGCCATACGCGCATGCTGCACCGCCTGATGGCGGAAGAATGCTTTCCCGCGCCGTGGGGAGCGTTGATCGAGGCCATGGCCGACATCTGCGCGCAGTACTATCAGACCTCGACCAGCCGCTATCGCAGCGACGCCGCGGGGGCAGGCCAGCGTGCGCCGGGCTGAACGCGCGGGAGGCGGAGGCGAGCGCCCGCTCCCCTCGGTCAGATCGGACGCAACGCCGTCGCCCGATGGAGCGAGCATGAGCGACACCGCCATGAGCCCGTGCAAGGACGACTATCTGGACGTCGTGCTGGATCGGCGAACGGCACCGGCCCCGATCGCCGACGGCTGGAAGTATATAGGTTTCGAACACTGCGCATGCGACTTGGACCTGACGCAGATCGAGCGCTGCGCCTGGCTGGTGGGCAAGATCATGGCGCGAAGCGGCGTCCATAGCGATCACCGAGAAACCCGGTACGCAACGATCCCAGATCATGCCTACGAAGGTCGCGGAGATGAACACCGCATTCTGGGCGAGGGTCCAAACCTGGTCTTCGGCATCACGCTCAGCACGGTACCGGCAATGTAGATGAAAAACATTCCGATGCCGATCAGCAGCATGAGGCGGCCATGGAATGGCCCGACCAGCAGTCGATCAAGACGAGTGCCTGCGTTCACGGATTCGAGTTTGACGCTCTCCCTTGATGCGGACCGCCTTCTTCGAACGTCTGCCGCTTGTCTTCTGTTAGGGTCTGTACCTAATTAACTGCTTCTGATTCGCTCTTGCCAAGTTGATTCGGCATGGGGGCTTCGATGCGCAAAGGACTGTTCTGGCTCAACGACAAGCAGTGGGCTCAGATAGACCGCAGCTGCCAATGAACCAGACCGCGCCGGCGCGCGAGGGGATGTCCCGGGTTCTGTTGAATTTCTGAAGAGGTCGGCGTTGCCCACCTTGAGCCGGTAGGCTCGGG
>NZ_JBVVPA010000031.1:0-56469 GCF_055807555.1 Bradyrhizobium sp. Ken64 | reverse complement strand
CTGGCTCGCTTCATTTGTCCGTCCTTCAGAAGGCCGGACTCTAACTTCAACTGGAGGAAATCGGCAGGGGCAGGTCACCCGACCTGGATTCGGATTTCCAGGCCGCATTCATTCCAAAATGCGAGCTTTAAATCACGGAGCTATAAAATGAAAGTTCGGCGCATTCTAGCATTTTTGGTTTTAGCGATCGTGGTCTTCTGCTCGTGCCTGCCGCAGCCGACGCAAGCTGACGCTCTGTCCAATCCTACCCTTTATTCCAACGCACCGGAGCCTGCCCAGAGCAAGATGCGAGAGGCCGCCCGCCAGTTCTTACAGGCTCAATGCAAAATTTTCGAAGCGATGAAATCGTCCGCTAAGTCATCGAACGAGCTGATTCAATCAGCGGGCAAGGATTTTTCCTCGGCCGGAAAGGGCTTCCAAAGTGCGGCCCAAATAATTTCGAAGGGCGGCGAAAAACTCCCGATTTCAGAACAGGACGCGGTTAAAGCCGCCGAAACTTTAAAGAAATTGGGCTACGAAACTCCAATAACATTCGCGGCGACATTGAGAATATTGTCGCAGGCGAGCGAAAAGGCAGCAAAAGAGCTTAGCCAAATCAGATATGATGAAACGACCCGGTCAAATATCGACGTCCTGAGAGGTCTCAAGAATGTTAGCGGAGAAGCAGCTGAGGTCTTTATCGCCATCAGCACACTTACTGCGCTCGCAAAAGCATAGTGACCTGCAGTTATATGAGACGAGAAGGAAAGCCGGACCCGCAATGTTTGCGCGCGCTTTGCCGCGCCTCGATAGTTCATCCTCACATTCCTTCCGGGAAGAAAGCCATTCTTCCCGGAAGGACGGAGGGATCGGCAGCAGGCGAGCGGCCTAGAGCGGCGGACGGAAGTCCGGCCGCGCCAGCGCCCTGCGAATATTCTGCAGGTTCGCGCGGGCCGCGCGCAGCTCCGCCGAGCCTTCCGGCAGATTCGGCAGTTCGCCCGTGATGCGGCGGAGCAGAGCCGACAGCTCGGTCCGGGTGGCACGCATCAGTTCGCCTTGGGTCCGTACACGCATGGTTTTCTCCTTTGCTTTCCGGCCGCGACCATCGCGGCCTTCATGCGCAGGCCATGCGCCGAAGGAGACCCGCTTCATCGCTTGCGACCGCAACGCAGAGGAGGAGCTCTCGCGCAGCAGAACTTGCAGCGAAGGAAACCATCGGTGCGAAATGGCGGGATGAAGGACGACGGACGCGGACGGCAAAGGAAGAAAATCCGTCCGGGTAATGACAAGGTGAAATGGGAGCGATCATCGAACCGCGCTTTACGGAGCTTCTGCGGGGGCGTGCGAACTGCCCGGCGTATCGGGTGAAGGAGCGAGCACGGATCACGTTGCAGAATATTCGGAGGCGATTAGGTGCGTGCGGCGAACGCCGCACCGGGCTCTGAGGATCAGCCGTTGAGGTTTCACTTTGCTCCCAACCGGACCTCGGACCGCCTCTTCAGCGGTCGCGCACGGTCGTGAATCCTGCTGACTAATCCCGCCAGTTCGCTATCCTGCGCAGCGGAGCAGGCCGCAAGACAGACCGTTCCGCTCCGACGGCCGGCGACGCGCAGGAGCGCCTCTACATGTTCGACACTCCGCTCCAGAAAAGGGTCGCAGCTTTTACGGTGATCGGTGTGGTCGTCGCGGTGAGCAGTGTGATTGTCGCTCTGCTGGCGTGGCTGATGCCCGACCCATTCGGGCGCTCCAGCCCAGTCCCTCCTCGCGAGCCCCCGCGTATAGGCGACGTAGCAGCTCGTCCTCCCCCGGTTTGGCAGCCGCCGGCCGATCCGCAGTTCGATGCGCCAGAGAGCTTCCGGCCAAGGGCAGTCGCTTGGATGTGCAAAGACAATAGTCCCATTACCTTGTCGCACGCGGTGTGGGGGACGTATCCCCCGGGGATTGCAACCATCGAGTACGTCGACCCCAAAACGGGGCTGCGCGAGAAAGCCTCATGGCCGAGACTAGACAGTGCATATGCGTGGATTGAGACTATGGTGAAGAATGGCACCTTTTGTCGATATCAAGGGAGGTATATGCCCAAGGCAATGTTCGGCAAAGGAGGATAATACGTTCGATGCGGCATCCTTGGGCCGGTCTCATTTTGAGAAGTGAGGTTGACCGAGCCGTGCACGCGGGGCGGCCCGCTGCTCCCCTTCCATGCGCCCGCGCAGGCGAATGGTTTTGTATTGATTCAAATCAACAGCCCGCTTTGGCTCCGGACCGAGCTTCGCGCCATGAAGCCGCCCGAGGAACTAGTCGTCCGTGAACAAGGCTCTAAGCGATTGAGCAGGAGTCAGTTTTCCGGTTGCGGCGGCATTTGAGATTGCAGGGATTGGGGGCTTGAGGCCCCCAAACCTTGCAATTGTCGTTTGTGGATTCCCTTTCGCTGCGGACCATGATTCTGTGGTGCATCGGAGGGGCCGATGCGACCGAAGAAGCACAGGACGACGGGATCGAACGATCTGTTCCGGGCGCGGCTGGACCAGATCATCAACATGAAGCACGAGCTGGTTCAGCTCGCCGGCAAGATCGATTGGGACTGGATCGACGGCGAGGTCGCGCCGCTCTACAGCGAGAATGGCCGGCCCGGGATCGAGACCCGGTTCATGATCGGGCTGCTGTTGCTCAAGCACACTTACGGGCTGTCCGATGAGGGCGTTTGCGAGCGCTGGGTTCACGACCCGTATTTCCAGTTCTTCACCGGGCAAGAGTTCTTTCAGCATGCCTTCCCGCACGAGCGCTCGGACCTGAGCCATTGGCGCAAGCGGCTCGGCGACAAGTTGGAGCTGCTGCTGGCGGAGAGCCTGCGGGTGGCGCACGAGGCCGGCGCGTTACGCGGCCAGGACCTCAAGCGCGTCACCGTCGACACCACGGTGCAGCCGAAGGCCATCACCTTTCCGACCGATGCCAAGCTGCTCCATGCGGCTATCAAGGGGCTCAACCGCCTGGCGAGAAGGCACGCCGTCAGGCTGCGGCAATCCTATTCTCGTGTGGCCAAGGCCGCCGCGATGATGGCGGGCCGCTACGCCCATGCCAAACAGTTCAGCCGGCATCAGCGGCAGTTGCGCATTCTGCGCAGCCGGCTCGGCCGCATCATCCGCGACATCCGCCGCAAGATCGAGGGCCAGCCGGCACTGGAGGAGGCATTCGCCCTCCCGCTTGGCCGGGCCGTGCAAATCCGCTCGCAGCAGCAGCGCCAGCGCGGCTGGAAGCTTTATTCCTTCCATGCCCCGGAGGTGGAATGCATCGGCAAAGGCAAGGCCGCCGCGCCTTACGAGTTCGGCGTGAAGGCCTCCATCGTCACCAACAACCGCCGGGCGCCCGGTGGCCTGTTCGTACTGCACGCCAGGTCGCTGCCCGATAATCCCTACGACGGTCATACCCTGCGGGACGTCATCGACCGCACCGAGGCGCTCACTGGCTGTCCGATCGAGCGGGCCTATGTCGACAAGGGATATCGCGGCCACGACACGCAAAATCCCCGTCGCGTCTTCATTTCGGGCCAGAAGCGCGGCGTGTTCGGCGCCATCAAGCGCGAGCTCCGGCGCCGCTCCGCCATCGAGCCCATCATCGGACATCTGAAGGCCGAAGGTCACCTTGGCCGCTGCTATCTCAAAGGCCGCGCCGGCGACGCCGCCAACGTCGTGCTCTCAGCAGTCGGCCACAACTTCCGCCGTATCCTCGCCTGGCTCAGAGAACTCTTGTGCCTCTTCCTGATCCAGCTATCGCATACGCTTGCCTGTCCGCTCCCGCTCAATTCGGCTTCTTAACGGACGACGAACTACGTCCGCGTAAAGATGATCAGCCAATCAGGCCTTCGCGCCTGGAGGAGATGCGCTTGCTGATCGAAGAGTACGCGGCCGGCCTGCGGGAAATCATCAAAAAGCTGCGCCGTAAGCTGAATTGGTTCGCCTGAGCTGGCAGCCTCTTCCTTTTTGGGATGGCGCTTTCGCCCAAGACCGGCGACCTGCGGATAAACTCTCAGTGCCCTTTTAAACTACCCAATCCCGGGCACAAGTTGACAAAACTGACCGCACCTACCCGGCTACGATACCGATCAGTAGGACGACTGCAACGTAGCCGAAACGGAATTCACTCGGCTGTTCGATGGCATCGACTTTCCCTTTGTCGTTACCAACCAATTTTACTATTGCCTTATACGCCTGCGTTTCCGCGGTGATGTTCGGATCTATCCAGAAGTAAGCGTAGCCCGTGAGGGCACCTAGAGCTCCGGCCATCGCGGCGCGCGATCCCATGCCGGGTTTGAACTCGCCCTTCGAAGACAGGACGATAACCCCGCCCATGGCCGACATGAGGATCGTCACCACCCAGGCAAAGATGTCCCATTACTTCTTGCGGCGATAGTTCATCTCAGAATACGCGAGATCAAGGGCCCACTTCAGATCCGGCTCCAACTGGCCATTGGACATGTTTCAGCTCCCTGCAGCATCTGCCTGGTTCAAGCCTGTCCAGGCTATCAAACCGCAACCACAGGTCGAAGACAAGGGCCTGGCCGCGTCCTCCAAGGGATCAGGCGGGCGCGTGCGGCGAACGCCGCACCGCGCTCTATTCGCTGCGCTCACCGAACCCGCGGAAAAGGCAGTTTCGGCCCATGCGGGTGACGATCCCTCGCGCAGGATTTTGACGGCAGCCTGCGGCTGACATCCTCTTTCTCATAAGGGGTCAGGGCGGGCGCTGCCCTCCCTCCCTTGGCGCGCCTTCTACCGGACCGGCAGGGCCGCGTCCGGGGCATCCTTCTACGCAAGAGCTGCGAAGGACGCCCCGTCCGCACCCCGGCCAGCCGCGAACGCACACCGACCCAAACCCTCCCGCTCTCGGCGATGGCCAACCGGGTGCAGGCGCACCCGTATTTTTTATTGAGGAGGGAAGTGATGAGGAGTGACGTTTATCAGCGCGTGACGGACAGCATCGTTGCGGAACTGGAGCGCGGCGTCAGGCCGTGGCTCAAACCCTGGAACGCGGAGCATGCGGCAGGCAGGATCACAAGGCCGCTTCGCAGCAACCTCATTCCGTACCAGGGCATCAATGTTCTGATGTTGTGGGCGGAGGCGGTGGAAAAGGGATTTGCTGCGCCGATCTGGATGACGTTCAGGCAGGCGCTTGAGCTTGGCGGGCATGTCCGCAAAGGCGAGAAAGGCAGCCTGGTCGTTTATGCGTCCAGCATCACCCGCAGCGAAACGGACGAGGCGACCGGCGAGGAAACGGCGCGCGATATTCCGTTTATGAAGGGCTACACGGTCTTTAACGTCGAGCAGGTCGAAGGCCTGCCGGCGCAATTCCACGCCCCCGCGCAGCCGCGCCTTGAAACTTTGGAGCGCATTGCCCGTGCGGATGCGTTCTTTGCGGCGACTGCAGCCGATATCCGCAGCGGCGGCAATATGGCGTATTACAGCATGGGCACGGATCATGTGCAGATGCCGCCGTTTGAACCCTTCAGGGACGCAGTGCGTCGATCTGCATCTGTCCCGAGCCGTTGCAGCGCACGCAGACCCGGACTACCGTCCTAAGCGATTGCGTTCTGTTTCGTGCGCAGGGCGGCGGCCCAATCAGCAAGCGTCTTTATGTCCGCCATGATCTCATAGGGAGGTGGAACCGCTGCATCCCTGCCGCGTGAGGGATCATGGGCCTCGACAAGATCGCTGCATTTTTTGAAATTGTTTCGGTAGACGTCGACGTCGGCGGCTTCGACTGCGGTTACCCGTTTAAGGCTCTTGGCGTCGATATAATCCCGATGGCGTAAGATCACTCCGGCGAAGAGAATATCTTCGAGCCCGCGCTCCCAGGAGGCACGCAAGCGATTATAAATTCCGGTATTGCTCTTCGTCATTAGCGTCGTAGAGCGCCCGCGCAGCGCGCCCGTCCTTCTCCAGTTTATCGATACGATCCTTCAGCGAAGCATGTTGCCATGGGAGACCGTCCGTCACTATGCCCGTGCCTGATGGCCCGCGTGAGAGGCTGACGAGCTTTGCCCGAGCGCCGTGCCTCGCGGCTTTATCGTGCAAGTCGTTTACGAACACCATGTCGTGAGTAAACACGATAATTTGTCGCTGTTTGCATTCTTTCACTAGCCGTTCGGCCACCTTGTCTCGCCAACGATGATCGAGGGATGTGACCGGGTCATCGAATACTAGAGTCGACTTATGAGATGCCGTGGCAAGCTCTGCCAGGAACGCTGCGAGAGCTACACAGGTTTGTTCGCCCTCGCTGAGAACACTATGGACTTTGGCTTTCGGGTTTGCAAACAGGCGCACTTGATAGTTAGGTGAGCCGTATTGGCCGCCTGACCGGACTATCTCTACGCGCACTTTTTCTGCCGCAAGGCTGACGATTTCGGATTGGAACTGATCGCGCATCTTCGGCGTAATCACGTTGTCCGCGATGTCATTCCCTAGCTTCGTGATGGCGTTTGTCGTCATGTCGTCTGCACACCGTCTTACAATACGGAGTGTGCCAAGCCGTGCGACCTCCTTGCGGACATTGTCCATAAGTGCCGACACGGCGTCTCGGTCAGCGAGCCCATCGCGCTCTTTGATCAATTTGGCTCGGCCTACTTCCTGGGCCGCGTCATCGAGTTGAGACGCATAGTCCTGGGCAGCCGTTTCGATAGCTTGCAATTGCTCTTTCGGGGAGCTGGCGAACGAAGCGAGAGTCAATTGCATTTCCGTCGAGAGCCTCGCGAGGCACTGGCGTCGGCGCAAATCGGCGCTAGCGAGAAAGCGCAATACAGCCCGCGAGACATCTGGCGTTTGAGCGGCGAGACGGCGGCGCATCGACCCAATGACGCGAATGTCGAGTTTCGACTTTTTTAACGAACTTAACGCCGAAGTGAATGCAGCTTCAGCAGCGGTGGCTTGAGCTTCCGCGTCAGCCTTGATGAACGACTCAAAATCTTGAAGGCGGCCTTTGGCTTCGGCTGTCAGCGGTTGATGGCAAAGCACGCAGACTTCGTGTTCGCTATGCGGGAAAGCTTTTCTCGGATAAGCGGTATGCTCCGCATAACGGCGCGCGGCCTCCCAAAGCGCCCGCCATGTGGTGCCGCCGACGCCGGAAACGGAAAGTCCTCCGAACGCTTTATCTGCTGCTGCAGTCGCCGCCGCTCGTGTCTCACGTGCAATGTCGGCCAGCGACTTAAGTTTAAGCAGTGCTTCATCAGAGTATGTGACGGCGTATCCGCCGAGGGCAAGAATGAGTCTACGTACGTCGTCGGCGACAAGTCTTTGGGCGGCGGCAGCTTCCACTGGATTCTTTTGCAAATCCTCGCGCAGTCTTGCCAGTCGCAAGCCCTCTTGCGCCGTCATTTCGCCCAAGGTTTCGAGCGTAGCCAGGTCCGTATTGTACGCGAGCGTCGACAGAATTTTACCGACATCGGTTGTCGGGTTCCAAGTTGGCGTCGCGAACACCGGGTGGCGCGCTGCGCTAAGCTGGGCTTCCTCGGCGACGAGAAGCTGTTTCAGTTTCTGGCAGACACCGGCGAGATCGTCCGGAATATCCAGACCAAATGGCCGAAAGGCAACTTCGTTCTTTTCCTGCACATGGACCGAGCCACAGTCTCGGTCAAACACGCTGATCGCAGACAGTACGTTATGCGGGCCTGCAGTATCCGACCAAGCAACGGGATAGGCTGCGACGCCGTCCTTGAGAATGCTAAAGCTGGCAGTGGCTTTTCCCGTCGGGGCCGGTTGATACGCATCAGGCATGATTTCGCCTGCTTTTCGCGCACGGCAGGCACGTTTTAGTACGCGTCCGTAACCGGATTTGCCTGCGCCATTAGGACCGTACACTATCGTTAGGCCGGCTGTTTCAAATGGTAGAGTTTGTCCAGGCGCAAGTTGATTCACGCCGACAATGTCGGAAAGGCTGGTGATGGTAACAGACGCGCCGTTTGCGGGACTGGCCGGTAGATGTGCGGCTTCCAATGCTACAGGTTCTGGATCGAAGCCCGTTGCACCATGCTCTTTTTTGCACAGCGCAAGAAGTTCGGCGATAGCCGCATCGTTTGGTGTTCCTACCGCGATGATGCGGCGCAAAGCGTCGCGTTGCCACATTGGCCGATCTACAGACCAGTCGAGAATAGTTTCGAGAACGGTGCGTGGCGCGGCTGTTGTCTCATCGACGCGCCGCCGTGTCGGAAAACCAGTCCTTATGTTGATAGTCGGCCGCTCCGTCTGACATTTCATCCCGCATGCTTGTGGTTTTATGAAACGGTCGTCCAAACAGGCCGACTCATAAGCCGTGGAAGTAGACTACAATCGGATATTAAAGGACGATTCGTTATTGTATTTTCATAACTATCGTCCTCAGGTTGTAGACCTGAGGTTTTAGGGAGTGGTTGGGCAGCAATATTTGAGCCTGCGACCTGAAGTTCTCAAGCTTCCGCCCGACTGCGCTATTTCCCGTCATCGGCCGGGATCGATACGGTTGGCGGGGGCGTACTGATCGGTTCCAATGAAAAGATGTTTTTCACCAAATCGACTTTGAGAAATCGTTTTTCATGAGGTACAATAGAAATTCGACCGGAAGCGGTTTGCGAGAAGGAAATTCGGGGTCGGAGAGCGTTTTTCGGGAGATTTATATTGAGCGTACAATTTTCAGGACCAGTGAGTGTTTTTCATGACCGCAGGTTGCCGGAGGCGGCCGCCCCGGCGGGTTACGCTGCCCTGATCGACGCTTACAAGCTGCCCGTTCCTGTCCCCCGGACCCTTTCGGCGATTGGTACCAAGCACCGGATTATCGAGCAGGGTGGCTGGCGCATCTATACACCCCGCCACGCCCCGGAGGACTCTCTTGAGGGACACCTGACTTTTGCTCTCAAGAACGAGGGATTGGACCTTGCCGTTCTGAAGCGGCTTTTTCTCGCCGTGAAGGAAGGGGAGATCGCAGAACTCGTAAAGCAGAAGCCGACCGGCCTCTACACCCGCCGCATCTGGTTCCTGTACGAGTGGCTGCTTGGCCGTGAGCTGAAGCTGCCGCCCGCCGACAAGGTCTCATACGTGGATGCGGTCGATACCGATCTTCAGTTCGCAGGGACGGGAGAGAATTCGGCTCGGCATCGTGTTCGCAACAACCTTCCCGGAACGCCGGAATTCTGTCCGCTCGTGTTTAGGTCTCCTGCGCTGAATGAGTTTATTGCGCAGGACTGGAAGGAGCGCGCGCGCGCGGTCGTCAATGCAGTTCCGAAGGACCTGCTTGCGCGGACGGCTGCGTTCCTTCTGTTGAAGGATTCGAAGTCCAGCTACGTGATCGAGGGAGAAAGACCGCCACAGGATCGCATTCAGCGATGGGGTCGCGCCATTGGCGAGGCCGGACGTGCGCCGCTCGACGAGCAGGAATTTCTGCGCTTGCAGAACATCGTCATCGGCGATGAGCGCTTTGTGAAGATGGGTTTCCGCCAGGAAGGCGGCTTTGTTGGTGAACATGACCGGGACACGCAGCGGCCTATCCCAGACCACATTGACGCCCGGCATGAAGACATTGCTTCGCTCATGGCGGGTTTGATTGCGTTCGACCATAGCGCCGAGAACGATCTTGATCCCATCATCGCTGCAGCGGTACTGGCATTCGGGTTCGTCTACATCCATCCGTTCGAGGACGGCAACGGACGCATCCATCGTTACCTGATGCATCACGTTCTAGCGCGTCGAGGTTTTAATCCTGCGGGACTGCATTTCCCCGTCTCTTCGGCAATCCTTGACAGGATCACCGAGTACAAGGGCGTGCTGGAAAGCTACTCCAGCAGATTGCTTCCATGTGTCCAATGGGAAGCTACGCAAAAGGGCAACGTAACGGTCCTCAACGATACGGCCGACTTCTACCGTTTCTTCGATGCGACGCCTCATGCTGAGTTTTTGTATGAATGCGTACGCCAGACGATAGAGCAGGATCTTCCGAACGAAACCAATTTCCTTCGTAACTTCGACACGTTCCGTGCGGGCATCGAGAACATGATCGATATGCCGGAACGAACGCTCAACAACCTGTTCGGCTTTCTGCGACAGAATGATGGGCGGCTGTCGAAGCGGGCCCGAGAGAACGAGTTCGCCGAACTCACTCAAGATGAAGTTACGAAAATTGAGCAGTTTTACGCGGACTCATTCGGCCAAAGCGGAACCGCAGGTGACTGACAGCGCATCTCGTTCGGAGACAGGAAAAACCTCTCTTTCCAGCGGCGGCACGCCCCTTGAAGGGTACGGTCCGCAATTGGAGTGGGGATGAAACGCATCAAGATCGACAGCGTAAAACCAGGAGACATTCTCTTTACAGCACGCCCTGGAAAGATCAGTAAGGCCATTCGTTTCACGACCGATGGTGCAGTATCTCATGCGATGATCTGCGTGCAGCACGGTTCCTTTATCGACTCGACTTCGAGCGGGGTGCAGGCACGTAATCTGCAGCGTGAGCTATTTGAAGACGATGAAAAGGCGTTTCACTTCCGTCTGAAGATTCCACCTGATCGCAAGGTGCTTGAGCAGATTGTCGACTATGCTCGATCTGAAATCGGTGCACGCTATTCCAAAATCGAAGCGGCACGATCAGTCGCTGCAATCCGCAGGCCAAGATCAAGAAGACAATTCTGCTCGCGTCTGGTTGCGCGCGTATACAAGATGGCCGGCATAGAGCTTGTTTCGGACGCGGATTACTGCTCACCCGAAGACCTGCGGCTCAGCCCGCTGTTGAAAGAGCTGCCGGTAGAGTTCGAGCCGGTATCTGCCGAAGAGCTTGCATGGAGATCCGACCAACCGAATCCGATCCAGGCCATGCATGATGCACAGAACGCTGTACTGGATGCCGCGCGTTCTGTTGATCCGGAGTTAGAGAATTTCAATGATATGTATGGCTTGCTCGTAAAGCGCCCAGAAGCTGATCAGGTGATTGCCGCCGCACTTGAGAGCAGTGGCTATCTACACATTTGGAAGATAGAGGTCGAGGGGCATCCATGGCGTTACTCCACTGGCCTGATGGATCTACTTTCCGCGTCGCCCGAGGCCGTACGCGACTATTGCATAGATACCGTCAAAGCGGCCTACAGCGGCGGCATACGTTTTGCGATCAATCTCGTGCAGCTTCAGGTGCTTCAGCAACAGCATTCGCGCGAGTCGTTCCGCCTTGTGATTGCATTGTATAAAACGCTGATAAGTAACGATCAGAACCGCAGGGAGGCGGCTTATGATTGGCTGCAAAGGCATCACCCTGATCTGCTGAAACAGCACATGGAGGAGATCGAGCCTCATACTCCATACTGGTGGTCGGTAATCGACCGCGTCGAACCAAGACTTGCGGCGTTATCCCGTCATGCCGTCTCCTCCGAGGATAGTACCGATGTCTGCTCCTCATGCGGGGATCACCCGGCCTACCCATACCGTTTGGTCAACGGGGCGGAGACCATGCCCGGAGTGCCATCCTTGCGTCTCTGCGATGACTGCATCGAGATTCGGCGTGGCATGGGCGACGTATTGATGCCTTTTCTATCGGGGTCTCAAAAGTGATCGGGAATCTAATCCGAGTGGCACACCGCCTTGGTGGACGGAGGATTTGTTCTTGACCCAAGCGGAGCAGCGCGGAGTCAATGTCCTAGATCCGGCACAGCTTGTTCGGATTGAAGCCGTGCATCGCGGCTACCTTTTCCAGCATTTGTACACCGTACAGTGCCTCCTGTCGGCGGTCACGTTGCCGATGAAGAGCGTGGAGGTCGAGGGCGACGAAGACGTCGAGGTGCAGTTTGAAGGGCGGCGCATCTACGTCCAGGTGAAGCACCGGAAAGAACCGCTCGCCTGGAACGACATTGAGGAAGCTCTAGCACGCTTCGGAGAATTGCGCGCCGTTCATAAGAGCGGTCAGCGCCACGGAGAACCGGCATTCCTCATCGTCAGCAACGCAGCTCCCAACGGTCCTCTCGCCGCTAGGCTTGCCGCGGCGGATTGGCCAGACGATGTGCGGATCGATTGGCCGTCGGCCGATCCAGAACAGCGAATTCTGCCGGCCCCACAATCGTCGCTTATCGAAACGGCCGAGGCGGCCTGCAAACTGGCGGGGGACCTCCCGTTCTCAACACTCGCGCCACAAACTCTCGTTTGGAAGCTGGCTGGCCTTGTATCTCTTGCAGCCACCGGGGAAGACGAGAATCTGGACCACACCTTCCAGGCTGGAGAGCTCCCCAACCTTTTTGAGCAGCTCGTAATGCAGTTGCAGGATCTGCCACTGCCGCCGTCTCCCTACCGCGTGCAGGAGCACGAACCCGACCTGTTAACCGGAGAAAGGGTCAGGCTGATCGTCGGCTATTCAGGTGCCGGCAAGACCTCGTGGCTGGCACAGTCTGCGCAACATGCTTCTGGCGCTATGATTTACCTGGACGTCGCGGATACACCCGGTGCCGCCCTCGCCAACGCCGTTGCCCGAGAGGTTGCTGGTCGGCTGTTTCAGACGGGGGGCGGTCTTCGCGAGATTCTTTTGCCTGGCGCGTCTGGGCGAGAGATCCTTCAGCTTCTATCCCGCCGTCTGGCTGAGCGCGGAGAGATTGTCACTGTTGCCCTCGACAATGTTCACCAGTTACCTGCCGATGATTTGATGGGGGTGATCCAGTCTGGGAGAGATATGCGCTTTGTGCTTTTGGGACGCCCCGAAGGCGAGGTCTCCACGCTGGAGGCGATTCTTGGCGTAACCCGTGAGGCCCTGCTGGGATGGGGACCAGACACAGTAGCGGCGGCAGCCCATGATCAAGGGTGCCAGAGTGGTGCTGCCGATTGCCAGCGATTGATCGAACTCACTGGCGGCCTTCCGCTTTTCGTTCTAAATGCCATCTCCGTTGCAGAATCCGACTACGATGGTTCGCTGAAGCAGCTGTGCGCCGATCTTGCACGATCAGCGCATACCAGGGAAATCGCACAAGACCTCATCCTCGGGCGGGTTTTCGACCGGTTGCCAAAGGCAGTAGCTGACGTTGCCGAACTGCTAAGCCTTTGCGATGCACCACTGAGTCGCACGGAGGTACAGTCGTATGTTGCGGCAGCGAACGGGTCTGATCAGGCCGTCTTCGACAGGGCCCTTCGCCACTTGGTCAGTCAGGGGCTGCTGCAGGTTTTTGCCGACGACCGGATCAAGCTTCACGATGCAGCACGCGCAGTAGGCATGGGACGGCTACTCCTCCACGGCACTGAGAGCGTAAAAGCGCGACGGGAAGCACTGCGAGCTGTCGTACAGAAGAGCCTGGTAGAGAACTGGCACCCGACGAAGCTATCGCTCTTCCTCCGGCTGAGTGGCGAGGTCGGTCGCCTCGATGTTCTGGTCGAAATGGCTACCGACGAGCTCTTCCACGAAATGGGTGTATGGCCCGAGGTTGAAGCTTACCTCGAACACGGCGCACAGGATGAGGCTGTTCCCCCTGATCAGCGAATAAAGGCGCTGGATGGACTGGCGTTTGCTGCCCTAAAATCTGGTTCTGAACGCGCCGGTCTGTGGCTCGACCAAATGGACGCTCTGATCATAGCCCACAATCTGGGGGCCGAGGAACAACTGCGCGTCGGCATGAAGCGAATGAACTTCCTTGCCGGCGTAGGCGATCGGCGCGGCGCTATGCGTCTGGTGACGGACCTTACGCCGGTCGTGAAAACTCTCCCTCCCGGTCATCAACGTGTATTTTGGTATAACGTCGCATGCGCAGAGCTCGCATTGGGAGACGCGGAAGCTGCAGAGAAGCGCGTTCAGCCTCTAATCCGGGACTATTATGAGCTGATTGGTCTAACGCCAGACAAGGTGATGGGAAACAATGCGCCCCAGTTGGCGCGGATGCTAAAGAAAGGGGCGAACGTCGACGACATCAAGCATCTCGCGGATTCCCTTGACGTACTCGCCAAGGCGCTTGACGCTCAGGATCAGTTTTCTCCGCTCGCTCGTACCCACGCCTTAAAATTTTACGATCTGGCACGTGCCCCAGACTCTCTGTTCCGTGTGGGGCAGGACCTCGTGGATCAGTTCGTACGCAAGCGTGACTTCGATGGTGCGCTGAACATGATGGAGACCATCGTTCTGCCTCAGCTTCGCCAGTGGAAGCTCGCCGATTATCTGATCTCGGTCCGCTCCCAATATGCCGTCGTTCTCGCTTATTGCGAACGATATTCCGATGCTGAAGCCGAGATGGAGCGTCTTGAGCCCTATAAGAGCGGCCTTCCCCCTCTAGCGCAGGGAGAACTTGAGAACCAACGGGAGCTCATCGCAAGACTTCGGGCGTTCGGACCGCCGCCAAAATGGGTGCCGCCTCCGGGCTTACTTGAAAGACTGGCGGATCACTTTGCAAAGCCAGATCGGATTCGGCAGACACCGGCGCGGGAATCTAAGCGCAAGATCGGACGAAACGAACGCTGTTCCTGTGGATCAGGTCAGAAGTTCAAACATTGCCATGGTCGCGCTAACTGACGCCGGCCGTCAGTTGCCGGGGGAAGCGTTGACGCGAATGCGCTCCGCCGTGCGCGCCTTAATGCTAGGAGGAGTAGCGGCTCAGCGCGGACAATATTGTAACTATGAACTCCGACATATTTGACCGTCTGCCGTTCCCCGAAACAGTGAGGCGCGAGGATTTTGTCCTTTCAACCAGACTGTCAGATGAGACGATGAGACCGAGACAGGCGGTTTGTTCGGCTTTCGCTTCGATTACATTTCAAAGCTACCGGACCATTCGCGAGTCGCCGCGCGACTTCCTGAAGAGGCAGTCTATTCGCCGGTAGGAAGCTGCTTTCGAGGTATAGCGTTAAAGTCAACCGGCTGCAGGCCTGCGGTTTCCTCAAAGGGAAAGAATCCGTTCACAGCCACCGTTATGACTGAC
Organism: Bradyrhizobium sp. Ken64; assembly: GCF_055807555.1. Taxonomy (NCBI): domain Bacteria; kingdom Pseudomonadati; phylum Pseudomonadota; class Alphaproteobacteria; order Hyphomicrobiales; family Nitrobacteraceae; genus Bradyrhizobium; species Bradyrhizobium sp. Ken64. The sequence goes on along the minus strand of NZ_JBVVPA010000031.1, from coordinate 41,615 downwards.
CCGTTCTTAACTGGCTCTTGCCGCTGGGTTTGCCGTCCTCAGCACGGAGCTCGGCCAGAACAGTATATTTCGCATCACGGGGCCGGGCTGCAGATGACACTGTTCCGTTGACGCAATTCTCGACGGCAAGAGCAAAAAGATAATGTTCTGCGCGGTCGACCGTAATCCGAGTCTGATCGATCTTTATTCCGAGGTCGAAAGAAAGCTTTGGGACGAAGATGCGCGCCAAGCCTTTCGGTATTACGAATGGACGGTCCGGCAGCAAGTTAACCGGGCGTCGAAAATATCGCGTACATGTCGCTCCTCCATTTATGATGAAGCTCTTCTCAAAGGCTGTTGAGAAGCTCTGTCGCGCTGCGTCAAAAATATATTCCTCAAGCGGCTTGCCAATCGAAACGCCGTCGCGCGCAATTGTGGGCGTTGAGCTTACGCCCTAATATATAGGTGCTCGTCCCTCTTCGCCTAGCGAAAATCGCGATGAAACCGATGATCCGCATGTTGATGATCAGCTAGCAGGTCCTGGTGCTGCTGCTGGCGATCATGGTGATCATGGGCACGGCGATGATCATCCTGACGCTGATGGTGCTGCTGCTGGTCATCATGATGATCATCATGATCGCACCGGCTAAGGCGCCTTCTTCCCGTCCTTCAGGGCGCGGGCTTCCTTCGCGCGACATCAAGAACTCCGCGAGCGTCTTGGCCACATCCGTCAGCGGGCCCGGGTCGACCGCGACCTGTCTGGTGAACGCCGCCCACTGATCCTTCTTGCCGGCATCCTCGGTAAAGGCCGGGGTGAATGCATCCGGCAGTGCGGTGGGAATGTCGGTCTTGCGGCGCGCGAATGTCGCCTTGATGGCGCGAGCCAGCGTGTCGCCCTCGAACTTGTAGGAGCGGATCAGCACCCAGACGTCGTAGAAGTCTTTCAGGCGTGTGTTGGCGAGGCCAAGCGCGACCATCGCCTGGAATTTCTCGGCGATGACGGTCTCGCGCGGATAGGAGCGCAGCTTGGGAGCCGGAAAATCCAACAGCACCGGGAGGTGAGTTTCCTGCACGCCGGGCTCGATGGCGTCACCGAATGCGATATCGATTAGGACGCGAACGCGGGCATTATCGACCGTGGCATTGCCCTTGATCCGGACGCCGCCGGATTCGTTTTCGTCCCGGATGCGGTCGACGGCGAAGCTGGCCGGGTCGAAGATGACGCCGTCGGCGGCGTCGACGGCGGCGATCTCCTTGAAGATCGTCAAGAGCGCGTCGGGGTCGGGATCGCCCGAGCCGAGAAGGTCAAGGTCGCGCGTCGGCCGGAACTGGTTGTCGACCCAGGTCGCGAGCAGCATCGCGCCCTTGAGAACGAAGCGGTTACGATAATCCGTCGAGCCGAGGCGATAGAGGAGCCGTTCCAGCACGTAGCGGGTGAGGAGAAGGTCGAAGGGTTGATTGCGCTCTCTGGAGAGCGTGAGCAGTCGCGCGCGAACCGAGGCAGCGACATTCTTGGGCGGGTTAGCCATTGGCGGTCATCGCTTCGATATAAGGTTGCATGGCCTTCCAAACCCCGGCTTTGCGCGCGAAATCCGCGATCTCCGAAGGCTTGGCCTTGCGGGTTCGCAGGGCCTCGCGCAGGCCTTCGAGCGCGAGGTTGAGGCCGGTGCTATGCCGGTAGCGTGTCCCGGCGCTCCGCCGGTAGCGAAAAAGATCGACGACGGTCTTGGCGGGGCTGAAGATCTTGACCGGGCAACCTTCGATCGTATGAATCTCCACGCCCTCCTGAAGCCGCTCCGGGTTGAAGCGAACGAACTGCATTGGCGGATTGGTTGGAAGGGGCTGACGGTCTTTGGGACCGATGGCAAGCCAAACCGTGGAGGGGATGGTATCGGTCAGGTCATGGAAAGCGAGCGCTGAGGTCAGCGCGACGACCCCTTTGGGTACGCGTTTGGCGGCTTCGGCGAGGGAATGGTGCGTATCGATCGGCGCGTCGGGCAGTTGGTAGAGACCGCGCCCGAGTTGGAGAACGAGGCCTTTTTCCTTCATGCGGGCGATAGTCGCGGCCGTGATGCCTGCCGTGGCAAGCTCGGAAGGGCGCGCGATGCCGCGCTCCTTGAGGAGTTCGATAACACGCTCTTGTTGGGTCGAGGATGGCTTGGCCATGGCTTATGATCTGATTTGTCGGATATATCCTATTTATATCCTGCATTTCATATCACACGGAACCACCGCTAACAACCTGTAAATCGTTCCGCAACCCCTTGACAGATATAGACATTCTACGGGCCAAAATCCGATCTCGTACGCCCGCTGCTCGCCGCAATTGTCGTGGTCGGCCACGGCCATGCTGGCCGCGATCGCGTACATGGCCGCCGCACGGCTATAGCAGGGTAACAAGACCAAGTGCGGCGATCCCGGAAGCCTCTTCTCATCAATTTTCTTGGTTGGATGACGTCGAATTGCCGGCCAAAGCTGCCAGCATGCTGACCGGACCGAGAGACAATACCGGCTTGAGAACCTCAAGGGCGCGTCGTCGCAAATCCTCGGCTTGGGCCAAGCAGTCCGTTATTGGTCGAAAGTTCATGCCGAAGTACTTCATCACAGGAAGCAGGTCTGCAGGACTGGATCGCGCGGATTGCCCGTTTAAGAACCTCGACGCGAGCCAGCGTGCGGCCGGAACGCCGCGGGTGTGTCTGCGGAATGTCGCAAGAGGCCGTTTCGATTTCAAGCTGGCGCGCCAACCGATATTAGGCGGCCATTGTAGGCAGAGCGTCGATCTCCGCCGCCAGTTTTCGATTAGCCTCAGCGACTTCCACCCAGGCAAACATCTTGTTTTCGCATTCCGTGGCTTCGACCCGGAGCGCGTCCGAGCAATTCTTGTCTTCAATGCGGACCAAGTCCACCCCTCGACCGGCGCCCACAAATCCATACCGCGGCTGACAGGGATCGCATTCGAATACGCCTTCCCAACTCTGGTCTCTCACGCCCCAATCGGTGTCAAGATAGGTAATATCGATACGAATAGAGCCCGCACCGCACGGACATGGTCTGCGTTGAGCTGTTATTCTCTCGACTGGCATGAGCGCTACCTTTCATGACGGCGCGAATCCTACCACATCTGTAGGGACCGGGGGCGGCCCCTTGGTGCACGGCACGATCTTGCCCCAGCTACCGAATGCATCGTTGCACGTTGCCACGACATTTCCTTCTTCCCGTTCGGGCGAGCATGATCACACGAACCGTGTCCAGTCGGCGTCACCCGTTCTGCCGCAATCAAGCAAAGCCATTGCACAGGCATCCGTCCCCCTAAACTGATACCAACCGCTTGCCGGCATAACCGGCACAGGAAACGTTTTTGTCTCCCGACCGGCCTGCCGCCTGCGGCATCATCCAACGGGAGAATACAATGGCCAGCAGGTCATCATCGAAGTCGAAGAAGCCTACCCACGAGGCGTTCGTCGTCACCGGCGAAGGCGAGGGCGCGTTCTGGACCAAACTGGGCGCGGCTTGGCCGCATGACGACGGCAAGGGGTTCAACGTCGAACTAATTGCCCTGCCCGTCAGCGGGCGTCTCGTGATTCGCGAGCGCAAGGCTGGAAGCGCCTGACTGGCTCGATAGTCGGCGGCATTGGCTGCCGGCTCCGCGAAGTAGCCTTGTGCGATTCTTCCCAGAGCAGCGGTTAGGCACGCTGGCGTGGTGAGGGAAACCATCCTCCAAAACTGGGAAATGGTCGAAGCCGTTGAGAGCTGATGACCCGCAACGTGCAATGCTTTTTGCCCCACATCCGTGACGGTGTGGGGCTTTCCGATCGTGAGGACCTTTCGCCAAGAATTGAGCCGCTTCTCATTTCATAGCTGACAATCTGCTAATTAGCTGATATGCTGTTAAAAACTCTAAGAGGCTAGAGAGATTATGAGTTTAGATATGTCGTCCTTCGGACGCGCAATCGCATCAGCACGCAAGCAGAGGGCCATGAGCCAAAAGGAGCTGGCGGCGAAGATTGTTAAGGAAGACGGGGAAGCTATCACTCCTCAGTATCTAAATGACATTGAGCACGACCGAAGGAGTCCGTCATCGGATCACTTGGTAAGCGAGTTTGCAAAGGTTCTGAAAATAGATCCCTTGGCTTTGTACGGACTGATTGGAATGCTTCCTGAGCAAGATAGAAAGCTCATAAGGAAATCCACTCCTGACCAAGTAAATCAGGCATTCGTCGCGTTTCGGAGACACTTGAAGGGATAGCTCTTGAGGTACGTCCGCGACACGATGCATGGTTTTCGGGAGAGGCCGCATTACGAGCCCGCCGAACTTGATTACATGTTTGAAAAACTCGTGGCGGACCACCTACGGAGCAAGCACGGCAAGGTCGAATTTCCTATCTCGACTGACGATATCACCACCTTGATCGAGCGCGACGTTACGGATCTGGACCAATATGCGGACCTGACCATGTACGGCGCCAGCGTGGAAGGCGTAACGGAGTTTGCCCGCACTGGAAAGCCAAAGGTCGCGATTTCCAATGATGTTCACAGGTACGAGAACCGGCTGCGAACCACCCTCACCCACGAATATGGGCATGTGATCCTGCACGCCTACCTGTTCGCGCTGGAGCAGCGCCAGCTACCCGTGGATGGTAATCGGAAGCCCAATGCCATTTATTGCAAGCGGGACACCATGATTTCCGCGAGCAAGACGGACTGGATGGAATGGCAGGCCGGCTATGTGTCTGGTGCGACCCTTATGCCACGGACCTACCTCAAGAGAGTCGTGGGCGACATCCAGCAGCAGCGCAATATTTACGGGCCCTCGTCCCCGACCAGCGAAAATGGCGCGGCCCTGATCAACGCGGTTGTGAACGGCTTTACCGTCTCACGCGAGGCGGCCACCGTACGCCTGAAGATTCTAGGGATTCTCGGCCAGGAATTAGCCTCCGGCAATCTTTTCTCCTGAAATCAATGACTTGGCGGCCCGTTGACTCGACCGCCATTTGGCGTAAAATACGCTAATCAGCATATCCGCTGACTAATTGATAAAGGAGACCGCAAGATGAGCGATGCGAACCAGGAAGATCCTCAGGAGCCCCTTGAGGCCGGGCCCAAGGTCCACGAGGCCTGCGGGCACGATGAAGTCAAAGCCCTGCACGATATCGAGGAGGCCAAGGCCGACATCGACAAGGCCAAGGACGAGATCCAGCACGGGATCAAGGACCTTGACGCCGCAGAGCACAAGCTTGAGGCCGCCGAGGAGGAGCTTGAGGAGGCTCATCACCATCCGAAAATCATCCATTTCTCGGTGGACGGTGAGGATTACGAAACGGAGCAACGCAAGTGGACTCCGAACGAAATCATCAGGGAATTCTCCGGCCTGGATGTCGCGATGCACTATCTCATCGAAACCGATCCCCACCACCAGGCCAACTTCCAGGGCAAGGGGGACGTCCCGTTCGAACTGCACGACCACGCGAGTTTCCAGGTCATCTCGGTCGGCCCGGCCCCGGTCTCCGATGGCAGTGCCAAAACCGGCGTGGCGTGCTTTGTGGCGGGGCTTGCATCGCTTGGTCACAGGCCAACAGTTGCTCCAGGCAAGCCCGAGCATGTTTCCCTCGACTACGAAGTGCCGACCGGCAAGTTCGCCGGACGGCTGGTCCGACTTGGCGTGGTTGTTCCCCAGGATTTCCCGTTGACGGCGCCCGGCGGCATCCACGTCTCGCCCAGGTTCTACCCGAACCAGAGTGGAGGTACTCATCCCACTGGCGGCATTCACGATAGCGCGGATTTTCAGAACGCGCTGGGTGGTGAGTGGCAATACTGGTCGCGCCCCTACACGGGCTGGAGCACCGCGAAGAAGGCGGTGGCGACCTACATGAGTCACGTGTGGAAATTGTGGGACACGCAATGACAAGGGCCGTCCGGAGCGCGGCCATGCCTGAAACGGTCGATGCGTTGGCGCGTCGCCATCTTTTGCGCACCGACCGTCAGGAAGATCTCTGCTTCGCGCTCTGGCATCCGAGCACCGGACAGACCCGGATGACCGCTGTGGTCGAGCGGTTAATCTTGCCGCGAGACGGCGAGCGGAACGTGCACGGCAACGCCAGCTTCGAATCCCACTACTTCACTCGTGTCCTTTCGGAGGCCGCTCAGGCTGGCGCAGGTGTAGCTCTCATGCACAGCCATCCCGGCGGCTTGGCGTGGCAAGGTACGAGTCCGGATGACATCAATACCGAGCAAGGTCATGCAGCCGCCGTCTACGGTGCCACGAAGCTGCCGTTCGTAGGCTTCACGATCGCCAGCGATGGCGCCTGGAGCGCCAGGTTCTGGGAGCGCACGGCGCCGCGCCAGTACGCGAGGCGGGACTGCGCCACGGTTCGCGTGGTGGGGGACAGGCTTCGTTCGACCTTCATGGAGGCCCTCGCGCCGGTGCCGCCTGGAACGGAAGCACAGATTCGGACGATATCGGCGTGGGGAAAGGCAAAGCAGGCCGACCTCGCGAGGCTTCGGGTGGGCATCGTCGGAGCGGGAAGTGTGGGCGCCTTCATTGCCGAGGGCATGGCCCGTACCGGGGTTGAAGATGTAACGGTCATCGATTTCGATAGGATCGAGACCAGGAATCTCGACCGGCTATTGTACGCCAAGCGCGGCAATGTCGGGCAGTTGAAGGCAAAGGCGCTCGCCGAGCACCTGGGCGAATGCGCGACGGCTGCAAGATTCGACACCCTCCCCGTGGTGGCTGCCGTTTATGAAGAAGCCGGATACCGTGCCGCGCTGGATTGCGACGTCCTGTTTTCCTGCGTTGACCGCCCTTGGGGGCGGCATGTTCTCAACCTGATCGCCTATGCTCACCTGATTCCGGTCATCGACGGCGGGATTTCCGTTCGCACGAACCGCCATGAGGAGTTAGCTGCGGCTGACTGGCGTGCACATACCGTCACTGTGGGTCACCAATGCATGCAATGCATCGGGCAATATGATTCCGGGCTTGTTCAGTTGGAACGCGAGGGCTACCTGGATGACCCAACTTACATTCAGGGATTGTCGAAGGGGCATCCCCTGAAAGCCCGCGAGAACGTCTTCGCGTTCTCCATGGCATGTGCAAGCCTTCAGACGCTTCAGATGTTGGCGATGGTTCTCAACCCGCTTGGCCGGTCTAATCCCGGACAGCAGCTCTATCATTTCGTCGGCAGCTTCTTGGAGCCACCCCAACACGGGAAATGCAGCGCCGAGTGTCTGTTTCCCGATGTAGTCGCCTTAGGGGATCACTGTGGCTTTGAGGTGACTGGCGCTCCTCCATCCAACCGAGATCCTGTCATCGAGAAAATGCCTCAGCCGACGCCGAGCCTATTCCAGCGAATCGCTCGCGCAGTCAGACGTCTCCTTGCCGGCTGACGGGTAAACGAAGGATAGAGTCATGCGCTTCAACCTTCCAACAGGTGCCGGCACGTTCGAGATTCCAGACGACTGGTGGTGCTTCGCCGAAATGGAGCATTTCCAGCCCAGTCCTGGCGGCTATTATCCATACCGGGGTCCGGCCCGAAAATGACGTGGACGTGGTACCCATCGCTGACATCGAGCCACCTCGCCGCAATCCTGACGTCCCCATGCTGAAGAAGCTCAAAATGATCCCGGTCCTCTTCGCGTTCCAGTCTCCTGAGTGCGCGCTTCCGCCGGTCGGGGTTTACCGCGCGACACAGGTCCATACCGCTTTACGGTGCACAACGGCTTTCATCGCTTCTACGGTTCAGTGGCCGCCGGATATCTGTCGGGACACCTGGCCGGGATAGATGAGAGCGCGCGGGGGCGCACGTGCAGCGACCGGCAAGCCGAGCTTGCCAAGGCGCTACCCGCCGACGTGCAAGACCTGTGGGACGCCTTGCTGGGGTTCACGCAGAAGCAGTTGATGCGCCTGCTCGCGCATTGCGCGGCCCTTGCGCTCGATGCGGTCGTCCGTCCGGGCGCAGGCTCATCCCCGTCCCTGAAACACGCCGAATCATTGTCCCAGGCGGTCTCGCTGGACATGGCGGCGCACTGGCAGCCCACCGCCGTCAACTACCTTGGTCAGGTCACCAAGGCGGTTATTGTTGAGGCGGTCCGCCAAGGCGTGTCGGAGGAAGCCGCCGCGCAACTGACGGACTTGAAGAAGCCCGCGATGGCCGAGGCCGCTGAGCGTTTGCTGGCCGACAAGGGCTGGTTGCCCACCATACTGCGATTGCCGCAGGCCGTTAGCACCGCAGCGCCGATGGCTGCGTAGACGTCACGACCACCAAACGAGCCGGAGCCGCATGCGCGGCTCCGGCTTTGGCGTCCCAAATTTTCGCCGCGCGCGACCAGCGCGCGGCGTCGGCCTATGGCCTCTAGGCACACCTTGCGCTCGATGAGCTGCAAGTCGTCCGCAACCAATCGGCCGGTCTTCCAAACTCTATGACTTGGCGTCGGACGGCATCGCCCTGAAAACGAGTGTCAACATTCCGAACACGGCGGCTCCGACAATTGAGATGCCAATCATCGCGAATTTGAGCCATGTTAGAGCAGTCGCTCTCCGAGCACCGTCATCGCGGACGATTCGCTCCGGCCGGAGAAGCATCCGAAGCATGAAATCCTCGCCAACTTCGGAGCAGCCGTAGATGAACCCTGCCATGCCGCCGAACATGGCGAACGACGATACCAGCGGCGAACCGATTTGCTGTACGGCCACAACCCAGGACAGCAAGCTGAAAAAGCCCAAGGCCACGGCGAAACCGAGGTCAAGCACCAACACGCGATCACGGTACACATCGAGCGCAGACTTCCCGAACGTTGTCGGCCGTTCGAGCCCGACTCTCTTGAAATCGGCGAGATCTTGCGCGCTATACCCGCGCCATCGGCGTTCGGGCACTTTCATCGGGGCGATTGCCTGATCGACCGCCTCCCTGAACCGATGGTTCGCGCCGAAGAAGACGATTGTCGCTACGCCAGACACGACCAGCCCGGCAATATAGGTCCCATTGAAATCCATCAGATCCCCATACGCTCACGTCGGCCCACGCCATCGTTATTTGGACGGCTTGATGAAGAACGAAACGCACCCCCCGTTATCGCCATAAAGCCACTGGTATTTGCGTGGGAGAACAAGAACGGCATCGTTCAAGTAAAAGAACAACTCGCCCGCCACCTTCGGCGTCACATATTCAGATATTTTCTTCACCCGTCGGTCGGGGTCAGGTTCGAGGAAGTCCACTTCACTACCTAGCGCGCCATAGCGCGCCACCGGTTGGAACCAGGGCTGGAAGTAGTAACGCCGCAAAGGTGATGCGAGCATATGGACAACGGTCTCGGTCCAGGACAGCTGTGTTCCGTCATCCGGATTATGGAAAGTCGAATAGCCACGTGCATCCGTGACGACGCTGCCATTGTGCAAGTCTCCCGCCCCTACCTGACATGTTGCGCGGCTGGTAGTGTAGTCCTTGTACTGCCTGGCCAGGGCAATCGGGTCCGGGTTGGTCCAGACGAGGTATCGCTCTAGGCGTCCCACTTTATAACCGGTCGAAAAGCAAAGGTCGGACGCATCGAACGAGACCAGCGCGCCGGCGTCGGGGACAAATTCAAGCCTGTCCGTTGGCTTGCAAACCAGCCCCGCTTGATCAACCGCGGTGAACGCAAGTCGATTACCGACCGTGACTGCCAGATAGACGATGACAACCGCGGAAAGTACCGGAGCGAGATAGTAGCGCCATGCCTTGCGCACACCGACAAGAAATAGCTCGCGCCCATGAGGGCTGGCGCTGGGAGCCGCTGATGGCGCGATAAGCTCGCCTGCGAACGCATCTCGCCAAAGTGCGGTCATCCGGTCGTCGATCGCAGATGCGACCCGTTTGCCGCCGAAGAGCAAAGCGACGATGACACCCCCCAGGATCAGGAACGTCACCGGATATTGGGCGTAGGACACCAACCACTGCGAGACCCAGGATGGCAGGAAGCCGGACAGGGTTCGGATGATGTCTGACACCCACTTGAGCGCATTGACCCGCTCGCCCAGAGGATCGCTGCGCCCCGTGAAGGGAAACAGCACGAAGACGATGGTCGCCGCCAGCGTGAGGAAATACAGCCCCGCGCGCAGGTAGACCAATGGCCAGATGAACTGCCGCTCCGCGACGACGCGGCCTTGGGCCTGATCGGAGGTTTCAGGGGTGCTGATTGTCGGCCCCGATGCCCTCTCTGGAAGGCTGTCAATTCGGAAGCGGACGCAGCCGTCTGGAGCGATCTCAGGCGACACGACATCATAGTTGTGTGGGATTCCGATGGGCGCATAGACGTGTGCGTTGTTCTTAATGCGCCGCAAAACCGTCTCGTGAATCTTGGGCCTCTCGACGTAGACCTCATCTCCTGTGGTCCACGAGAAGCTTTGGCGGGTCAGTCGGGAGATCCGCCTGGGGCCGTATCGGTAGTAGCTGCCCGAGCCAGCGCGAGAGTCGTACAGTCGACCATCCTTGTCCTGCGCTTGTTTGGTTTCGGCCACGGCCGCAGGATCGGACGTTTTGAAGGAGAGGCCGCAGGCCCGCGCCTCTTCCATAATCCAGTAAAGCGGAATGTGCGCCAGTGAATCGTCCGGGTAGCCGCCCCCGACATTGGCATGGACGCCGGCAAACCAGACCTGCGTAAGCCTTTCATTGGATGTGTACCGGGTGGCTCCCGTCGGCTGCGGCGGCTCGCGACGCTCATTCCAGAGAACCGGGTGGAAGGTCGTTCGCTCATCATCCAAAGACAAAGCGTGGCAAGCACGTTTCACGTCGGGATGAAGCGTGTGGCCTGGGAGTTCAAGCGGCCATATCCATTGGCTCACTCCCTGGGTCATCTCGTCAACCGGAAGTCCGTACGCGGCGACGGTGTCCCAAAGCCCCAGAAAGCGAATGATTGGCATGTGCCTTCCTGCGGTGGCTCCCGCAGAGGGCGCAGACATCTCCCGTCCCAGCAGCTTCTTGAGCCCCTGAATCATCAGGTACCAGTTCGTATGGAAATGTCTTTTATGGTAGGCGCGATAAGTCGCCTTGGCCTGCCGGTCGAGTTCGCTATCCGAAATGTCCTTCGCAGGAATCAGACCCTGATCCAGGATCAAACCTATGGTCACGCGAATTGTGAATGCGCCGCGGCTGAATCCGAATGCGTATATCTCATCTCCCGCAGCTCGGTAGTTGCGGCAGGCAAACTTGTAGAGCGTGATGACGTTGCGGCGAAGGCCTATGCCGAAGGCTCCGCCAAGCATCGCCAATGGCTTGAACGACGACGTCCCCACGCCATCGTCGTAACAGGCAACCTGGTCGTCCTTGGTGAGATCGAGCGCACTGAACATGCGCCAAACATTGGTCCGCCAAACCTTTGCCGATGAATTGCCGGTGCCATCGGAGAGGAGCACGATCCGTCTTGGCATAGTCTTCCCTCAATCAAAAATGAGATCAGCGTTTGCGCCGAAAGCGCGGAAATCGCCCACAACAAACGGTTGCAATATCCGTTAGTTGAACGTCCCGCCCCGCACTAGTCAAGGCTGATCTGCCGTGGCTCACAGCAATTGCAGCGCGGCAAGACGTGCTTAGCCCGACGCCCCGAAAGATTCGGAGCGCTCCTCCCTTAGTCCGCATGTTCAGCCTTTCTCTCACCCACAGCCAGAAACCCCTGCAGGCGCGGTCCTATTACGTCTCAAGCCCCTCCCATGGTGCGTCTAACCCCAATGCATCGGCCAGCAGGACGGGGAAACTGGCGCCGAGGCGTGTCGGCGCAACGCATCCAACCGTATCCCGCAAGCGGGTCCCTCGGCCGGACCCTCCGTTGCGCCGCCGCTAAATCCTCGTCTCCCAAAAATTTCCCGTCCGGCCGCGATTGGCGCAGCCGGCAAAAACCAAACGGGAGATCGTCAAATGAAACGCAACGAAAAGAACCAGCGCCCACATGGAGTTTATGTGGTCGAAGGACAGGGCGACAACGCCTTCTGGACCAAGATCGGCGCCGCATGGCCGCACGAGGACGGCAAGGGCTTCAACCTCCAGCTCAGCTGCCTGCCTCTGGATGGCCGCCTGGTCGTCCGCGAACCGAAGGCCGACAAGGAGACGGGGCGATGAGCCCCGTTTCCCTTCCCCGCTTCCTGGTCAAATGCTTTGACTACGAAGAATGGGCGATCGTCGTCGAGGCTGCCAGCCGCGAGGACGCGATCCGCAAGGCCGAGGCCATCTATGTCACCGACAGTCTCGGCACCATGGACGGCTTCGAGCTGGTCCGCAGCGACTTCGGCTGGGACGCAAGGCCCCCCTAGGGAGGTGCGTTCATGAGCGCCCTACCCGTCCAGGATATCTGCAACACCGTGCTTGCCGGTGATTGCGTCAAGGTCATGCCGCGTGGGCACCGCGTGTGTGGATTTCATTCTCACTGACCCACCATATCTCTGCCACTACCGGTCGCGCACCGGTCAGACCATCGCGATGACTGGCTGGAGCCGGCGTTTGCCGAGATGTACCGATGATTGAAGACGGACTTCTTCTGCAGCCTTCTACAGCTGAACGCATTCTCAGGGCCGGCGACCTGTTGCCTCAGGGAACGCCGCTGCTCGAAGCCAGGCGCCAATTTGCAGTTGGCATCTTGCATGAGCTTGGAGTTGGGACACGCGCGGCTGCTCGGGCTGAGCATCCGGATGATAGCGAGCTACACAAAGTGATTGATCATCTCACAAGGGACGGCGCTCTGACAAAAATGATCGAACGTTTTTCGGATGTGCACGACCCCGTCTCCAGACTGATAGCGCGGCTGAAGGCCCCCACATCCAAAGAGATTGAGACTATGAGCGACTTTCTTGAAAATTTTTTCAAGAAAGTAAGCAAGCCAGCCGAGGCTTTTGTGCGCGACACCGGCTACGGCCCGCCGAGGATAACGCTTTCATTTCTCCGGATCGCCGCTCTGATAGCGCAGCGCAATTACATCAATAAGCCCAAGACGCGCCACTAGGCCAAAGCCAATCTGAACAATCTAGTCGTCTCTTCCCGTGAATTGGCTCAATTCTCTGCGCAGGTCGTGCCGCGCGAGAATCGGGGCTTTGTCTCACGCGCATTAATATTACCACCGACATCGGACAGCCCCGCGAAATAAAACGCAATTTCGCGCCTGAGTGCGACGTTTTCTTGCAACTGTTCTGGCTAGGAAACCAAGAAGCTGAACTAAGTGAATGGCGCACTTACACTGCGCAGCTTGCCCCCGTCCCCGAGAAGGGGGACGACCCGCGCAATTTCCATGCTCATCTGCTGCTGACGCTCAGGCAGGCCACGCCCTTGGGCTTAAGGCGCGTCAAGACGCGGGCATGGAATAGCGAAGCCATGCTCATCAAATGGCGGGAGGCCTGGGCCCGCCGCCAGAACAACGCCCTGCGGGGAAGGGGTCACAATGCGCGCGGTGACCACCGCAGCCTTGCCGCCCAAAAAGTGTCGGCGTTGTCGCGGGGCGACCACGTGCGGGCGGTTGCGCTTGAACGTCCTCCGGAGTTGCACGTCGGCCCCAAAGTCAGAAAGGCCGTGCGCGAACGCCCGCCCCTCAGTAAGGACAAGATCGCCGGGCCGGTTCGGCGCAGGCCCGCCGGCAACAAGGAACGCCGCAAGGTCGTCTACACCGAGCTCGATGAGGGCAGCCGCGCCGACTTCAACGTCAGCCGTATTCAGCAGAACGCTGGGAGGTTTGGCTTCGCCGCGGCGAAGGCGCAACGACACATCACGCGCTTGAAGACGCGGCAGGTCTACTACGCAAGCCGCATCCGCGACTCGGAAGCGATTGGTGCGGCACGAGAGGATCGTGCCTCGGCATGGGAGCGTACCCTGCATGCCCGCAAGCGGGCGGCACAAGTCCAGTGGCTCATCGCGCAGCTCGACCGGTTGTTCTTTGAGTTGCTGAGTTTGCGTGAGAACCAGCTTGTTCGTTTCACGGTCTGGTCGAACCGCCCGCGGTCACTCCGCAAGGGTACCTCTCGCCAGCACGGCAGAAGCCGCCTGGCTTTCAGTGCTTTTGATGATCAAGGATGAACTTCGCAACCGCAGTCGCCGGTCCGATCAGCGGGATGAGCAGGCTGAAGCCAATCGCAAGCGCACTTTTGTAACCCCCTGACGTTGCCAGTTTGCTGTAGATCGCCGACAAACCATTCACGCGCATCAGGTCCGCCTCGCCTAGGTCCTTATATCTGGCAAAGAGGGGCCCGACCTGTTGCTCGACCGACAACTTTGTCGTTCGAAGCGTCCTCGTTACGACCTTGCGAATTGCCTTCTCGCTGTTCAGATAGACAAGAGTCCCGAACGGGATTGAAAACAGGCTCGTGACCGGCACCACGAGCCATACAAAGGCGGAGTGCAGGTGCGCATACCATTGTGGAGATGTGAGTTCCTGGTCCCCAAGGCTCGCAAATGGAATAAGCAGCGTGATGGACAGCAAGATGCCAAACCAAAACACAAGCATCGCCTGACCAAGCGCGGCTACGCCTTGCACCAGTATGGACTGTGCCGGATCGAGAGCGTATATCTCTTCTTCATCCAGCTGCTTCGCGAAGCAGGAGTAGAACCTTCCTACGAAGGTGGTCCGTGCGGCCGTGAGAAACAGCATCAGCCAGCCCAAAGACCACCAGAAGATCTGCAGCGGAAAGAAACCGACATCGCGGTAAATCGCCCATGCAGCGGCACCCGTTCCCAAGAGCGCCCATGCCCAGGAGACGGTGCCGATGCGCCACTCATTGAAGCGCTCTTCGAGTTCGGTATGGACTTGCGTCGCTCCTTTCGGTGAAAGAGTCGGAACGATCTGGTTTCTGACAATTTCAAGCAGTCGGATCGACGTAAGTCGCGCGATGATCGTGGCCCAGGCGAAGTACAAGCTTCCGTAGACTGAGAATAAGAACAGGTGACGCTCGGGCCGAGCTTCAAAGAACTGCAAGCACACGACCGGTATCAGACAGAAAAGGAACGCGTAGCTTAAACCCGCAATAAGACCTTGCGCCAACGGAGAGTCGGGTAGCAGACTTCGATCGGGTCTTCCCGGCAGCGGATTTGCGCCGATGCATCCGTTCAAAAGGCTCTCGACACGCTTTTCGAGATTGCCGCCAACACTCGCGTCAGATCTAGCCATACTGGAAACCCCATCATGAGCGAGGCTTGCCGAGATTAACTTGTCATGGTTTGGTTCGCAACTTCACGTTGCCGCGAGTTAACCGCAGCTGGCCACCGGTCGTAAACGCCCCACCAGAGCCAGTGGCGCCATGAACGGTAGTTGACCTTGGAGGCGAGCACCGGATACCGCACGATGTCGCTGCGATAAAGGACCAGGGAGCGCCTGCCCGGCAGGCGCAGCACCTCGGACGGGTCCAGCAGCCAGCGGCCGGTCTCCGAGAGACCCATGGACTGCTGCTCGCGCACCATGTCCATGTTGGACCGCGAGGTGCCCTGGTTCTTTAAAAATGAAGTCGCCTGGCCGATGATCTCGGAGACGAACCTTGCGGCTTCCAGGTCGGCGACGTTGAGGAAGCCCTTACAGGTCGCGTTCGCCAGGAATGAGCCGGAGCGGCGATAGAGCTCGCGCAGCTGGCTCATGTCCTGGAAGACGAGAAGGGGCGTGCAGTAGGCGCGCAAGTACCCTACTCCACGCTCGAGCGGCTCAAGGCTGCCGAGGGCAGCCGCCTCATCAAGCAGCAGCAGAACCTTTTTCTTGGGCCGCGGCAGGTTCTTACCGCGCGTCAGCGCGTTGATGACGCAGCCCACCATCACGCGCAGGAATCCCGCGTAAGCCGAGAGCTTCTCCTCGTCGAGGACGAGGTAGATGGTGGATACCTCGCTCACCAGCTCGTTGAGCTGGAAGGTGGATGAAGTGCTGATTTCGCCGGCAGGGCTTGCGGAAGACTAGACCCGGGTGGCCCTCTCCGCGTTGGACAGCACGCTGCGGTACTCCTCGCTCCCTTCCATCGCGAGGAAGCTTCCTGCCAATTCGCGGGCCGCCCGCGTACCCTCGCTGGCGATCGCGTGCAGCAGTTCCTTGAGACTTTCCGGGGGAAGTGTTGAGAGCGTGCGCAGTTGAGCCATGGTGCGCAGATGCGGCTCAAGCCGCACCACGTGCAGGATAAGGCAGGTCAGCAGGCCTTCGGCCTTGCTGTCCCAGTGCGACTCCTTGGCGTCGGGGATCACCATCAGTCGCGCCAACGCCTCGGCGTCGTCCTTCTCGTGGAGCCCATCCGTGCGGATCATGTCCAGCGGGTTGAAACGATCGGACGCGTGGGGATTGGTGGTATCGAGAATCCGCACCTTGCCGAATTTCATGCGGCGACGGCGCGTGATGGCGCTGTTCTCGCCCTTGATATCGGTGCAGACGATGAGCCGCGGTAGTCGAGAAGATTTGGGATGACCACCCCAACACCTTTGCCGGCACCCATCGGCGCGAACACCGCAATCATCCCGTCCCTGTTGAAGCGCAAAAAAGAGCGGCCTCTTCGGCCGACAATGGGTCCTTGCCCGCGTCGCACGCCGGACCAGAACAGTTCCCGTCGGTTGGCGAACCGTGCCGAGCCGAGGGCGCGGCCCGGATTAAGGCCGCCCCAGCGCCGGAGCGCGATGGCAATGGATGTGAGCAGGATGAGTATGCGGACGCCAAGCCGGATGGCGAGTGAGGTTATCCGCAGCAGCACCCAAACGACTTGCATCGCCTGTAAGGTGACATGTTCTTGCCAGGAGAACCAAGCCGTTGCAGGCGATGTGCGAGAATAAGCGCGTGCAAGCATCTGTTTCTGCGAAGCTCGGCTACGGCTTTGTCATACGTGAACAAACGAGTGTATGCGGTGCCGCCGCGGCCGCGCGGACATCAAGGGTTGCACGAGCGGAAAAGAGCCCGCCCTTGACGCCGCTTGCCGCGACTGCGGAGGGCTCGCCGTTGCCGACGCTCCGGAATGGGCGTCTGCCCGTCGTTCAACGGGTCATATTCCGCAAGACTGCACCGCCCCATTCTCTTACGACTGGAGGCACATTCCGAAGGCCATTAGGAACGGCTGGCCGCTGGGCTACCTCGGCTTGCGCGCCTTTATGGCCGAGACTTGCAGCCCTGTCGTAGAGCTGGAAGTCCTCACCCGGCCATTTAGCGGCTAACTTGGCGCCTCGAATTGCATCCGCGAGAGAAATCATGGAGTCGGGGTCGTCCATGGCCACGCCCCTACGAAACAGCTGCTCCGCCTCCTGCCATCTTCCTTTCCGCGCGTAATACTGCCCCGCATTGTCATATACATCCGGATAAAGGCGGGTGCGAATATCCGAGTACGTCCAGGACGGCTGCCCATTCTTTGCTTCAGTCGCGGCTACCCGTTGCGCGATTTGACTTTCTGGTAGGCCAAGGGCTGCCAAATCGAGCTTGAATAGCTGCCTGCGTTCTTCAGCCGTCGGCCTCTTGAACTCCTCGACGATGGCCGCGCGCCTCTGCAGAGCGGGATCAAGGATCGAAAGCCTGTTTGTGCAAAGGAAGGTGACGACACGGCCACCAAACCTGCGCAGATCGTCGATACCTTCTATCAGCGTGTTGACGGCAACTTTATCTTCGTGGTGGCTATGGTCCTGAGACCGAGAAGTCGCCAGCGAATCGCCCTCATCGATAATAAGGATGGCACGCCGCCCGCGGCCCGCGGAGTGGGTCACGCGATGGAACGCCTCCGAAAGGTGCGTGCCCATCTCTCCGACCTTGCCGCTACCGCGAACGCGGTTGCTGAGCTTGAACAAGATCGAATGGTCCGCACGAGCCTCTGCAACAATGCGGTTGGCCAGGCATTCGGCGTTGGCCGTTTTTCCTGTGCCGATGTCGCCGTGAAAGATGGCGAGGGGATACTGTTCGGCGACCAGTTCGGACAGCCGCAACTTACCGCCGTGGTGCTTCTTGTTCCAGACGCCGATTTCATCGAGGCTCAAAAGGAGGCGAAGCTGATTGTGAACGCGCTTGTACCGCTCCTCAAATCCGAGCAGCGTCTTCGCCTTGGCGGTTAGCGCAGGGTCCGGAAGCGGAGTTTCGCTGTCGAAGACTTTGGGAGCCGGCTGGTTCATGAGGCAAAGTCCTTTCGCTGCATACCGAATGCGTTGCTGGCATAGTCGCGGTTGCCCGCCGACTTCAGCGTCGCATGGCTGGTGTCGTCGCTTGTTGGACTCCAGTTGATCTTCAGCTTGGAGCTCATCGCGGCGCGCTCGGGGAACGTGTAATCGTCGGTGTGGAACAGAACGATACGCAAGTACGGATTGGCGACCTTGGGCCGCCACATGACCCCGCCGGGGCGGCTCATGGTGAGATCGCCCGAGGCAGTGTTGACGGTGTATTGCACCGCGCACACCTCCTCCGTGAAGTCGCGGGGCAAGGTGATGTCAACCTTTTCAGGACCCCCTTCTTGGCGAGGGCCTCGCATCGTGGGCATACTCGCGCGCCTTGGCTTCGGTGATGGCGCCGGAGCTCTGGGCGATCATGACGAGATCGGCCGTAAACCTCCGCGCCACCGCCTCGACGTCGGCGTTGGTGTAAGAATACGTCTGACTGGCAGTTGCAGAGTGGGTCATGCAGGTTCCTCGATCTTGAAGCGGGGTCCAAAGATTTCCTTCCACAACTCGGTGTCATCCTCTGCCGAAGCAAAGTGCGCGGCTTCGCAGGCGTTCTGCGCGGCTGCCACAATCACCTGCCGCTCGGCCTCGGTGATGCGGCTAGCGACGTTGTTCAGGATCGATAATCACGACAGGGTCGTTGAACGTGCCGAACGGCGGCGTGTTCTCGGCGAACTGGATGCGCTCCGTCAGCCCGGATTGCGCGATGTAGAGAAGGATGCGCCGGAACCGCTGCTCAATCAATCCGGTGTTGCCCTCCGTGTCGAGCAGGTTCGCGACGAGCAGCTCGATGATGAACGATTTGAGCGGTTTCAGCTCGGCGTGATTGCGCCACTTCTTCGTCAAGCGGACCAACGTGCGAAAGTCCTTGTCCTTGTTCTTCCGGTCGCGCACGAACTTGATCCGCAGGGAGCGCAGGTCTGGAGCTTCGAGCCGTCCTGCAAATCGAACTGCCGGCCGTAACCTGCGCGCTGCGAGTCTTCAATGACGGGGAAGATGTCCACGCTCAGGCCCGTGCCGACGAACGAGACCGTGTGGAAATCCCTTACCCCACATGAAAAAACCCGCCGAAGGCGGGATAATCCATTGATTTTATTCAGAAGAAACTTCGTTTCAGGGGAGGATTTTGAACCTATGTGCTCGGGATGAAGCGAAGGGGCTCCCGGGCGCGTCCCAGACGAATCGAAGCGGTTCGTCCTATTTGTACGCCAGAGCGACCCAGCAGCCGCACCTGCGAACTTGATTTCTTTCCTGTTAGAGCAGCGTACGATCTTATCGGCTCGGACCGATCGCGGTTCGGGACTGAGGCATGAGCGGCAAGGACGCAAAGGTTCCGATCGAGGCGTTAGAGCTACCAAATAGTCGGAAGATGCCACACGCCACGAAGCGCCGTCGTAAGAACCGTGGCATGCCGCCGCCCGCGACCTTCGATATCGATACGCTGCCGGGCAGCTCTAATTTAACGGCATTAGAGGCGGCCGCGGTCGTCCGGCGCACGCCCGGTGCACTTGAGCAGTGGCGGCGCGACCCGAGCCACCCGCTGAAATGGCGCTACGTCGATGGCCGACCCCTCTATCGTGTCGATGCGGTGCGGGACTATTTGGCCAAGTGCGATAAGACGACTAGGACGCCTCGGCCGCATAATGCTCACGGAGACGGCCGAGCAGCTCGGCCTTGATCGGGTCAAGCGGATTCGTCCGCTGCAGGCGCACGATCTTCCCGATGCGTTTCGCGCCAACCAGCTCTGCAATGTAGTCGTGAGCCGCCTCGAACGCCATCTTGCGGATGATCCACTGTTCGTCGTGATTGTAGACTTGATCGATTCCGCTTGGCTTCTGCCCAACGCACAACCGCTGGATTTCGTTGTCGTAGCCACAGCGCGACATGATGGTGCGCAAACTGCGCCTTAGGTCATGCATGGTGAACTTGGCAACGCCCGCTTCCTTGACCAGGCGGTTGACCATCTTGGTGAAGCCCGACATCTGCCCACCGGTCTTCGGTGACGGGAAGACATAGTCGGACGTCGCGCGCTGGAAATGTTTCGCGGCCGTGAGCACCTCGTCAACCAGATGAGTGCGCGGCACGTCGTGGTGCAGCCCCATCTTGGTCCACGCCGCATCGAACGTGATCCGGTCGTCCATGATGTGCTTTCGCCACTCGATCATGGTAGGCTCACTGCGCCGCGGGCCGCCGAGCAGGCACATGCGTGCCAGGAAACCGAAAGCCCCGAGCTTGCCGGATGCATCCCAGACCTTGATGATTTCCTCATCGGTCAGCGCGCGGCCCTTTGTTCGGCGCCCGACTCTCTGCGCGCGAGTTTCCTTGGGCGCGCGATAGCCGGCGAGCACGTTGTGCTCGACGTAACCTTCGCCGACACACCATTCGAGGAAGGTATGCACGTGCTTGCGCAAGTCCTTGGCGGCACCGCGCTTGCCAGTCTTGGCAATCTTGTCGACCGCAGCCATGATTTGCCGTCGCGTCAGGTCCCCCACGCCGCTCTCGGCGTGATCCTTGAGCCCGCGCCGCAAGGCCGACATTGCTGGCTTCCAGTTGACGACTTGACGTTCGGTCAAGGACGTCTGGTAGGGACCATCTTCAATGAGGGCCGCGAGCGTGGTGCGCTGCTTATCGGCTGCCTGTTGCCGCCTCGCCTCGCGCTTCGCATCGTTCGGGTCCAAGCCCTTGACGACCTCGCCTGCCGCGATAGTGGCGGCCTTGCGCGCGGCCTTTTCATTATATTTGGGCCACGCGCCGAGGGTCTTGCGCTGGGTCCCCCTCACCCCCGGCTTAGTGAAGAGGTAGACCCAGGTTCGGCCGCCGGTGGCGCGCATGCGCAAGGCAAGGCCGGGCAGCTTGTCGTCGTGGAGATAATGCTGCGCCTTACCCGGCGGCAGCTTTGCGTCGCGGATCACCGCATCGGTGAGTGTCAGCTGGTTGGCCGGCTCCGTCATGATCCATTCCCTCTCTCAGTGCCCTGATGTGCCCCGCAACAAGGGCGGCCAACCTCGAACAGAACCGGGCCTCAGACCTTCCCCTTGCTGTGTGCCCGCGCAGGGAGGATCCACAGACCCAAACAGAACGGGGTCTCAGACCTCCCCCCGTTTTTGTGCCCGAAGGGAAAATCCACGGCGGGCACAACGGGGGCATACAAAATGTTGCAAGGTCAGCTATGGGCGCTTATGGGCAAATAAGGTCATAACCCTCGTCAATCACAGATATTTTTACATCTAACTACGGCCGGATTTGGTTGGCTCGGGTCTACGGATTGTGGTTCAAGGCGATGGCTTCTCGACGAAGATCCTTCACCTCGCCGGAGGTCGCGGCACGGGCCGTGTTGCTTGCCAAGCGGCGCTTGCCGGCCTCGAGGAACTCCTTCGACCAGCCGTAGTACATCGAAGCCGCGATGCCCTCGCGGCGGCACAGCTCGGAGATGTTCTCCTCACCGCACATGCCCTCCAGTACGATGCGGATATTCTCCTCCGCCGAATACTGCCGGCGCGTCTGACGCCGAATGTCCTTCAGCACTTGCTCTGCCGGCGCTTTGCTCGGTCCGGATTTCTGTTTCATCTTCGCTCCTTGCGGCTACGATGAACCAGAAATCCTCCCTCCGTGAAGACCCTCAATTTGTCTCATGGGTGCTGACGGGGGACAGCTGGTAGTAGCTT
Source organism: Bradyrhizobium sp. Ken64 (assembly GCF_055807555.1). NCBI lineage: Bacteria > Pseudomonadati > Pseudomonadota > Alphaproteobacteria > Hyphomicrobiales > Nitrobacteraceae > Bradyrhizobium > Bradyrhizobium sp. Ken64. The sequence continues at coordinate 19,879 of NZ_JBVVPA010000031.1, read as the reverse complement.
CGACAACCATCCCCTGCGTGGCCTTATTCGGCATGGACCCTATAACCTGACGCTTGGAATCCCGGCGCGCGTCCGTCTGGCCTTGCTGGCGGGGCTGGGTCGTGGCGATGGGGAGAAGTGCGGCGAAGCTCACCCGCGCAGGAAGTCGGTGACATTCGCACGCGGTGATCGTGCGGTCTCGCCTCCGGCGGCGCTCGCGATTGCTTTTTGAAGAATTAGCGGTGTAAGCAATCAAATCTGAAATGCCGTGAGGGCCTGTGCTTGGCTCCCGAAATTCAGCCAGGTGAAAATACCGGCGACAAGGATCATCGCGACGGTGATGGTCCAGTACTTAATGCTGCTCCAGTACTCGGGAAATCGTGGATTGGTGCGCAAACCGTACCAATGAACGAGCTCTGCCACGGCACCACCGAACAAGCCAACCAGAAAAACGGCCAAAGCGCTAGCCAAGACAACCCCGCCGGTCATATGTCCCTCCCTCCCGATTGCGCATCAATCCTGATCATTCTCGCAGCCGATCGCTTCGCCGATCCCCTCTACATGGGATCACGTGTGCGACTTCAGTTTGCAGTCGAAGGCGCACTCGGCCTTGGCTCTGCGCTCGTAAAACTCGCCTCCTGCGACCGACGGACCGACGTTACAGATGAAGCACTTACGCGCGAGAACCTTGCGCAAGTGTTTGCCGATATCGCCGCCACAAGAGACTCCAAGCAAGACGCCGCCCTCAACCTGTGCTTGATCTTGTCAGGTCACGGTGACGAAGCCAATGGCCAATCATGGTTTTGCACCTTCCAGGCCCGCCCGGGGGCCGTCGACCTCGCAGGTGCAGATCTCGCCGATCTGATCCGGATGACCGGCGCGCGCCGCGTGACGGCCATCCTGGATTTCTGTCACGCCGGCGGGGTCGCGGCAGACCTGCATCGCGCTCTTGAGGCCGATCTCGATGCAGGCGCCGTGCTGGTGATGGCCGGTGCAGCAGCCGCGGAGCTTGCCTACGAGCACCCCGCGCTTGGACGCGGGCTGTTCACGATCGCGCTGCACGAAGCGGTCACCGAGCGTGCATTCTACACGCTCGCTGCCGCACCGTCCGAAGCGGGAGGGCCACGTACGGACCTCGCCAGCCTGTTCGTGTTCGCTCGCGAGCGAACCGAGCAACTGGCGTATCTCTATGCCGGGGGAAAGCGCCAGGCCCCAGAGATTTACGGAGCAGGAAGGGTCGGATTGACATGGACCGCGGACGCAATCGCGCCACCCAAGGCACCGGAGCCGCGCCGGGCGTTTGCGTCTCGGCTGCGCCGAATCGTAGGATGCAGCGCGACCCTCGCGCTGCTGACCGGCGGCCTGCTATTTTTGCTGCAATATCATCTGACCGTCGGCCCCGAAGGGTGGGTCGAGATGCGGGCCGGGCCGCCCTGGATGGCCTCGCTCGTGCCGCAAGGGATCAACGTCGGCGTGCAATTCCCGCTCGCGGTGACGGATCGCCACCCCCTCCCCCCGCTGGGACGAACGGCGCATCGCGCAACGCGCCGAGTTGCTCGCCGGTCAGATCGGTGGACTTGCGACGCACACGATCGAGGGAAGAGAGAACTGGGAGTTCAAGCTGTGGCCGGAGCTGTCGCGGGAAGCGCAGCGCAGAGTAGATTTCGCGCTTGCGCGCGACGGGCTGGGCTCGGTATGCGCCGCGAACGAGCCGCGTCGCGACCGTGCACGTGACTATCAGTTCGCGGTCGAGGCCGCACTCATCGATCGCAAGCGCGCCTGCGCGCCCGTCTTCTTCCTTGAGCAGGGGCCAGAGGTCGAGGCGCTCTATACGGTGACGAATCCAGCCACCCATCTCGACTTTGGTTTGAGCGAGCTCTCCGATCAGGCAATCCGTATATATCTCGTCGGCCTCGCGTTCGCTTATCGCGAGCTCACTGACCCGGATCTGCGGCGACGTGCGCTAGAGGCGGCTATACTTTTGGTCTCGATCCGCGCCGAGAAAGGTGTGGTGCGCGAGGCGGACTGGCTCGCGTATATGCGCTTTCTCGAGGATGTGGCGAAGGGCCCGCGCCTCGACGTCGCGGCAGATACCGCGACGTTTCCGCGGCTGAACGCCTGCGCGCGGAGTTGGTGTGAGCTTGCCGAAAAGCTCGCGGCCTTTTTTGCCGCCGGGGCCGATGCCGCGGGCGTCGGCAACGGCCCGGGAATGCTGACGTGGCTGATCGCGCGCGTAACCGATCGACGTGATGCCGAGGGCGACGGTGCGCGCAGCTGGGCGCTCCCGGCCCTGTTGTTGCTCGCGCGCCACGGCGATCTCGGCCAGGCCGAGTTCGATTGGATCATCCGCTTTTTCCGATTCATCGCTATAGGGGAGCCGATCTGGATCGATCCGATCTGGCTGCCACGCTTTGCCCGCGTGCTCAAGTTTCGATCATCGTGGAAGGGTGGGCTCGAACGCTGCGCGTTTCACATTGCTGGTAGTCACGTTGCCTGCTCAGACCTGGATGCGGACATGGCCGCCAATATCCTGAGCGCGCAGGGGGGCTTTCTCGAGCCGTCGGAGCAATCGATGCTGCTGAAACGGCTCGATGAGCGCATGCAGCAGGACCGCATCGCGCTCTACGGCTCGCAGATCAGGGACTTTGGATGCTGGAGTAAGCTGCCGGACCGCTGGGTCAAGGCGTTGGAGAGCAGTCTTGACTACCAGCTGCGCATTATGCCGGCGCGCGCGACCGATCCGCTGACCGGAGTGAGCGTGATCGAGGTCACGGATATCGCGGCCGCGCATGCACTAGCGGCGTCGATTTTGGGCCGCGCGGATGAGAAGACTAGATCGACGGTTGTGCTTGCGCGCTATGCGGCAAACCATTGGTCGTACGAAGGGCTGCAGCCGCTGTTCCGCGCGCTCGCGGTCGCATTGGCGGCCCAGGATGCATTCACGGTGGATCGTCTGCTCGCATCGCAACAGAACGATGCGTTGGTACGCAGCGCTGTGTTGGAAGCGCTGACCCTTCGGGCGAGCGAGGGGCTGCTGCACGATCCTGTTTTTTCAAGCGCGCCATCCTATCTGCGGCTGGACGCTATGCTGGTCGCGAAGCATCTGATTGCCCAATACACATTCGAGCTCGACAAATTATGTGAAGGACCGACGCGCTGAAGCGCGTCAGTGGCCCCCGTAATCCCCGGCTCGGCTGCGCCGGCGAAGTTACCAAATACTGGCACACCCTTACGATCGCAATCGATGCGAGAAAGACGCCGGGGGGAAGTCCATGGCAGAACCAACGTTGGTCGGGCTGATCGGATACATCGATCGGGATCGAAAGACCAAAGAGCAGACCCACATCATCACGATGGCGGGTCGCAGACTTTCCATTCCAAACGCGTCGCTTACATCGCAACATCCAATCGAGCCAGGCGCTGGCGGCACGGTGCGCTTCTTTCTCGCAAACGACGCCATCGTTTTGGCGGAGATGCTCGCCAAGGACTTGCCCGAGGGCGAGACGCACGGGTCATCCGATACGGCGCACGCGGCGGCTTGAGCTGCGTTCGGAGGTGGCGGCACTTGACGGCAACACGAGCGTCTCGACCGATACCGCATAGTTGGGCCGCTGTTGCGTCCGACCGTTGCCATTGTCGGGAGCATGGCCGACCCCCACGTTGGGACGGCGTGCGCAGCTTGTGGCCGCGTCGCGACCGGTTGTCATCGACTACTCTGCCTATCTGACAAGATACGCGGCGAGCATTAGACTTGAGCCTTCGGGCAATGTGCGCTTGGCGCTTGATGATCCGAACATCGACGCTTTGGATCAGGTTAGGACAGTCTGGTGCGACGGCCGCTGGCATTTGCGCACCGCGAGACGGAAGACCACGAGCGTCGACGGCATCTCGACATTCCAATGCGAATTCTTCTGGACAGGCTTCCTGGCGCTCTTACCGCCGAACACAGTCTGGTACAACGACTGGCGCGCCGACGATGCGGCCGACCGCAATCTGTTGCAGCTGCGCGTCGCAACCGAGCTGGGGTTCGCCATTCTCGACACGCTGGTCTCCTCCTCGGCCGAGGAGGTCGCCGCCTTCGCGCCACTGCACGGCAAGTTGCCTTCAAGAGCTTCGGCGGCTCGCGCCGATACTGGCGTCCGACTGCCATCTACTCCTCGAATGCGATCGCGGCGCTATGGAAAGACGGCAGCTATGCTGGCAGGTACGCAGACCCTGGTCACCATCAACGATGACAATTTCTCGCTGCAGGGCAAAGGGTTTCACGAGTTGCTCCGTCGAATGGGCGATGAAGGGTATGAGGCGATCTCGTTCACGGAGATGCGGATGGAGATGCCCGCAAGCCGCGACACATCGCAGGTGGTCATGCGACCGATACGCCGAGGCGTACCATGTCCACGCGACTAAGTTTTGGCGTGTTCGGGCGACGCGCATGCCGCCGCGTGTCGAAAAACGCCGCGCTAGGAACACCATTGCCGCCGCGGAACCAAATACTGGCCTCGAGTGCAGCAGCCGAGCTCGCGCAGACACCCAGCCTGATCGGGGCCAGGTTGTCCGCACCACTTCCCTGTTCCCATCCGAATTTGCAGGAAGCCGTCGCCTTCGTGGACGGCGTACCGCTTCATGCGGTCCTCGCATTGATGTCGACATTGTCCACCGCGGCCGAACTGACCGCAATCTGGCGAACCGCATTTTTGCTGGAGAAGGCCCTAGCCGTTCTGGGTTGGCTTTGGCGGAAGGGTATCATCACGACCGGACTGGAAGCTCCGGCGACCGCCCGCAGAAGGAGCTGAAACAGTCTGCGGATCAGCCGGCGCAGCTGCCTCCGAACGGCTGTTTGCTTGTCCCTATGTTACCGGCCGTCCTCGCGGAGCCGGAAACGTCCTCAGACCAGCCATTTCATTCAATGGTCGCATCTGGGGTCTTCGTCGCTGGCTGCGTGGAATGGATTGACTACATCAGAAAGGCGCATGTAGTATCAATGGCAACGTGAGGTCGCTCACGTCTTTTTATGAGTTCGAACGACTTTTTGAATCGATTGAATTTGGTCCGCGCTTTCGAGCGCGGCGTCATGTGCGCACCGTTGTTTGGGTAGTCACGCGATGCAACGCTTAAATCAGTGGGAAGCGCGGCTTGCGATCCGGTTTGGCCAGGCTGCATGGGTGACCGGGGTCGCCCTGGGTTTCCTGCTTCAGGCGGCAATCGCAGCAGAGCTCGTTCAGCCACCAATCTGCTCTGAAGCAACGGCAGGACAGCCTGATCTCGCCGGCATCTGCTCCATTACGCCGCTCGTCAATGGCCAAAACGAGGTGCAGATCACTCTGAAGGCAGCCAGCGCCGAGATCGCCATGGGCGGCTACAAGGTCACCTCCGGAAACTACAATCACAACTATCTTACGCCCATCGTTGAAGCGATGCCGGGCGATACCGTTTCGGCGCACCTGATCAACGCGCTGACCTCCAGCGCCAACGGCAGCATGCACGACCACAATGACGGTTCGACGAATCTTCATTATTTTCATGGCGGAATCGTATCACCGAACAACGCGCGACCCGCGCCCGCGGAGCTTGGCACGGGCGACAACGTCTATGTCCATCTCAAGCCGGGCCTGAGTTTCGATTACAAGGTGCCGATCCCGGGAAAGACGCCGATCCCCGGCAATGACATGATCGACGCACGCGTTCTCGAAAGCACGGGACTCATCCCGCACCCTCTTGGGCTGAATTGGTATCACTCGCATCTGCACGGGATCTCGTCAGATCAGGTGATGGGCGGAATGTCGGGTCTGCTTTCGGTCGGCGAAGCAACGGCCAACGTGAAGGCCGGCTGTCTGCCGGATCCGAACGACAAGGAGAAATGCTCCAACGACCTCGCGAAGGACACAAGCGACCTGAAACGTATCACCATGGTGCGCTATGCGCTGCTCCGCGACATGCCGGTAATGAACATCGCCAAGCTCCCCGGCGAGGCGAACGGCGATGCTGCGACGTGGGATCCGGATCCGGCCGCGCGGGATTTTACTCCGGGCAAGTCGTGCGGGGTGTGGAATCCGGACGGTTCCGGACCGGACCTCGATCCGAAGCTGCGAACCGGCTTCTGTCAGCGCGAGCAGACGAAGGCACTGCTTTTTACGGTGAACGGGCAGCGATACCCGACGATCACTGTGGAGGGCGGCAAGAATCTCCTCCTCCGGCTGGGCAATCTCAGCGCCAACATCCCGTACTGGCTGGAGCTGCGGAACGAGGACGCGGCGGACAAGAAGCCTCTGCGGATGACGATCCTCAGCCTCGATGGAGTAGTACCGGCGATACCGATTGCACCCGGGCAGGCACAGAAACCAGTGCAGGCCGTCGACTATGACGATGTGCTGATGATGCCGGCCACGCGCGCGGAGATCTACGTGCGCAACGACGACAAGCGTCCGACCCGGCAGGTCTATATTCTGAAGACCAAGCGACACAGGGTCGAAGCGGGAACGGACGAATGGCCGGAGATCCAGCTGGCCCGTATCGTGCTGGAGCCTAATGCCACTGCGAGCAACGTGCGGATCGCATTGAATGCTGCCGTCGCCACCCCCGGTCCGCCCCAAATTGCGAGCCCGGCCCTGGCGATTGAGACTGCAGAGCTACCCGCGGGATGCATTCGCGATCTGGCCCCGGCGTTTCGTGAGTATCGCCGGGTCATGTTTCTGGATGGCGTCACGACAAGCCACGGGCAAACGACCGATTGGAGCGTTTTCACCCAGATAGTGCGCCCGACGGGACCAGACCCGCAGGACGAACCGATGCACAACCCACCAGCGGACGAAGATCCCGACAAGACGACGGTCGGGCTTAACGGAGGGGGCATCCCGTTCGAGGAATATGTCGGGAGCGATGGGCTCGTCGATTGGACGAACAAGAAGCATGTGTGCGTCTTCATCGACAAGAAAGCTCACGAGGGTAGCCACAAACAGCTTTGGGTTCTGTCCAATCAAACAAGCACTCTGCATAATTTCCACATTCATCAGATGAAATTTCGCCTGGCGACAGCCGATGAACTCTACAGCTATTTCATAAAGCCTCCCGATTCGGCGCGCACCTGCGGCCAGGGCGCATGCCCGGCGGATGTGCCAAACTATGATCTCTATGACGATCAAAAAAATAGCGACCTGGATCCCGGCGCGACGCGACGCTGGCACGATACAATTCCTCTGCCTCCGGGGGGGTCGGTGTTCGTGGTGATGAGCTTCGATACAAGCCAGCAGCTCGGACGCTTCGTTTTCCATTGCCATATCCTCAAGCATGAGGACAAAGGGTTGATGGCTCCTATCGAGGTTTGGGGTCCCGGGCTGGCAGCGCAATAGCGTCAAAACGCCGAGTGAGGAGGAGACCAATGAGGACGTTGTCAATGCCGTTTCCGATGGCGAGCATCATTGTCGGTGCAACTCTGGCATTTGCGGGTGCTGCATCTGCGGCGGACACCCATGTGATCGGTGTCCAGGGGCTCGCCTGGACCTACAAGGACAAGAAATCGACGGCTTCCATACCTCTCGCCGTCGATGATCTGAAGGTCGGTGACATCATCGAGGTTCAGATCCCCAGCGGCCCCGTCCATCACGGATTTGTCACCATCAAGCGAACCGATGGCGGGCCTCCGGCCGAGGACAAGAGTCCCGTGCTTGCCTGCGACGACACGACGGGGAAACCCAACGCCGCGCTCCGCGAACTCGATTGCAACGGGACCACCAGCAAGTTCGGCGTCGGGTTCACTGGAAGCCTCCGGCTGGAAGTCACGGACAAGTTCAAGGATCCGGTCGACTTCTTTTGTGTGGTCCACAAGGGCCTCATGCCGGGAGTGCTCAAGCTCGAGCCGTGAGATCGGCAGCGCTCGCACGCGCCCCTTGTCGCTCGCGCCGAAGCACTTCGCATGCTCGTGCGGAGCGACGGGAGATTGATTGGAGGATCGATGGAAAGTCCATCGCGGCTGCGATCTGCCCGATGGGCTCACTAATTGAGCTGCCATCGACGTTCTCGCATTTCGTGCGTCGTCGCGGCGAACGCGCGCGACGATATCGATGGCCCGGATGTCGAGTTACTTAAGGAGTGGAAAGTCTCATGGCCAAGGCAAAGACGAAGAACTCGGTTACAAAGAAGAAGTCAGTTACGAAAGCGAAATCGGGCAAGTCCAAGAAATCACCCACCAAGAGATCAACCAAGAGGGCGATCAAATTTCGTCCGATGAACGTTGTTACCACCCCGGGTTCGCCGGCTGAAACGTATTACCGGGGCATGGCCGCGCCGATGGCTGCCGTTGTGGCGGCTACCGCGTCGACATTCGCGCCAACTCCCACGCACAATCTGATCAATCACGGTGGAAATATCATCCAGGACCTCGTCTATACCAATTTCTATATCGGTGGCGCATCGTCATGGGCGGCAAGCGACATCAAGAATATCGACGATGCTTTGGCAGCCGCGATGGCGGACACCAACTTGAACAACGTCATGATGCAGTACTTCAAGAACAAGCCGATCACCACAACGTTCCAGCCCTCGCACATACTGCCTGGCGCAAGGCCATCCCAGTTCTCGCAAGGCGACGTCGAACAGCTGGTCAACAGCCTTTTCCAGCAGGGCGCGCTGCAGGGTTTCGATTTCGGCTCGACCGTCTTCAATTTCCTGCTGCCGAGCGAAACGATCTTGACGACCGACGAGGATCCGACGGCTGCAATCAGCCCGGTCGGCAATGCCGCCGCCGCTGTTATTCCCGTCGAGGATGGAGCCAGCTCGCTGCGAGGGTTGGGCGGCTATCATGGCTCAATCCATCCGACCAGCAAGGTCACGATCTACTACGCTATCGGCGTCTTCTCCGAAACGCGACCGAGCGGATCCGATAACGGGATCGTCGCGTTCGATCAGCCATGGAAAAACATCGTTGCGACGTTTTATCACGAACTGAACGAGGCGCGGACCGACCCCGACGTGGAGGATGCCATTCGGGCCGGCAGCAGCCCCAATGCGGTCCAGTTTCTCGGATGGACGTCCGCACAGGGTGAAGAGTGCGGCGACTTCCCAATAACCGAAGCTGGTGCGAATCTGAGCCGCGTGATGAAGGAGGTGAATCTCACCAATGGCACTCGTACGGTGCCCATTCAATTTCAATATTCGAATGCCGTAGCAGGACCAGAAGGTCCAATTCAAGCCCCCCATGTTTAGGGCCAGAAGGCATGGTCACCCAGCGAAATGACCATGCGACGTTTCTCGACGCGCTTGGGCGTGTCGAAACCTGAAAAATAGCAGTCTTGTAAGGGCGATTTCCGGCGGCATTTGGTTAGCTACCCCCTATCCGCCGTCGAAAATAATTCGCTTTTCGACGCCGACGGCGCAGTGCACCAAGCGTAGTGTGTCCCGCTTCTACTTGCGACTGCCACGATTTCGTTCGGCTTTCGCGCTGGGATGCGGGCTCGGTCTAGCGGCTGACCTCTCGAAAGGCAGCCACCGTGCATCGGCAGCGATTTCGATCTCTTGGCCGCGCAACGAATCGCAATGTGGCGAAAGCGAGATCCGCAATTGTTCGCGCTGCAGCATCGCAAGCGGTTCTGCGACATTCCGCGCGTGGCAATCAGCAAAAAATTGTTGCGCAACCCGAGGCATCAGCAGATAGTCAATGCTATATTAGATTGCGACAAGAATACTTCATGAAATTGGGGGACGCTGATGGTTGGAAGGGCAAGCACCAAAGGCGTCGGAAGGGAGGCTCACCATGAGTCTCGGCCAAGATCCGCTTAATCCTACACGCTCCCATCCTCTATCGTATGCCGCGGCCGGACTCGATCGTCCCTCCGACTCCGCGGGTTCATCTCCATCCAGCCTTCGCGCCAGAGTGGTCGGTATAGATCCCAATGGGCGACCCATGACAGACGGCGAACGCGCGTCCCTGGGCGACCCCTTCTTCGAGCTGGTACTGGCGCGCGGGCGCTTCCCAGGGACGACTGCCGAACTCCTCGCCATCCTGAACGAGTCGAATGGCGCCCCCGAAGGCCTGCCCGAGCAAATGGTCTTCGTCGTCGCGGAAGCCGGCCAGATTCCATTCAACGAAGCGAACTCTCGGCTGCCAAGGAGCGTCCGCTACGTGGTCACCCGCGGCCGTTCCGCCAATGGACCAACAGTTCTGGTCAGCACGCGACCGCCCGCGACCGATCCGACCGCTTTTCTGCAGGTCGCTGGCTGGGACAGCCGCAACAAGGTGTTTCATTTCTACGAGCGCGCAGGAGACGCATGGTTGTGGGAAGGCTCCTCCTGGCACGCGTTCGATGATGCAGCGCGGGGCAAAGGGCCATTCGATAGCCACGTGAATGGCACGCTGGTCATGAAAGAACTGCGCTTGCCCTGGCTGCACTGGAACAGCACAGCGCAGGAGATCCCGCTTGAGTCCTTTCCGCCAGATCACCCGGTGAGGACCGATCCGCTTTTCGCTGCCCGCCAGAGCGCGGACATCTTGGAGCGGCGGGTGGTACGACCGGCCGTTCAACGCTGGACCCGCGCGCGCCTTGATCGCCTGCTCGGCGCGCCAGGCGGTATCGCGGCGCCCAGGGAGCTGTTGCGCCACCTGCTCGCGGCCACATCCGTCAACATCGTCTCAAGCGAGGAGCGAAGCCGCGGGAGCAAGCCTGAGTTCGGACTGCCGGCCACTTTCTTCTTCGACGTCGAGAGCATCGTCAACCAGCTCGCGCTCGATATCACCGGACTCGGCCAGGCGTTTCAGGTGCGACGACCGGACTACGAAAGCGCCGTCGCCGCACTCGGGCTCGTGCTGAAGCGCTCGGATGCGGGCTTCCAGCAGGCCGGCGATGCCTTCTTTGCCTGGCCGGTTTCGGAGCGGGCATTCGAGGACTGCGTGGTCGTGGGCGAGCTCACGCGACGAGGCATCCTTTCTCCCGGCTTTGCTCTTGGGCTCCTGATGGTGGACGCCTGGAATCCGACTGACTCGGCCGCGCGTGAAAGTCTGCTGCAGTACGTCCCGGCGGGGACAACGCCAGCAGGCCAGATCGAGGCCGAAACGCGCAGGAACATCAACATCGCCGCGGCCGGCCTGCCTCCGGAGGCACCGGAACGCATCGCAGCCGACTACCTGACGCTCGACGAGGCAGCGATGCGCACAAGGGCCGCCGCGGAGCTTGACGCGTTCGTTGCCAAAGTGCGCGCGCGTCTCGCGACGTCGCAAGGCGTTCTCGATTTCATGCGTGTCGCCGATTGGCGCAGGCGCGCTTTCCGCAAGCGCAAGATAGCTGAATTCGGCCTGACGCTACCGTTCAGCAACATCGACGAGAACGCGCCGCCTCTGGCAGTAACCAGGGATGCCGAGGTGGTCGAACGATGAGATTTCCGGTCCTGTCGCGCAGTCATCAGGGAGGTGAATATGGCGTTGCAACGATTTGACCCACCGGGTTTTCTGGACGATTTCGGACCGGCCCAACGCGATGCCTGGCATCAGTTCATTTCCGACGCGCTGAACTCCGCTCAAGAGGGTAGCGGCGATCCGTTCGATTCGCCCCGGGCGCAATTCTTCAATGCCGCCAAGGTCGAGGCGGGACCCAACCCGGCGTTTGAGGATGTGAAATGGACAGCGTTTCCCCGCATTGTGCAGATCAGCAGCGGCTCGGACATGGAGCGGTGGCGCTCTGCCGATGCCTCACGCGACGTTCAGGACGAGTACTGTGAGTGGAGCGTGACCCGGCAATCCGGCACGAACAAGATCACGCGGATCACGTTTACCTGCGAAGGGCCGGAGTACTGGCGCTTTCTCGCCGCAACCGACCCGACCCAAACGCTCGCACTCTACAAGCAACATGTCGACGCCTCGGCAACGCAGGCAGACCTCTTCACCCCATCGGGCGCCTACATCCTGCGCAATCGCTTCAACAATTCAACCTCCAACGGGGCCATGCACCTCGTGCAGAGGAACAACACACTGGGCGCCGAGATCGAGATCGCGGGCGCGGCAACGGTTACGCGGCTGCGCGCCGATGGTTCGCCAATGGTCGATACCCTGGAATTGATCCGGTGTGGCCGATACGGCGCCGAACAGCGACACAGCGACCCGTTCATCGGCGCGCGCGTGAACTTTCATGCGCGTAGCAAGGCAGAGGTCACTGTCGCGAACCCTGTCGGCATCTATTTCGGCGGCCTGGACATGCAGGAATGGGAAACCCCCGACGGCAGCGATCCTGCCGCTTTCTGGAAGTATACGCGCGGAACTCCAGAACGTCCGGTCCGAGCCGTCATCGAAGTGCCGAGCGACCGCAATTACGTGCTGGGCGATGTACTAATCGACGGAAGAGCGATCCAGTTCGGTGGCCAGATCGCAGACCGGATTCAAATGACGATCCGGGCGCTCGCAACGCGCATCGGCCAGAGTACGGCGCAGCCGGTTCGCGGCTGCGTCGGCGACGGAGCGGGTGCCGCGGGCGGTCCTGGCGGGCCGCTTTCGGTGAGCGCGGTGCTTTCGGCCGGCCACACGCGCGGACGGCTCTAGGGGCAAGCCGTGCCGCTCCGTATTGACAAGGTCAGTTGGATCCACGGCTCCGCCGATTGCGCGGCGAACACCGATCCGCCGCTGCAAGTGGTGTCGGTCGATGACGACACCCATGTGCTCCGGCAGAGCAAGTGCTTCAGTTTCGAAGCACCGTTCATGTACCTGCTGATGGGCAGCGAGAAGGCCGTGCTGTTCGATACGGGGGCCAGTCCCGACGACGGCGACCCACGGAAAATCCTGCCGATCCGCGAGGCTGTCGATACGCTGCTGTCACGGCGTGCCGAAGAAGGTCGCGCCATCGGCGAGCTTATTATAGCGCACACACATGGCCACGGCGATCATGTCTTCTGGGACAGGCAGTTTGCCGGGCGGCCCCAGACAAGGGTTATCGGCCGCGGCGTAGGCGCGGTTCAGCACGCGTTCAATCTCCCCGCTTGGCCGGAAGGGCAAGCCACGTTCGATCTCGGCAGCCGTGCGCTGGTCGTGTTGCCCCTTCCGGGCCACGTTTCCGATCACATCGCCGTCTATGACCCTCGCATGCAGGCTCTGCTGACCGGGGACACGCTCTACCCTGGCCTGCTGACTGTTGCCGACTGGGCGGCTTATCGACGCAGCGCGGCGCGCCTTGCGGCGTTCGCATCCGAGCACCCGGTTTCAGTCGTGCTCGGAAATCATATTGAGATGACAAGGACGCCCGGCGAGCTTTATCCGCTCGGGACGACGTTTCAGCCCGACGAGCATCCGCTGCCGCTCAGTGCCGAAATATTCGCCGAGTGGCATCAGGCCTGTGAAGCGATTGGCACTTTAGCGCAACGTATAACGCGGGATCATTTCATCATCGAGCGCGCTGACCAAAGTTGAGGGAACATCGCGCGGTAGCCATGCGCAACACCAAGCGTGGCTGCTGTAGAAGAGAAGGGAGGGCGCCTTGAACACAAAACCACGTGCGCGACGGCCAAGAAAGTCAGCGGCGGATGCGCCGAGCTCCAGCGGCAGGGCGGCGCCGAAATATGATCCGGTGGGGTCCTCGCCCTACGAACAGCCAACCATCAGGAGGCCGCGCCGGGCACGAATGGCGGCAGCGGCCTTGGCTCCAGCGGGGACGGGCTCGGCGGCCAATGTCGGCGTGCGCGGCGTCGAGATCGTGCAGGTAATCCAGGCGCTCGACAACCGTGTGCGGCTCATTGCCGGCAAACCCACAATCGTGCGCGTCTATCTCGACCCCGCCACGGTCGCTGCCTCGACGCTGGTGACTGGCGAGATTACGTGGCGACGCGCCAACGGCGGCGCTTTCTATCTCGCGGCGATGAACCGCGTGAAGCTGGATCCGGCGAGCACGCCCGATCTCATGGGACAACGCTTCGATGTCGCCGAAAGCCTGAATTTTGTTCTTCCGACCGACGCGCTCGGCGCCGGATCGATCGAACTTCGTCTCGACCACCTCAATGTGCCGGGAGGAGAGAAGCTGCCACTCGCGGCGCAACCGGCGATGACGGCCAATTTCGTCGCAGCGCCGGTGTTGCGCATCCGGGCGATCGGGCTTCGCTATAGCAGCACGAACGCCCCGACGGCGACGATCACACCTGGCGCAATCCATTTCGATTACCTTCGGTCCTATCTGACGCGGGCCTACCCGGTTGCCGCGCTCGAATGGTCACAGATTGTCATCGATGGCGACCGCCTCAGGCCGCCATTCGGGGGCAATCAGTCGATCCTGGTCAACGCCCAGCTATCGGCCCTGCGCATGCGAGAGATTTCATCCGGAATGGATCCACGGACCCATTATTATGGCCTGGTGGACAATGAGGCGGGCAAAAGCTTTATGCGCGGCAGCGCCCTTTACGATGAGGCGACCACCATTTTCGGGGCGGTGGCATGCGGCCCCTGCGGCGTGCCTAACGGCTGGACCGGCGACAGCGACGCGAGTTTCGCGGACTGGTACGGCGCGCACGAACTTGGCCACACGTTCCAGCGCCGGCACCCGGGCTTCCCGACCTTTGATCCTGTTCAGGGGACGGGCCAGCCCCGAGACAACCTCGAAACGACCTTTCCCTATGCCGGTGGCTTGATTAGCTCACCAGCGCAGGAGTTCGCGGGTTTCGATTTCGGCGACCCCGCCCTCGGCCTGCAGATGCGGGCGCTGCCGGGGAACATCCATCACGATGTGATGACCTATGCCGACAGCCAGTGGCTCTCGGCGTATACTTATGAGGCCATTCACGATCGCCTGGTCCATGAGGATACGGCGCTCGCTCCGCCGAGCGCGTGATACCGGCTCACGATCAGGAGGCGAATGATGTCATACGAGAACAAAGTTATTCACATCGTCGGATCGGTCGACATCGGATCAGGTACGGGCGAATTCCTTTATGTCAATCCGGCCACCGCGGCCGCAAGCCAATCAGCAACGGAAGGCGCGGCTCCACCCGCCAACCAGCCGCCGCAAGGCACCGGGTTCGAACTCGTCGTGGAAGCGGCGGATGGGAAGGAGCTGAGCCGCGTGCGGCCAACTATTCTCCTTCCCAGCGACGACCATGCATCGAAGACCGGGCTGATCGACCAGAACGTATCGTATGCGGAGGGCATGGCCCGTCTCGTGCTGCTGCACGATGGCAAGATCGTGAACACGTTCGAGGCAGGCTCTCCGGACCCCACCGTGGCAGCCCGGTCTCAAGGATTGGAAATGGGCGCGGGGCCGCCTGGACATCCCGAAAAGCGATCGATGTCCATGGCCGCCCCCGATGAGCCGGGCGTCAGTTACACGATCCAGGTGCGGCCTGCCGGCGAGAAAACATGGCAAACGATCGCCGTTGGCCAGAAGAGCCCGAAGGTCGTGCTTGACCGCAACCAGTTTCCTGCCGCGGAGCGTGCCACCGTTCGTGTGCTGCGCTCGACCGGCTTTAACGACAGCATCATCGCTGAAGACGAGATGGACCTTCGATTCAAGGAATAGGCGGCAGCATACTGGGGACGACATGTCGGGCGTGAGTGCATCCGAGATTGCCTGGATAGGCGTCTATCCGCCGATCGGCATTGCTCGCCTGGGCAACGCGCAGGGGCAGGACGACTACACGCTGGCGCCCGAGGTGATCGGCGGAACGCCCGATGCGCGCGGCGGGTTTCAGACTGCGGCCGGCGAGATCAAACGCCAAGGGGTGCGCTTCCACGTCTATGCGCGGCTGAAGTCAGGCGAGACCATCGAACTCGTCCAGGGCCCGGACGTGAAGATCTCCTGGCGCGTTGAAGTCGCCAATCTCAAAGCCGGCTGGTACCAATTCAACCAGGCCATGGACCTGCCGGCGCAGTTCGTGGTTCCAGCGGCGCGGCGCAACGTGGACTATGCTCGGCGGCGTGAGCTCGACATTCGCCCGGCAGCGCGGCAGATCGGCGGTCTGAACCTGTCCGGGCCCGAATTCCGTTTCGACGATGGGCAGATTCTCAATTTCTTCGTCACGCTTGGCGAGCTACGAACCGACGACGCCGGGCGGCTCATTTTCCTTGGCGGTTTTGGCAAGTCGGCGCCATTCTACACCAGTATGCGCCCCGTCACCTTCGCCAACAACGATCGTTGGTATGACGACACATGCGACGGGCCGGTGCGCGCGCGCGTAACCGTGGGCACCACGGAATTCGAAGCTGATCCCGGTTATGTGATCGTCACGCCGCCCAATTTCGCGCCCGGCCTTAACGGTCTCGTGACGATGGACGACACCGTCCGGGAGGCGTTCATGGCAGCCGGCTGGCTCGCCCGACCGATGAGGACAAGTTTCTCGCACAACGTTTGGCCGATCTTCGACCGATTAACCGCGCTGCAGTGGATCAATCACGGATTCCTTGTCGCGCACGGCGTGGGGTCGCCGCTCGATGCGCGGGCCGTCTCGGTGATCTCACGCCTGGCCGACGCCAGTCCCGGGAACGCGCCCTGGCGCCAACAGGTCTTTGCCTTGTTCCGCCCGGTATCTCCCGGTCCCGGCTCGCAACGGCAGATACCCTACATATACGGGGACCTCTTTGGTGAGGCCCGCGACGTCGATCTGACCTTTCTGTCGGTCACGCCTACGATGTTCGCACACCTCGATCGGTGGGCCGCGGGCACGTTTGTGTCCGATTGGCAGGGACCACCGTCGCTACCGGACTTCGCGGCCCTCTCCGCCGATGCGCAAGTATCTCAGCTGATGCGCGTGGGCCTGACCGAGTGCCTCGGCGGCCCGTTCCACCCAGGCATCGAGCTTACATGGCCGATGCGGCGGCCTGAGCTGTGGGCGCTGCATCACGCGGCCCAACGCGACGATCGCCTGCTGTACAGATTAAACCTTGTCCCTGAGGGCGAAGCCGTGCGCCAGGATTTCGGTTCACAACTGACGCGGGACACATGCCTCGGACCCGCAGGCCCGATCACAGCTGCGGGCCCCGGTGCGCTCACGCGCTGGCTCGGCCTGCCCTGGCAGACCGACGAAGCATCGTGCAACTCCAGCGCCGATTACTCCCCTAGCACATATTTGTCGTTCCCGAGCTTCTGGGGCGCGCGCGTGCCCGACCAAGTGCTGAGCTCTGCCGCTTTCGAGCGAGCGAGCGCTAACCTCACCGATCCGTTTGATGACCCAAAGCTGCAGCGTCTCAAGCACGCGTTGCTGCGGGAGGACTGGCTGCGCGACGTGCGCGGCCGCACCTATTACGAGCGCATTGACAAGATGGTTCAGCTCTGGGCAACGCTCGGGATTGTCGAACCACGCCAAACGCCGCAGGCGCTGCGCGAGGTTGGCTTCCCGGAAACAGTCCACGTGGAGACTGGCCGCGATCGCGCGAATGCCGGCTCCGACGAAAAAATTGCCTTGATTACCCGGATCGAGTCGCTGCGGGAGCGGACACCGGAGCCGACTCCGTTCCAAGCGGGCCTCGACGCGCCGCCCGAAGCGACCACGCCGCCGCGCCATCAGTTCCGTCAGGGCGAGGTGTGAACGGCCTGGAGGACGATCGCGTCTGGGACGTTCTCGTGGTCGGCGGGGGCCCTGCGGGAGCGGTCGCCGCCGCGGCTCTCGCGGAGCGGGGTCTGCTCGTCGCACTCCTGGAGAAAGACCTGCAGCCTAAGGGCAAGCCCGGTGAGGTACTGACGCCGAACGCCATTCCTATTCTGTCTCATCTCGGTCTCCTCAACGTTATCGAAGCGAATGGCAATCTGGCATGTCCCCTCGCATGCATCGATCGCGCATGGTCGACGGCTCGGCCGGACCGCGAGCATTTTCTCCGTCACCCGGGTGGACGCGCTTGGGTGATCGACCGCGTCGCCCTCGAGCAATTGCTCGTGCGCCGAGCCATGAGGGCCGGCGTCCGTGTCTTTCCCGGCCATCACGTTCGCGGTCTAAGCCGCTGCAATAGATATTGGTCTGTGCAGAGCCGTTCGAGGAATGGTCTGGCCTCCCTGCGGGCGGCGTTCGTGGTCGATGCAAGCGGGCCTACGTCGACATTAGCTCGCCGGCTCGGCGCGAAACGAAAGTGTCTCTTTCGCCTGCTCGCCGTTCATATCCAGTCCGCGCCCGACACAGAAAGGCAGAGCGAACCGGCGTCACTGACCGTCGAAGCCACTGCGGTCGGATGGTGGTACGCGGTATGCGGCCCGGGGCAGACGCTTACGTGCGCCCTGTTCACCGGTGATCCCGCCCTCGCCCGAAGCGACGCCGCGCGGTCAGCCCTTCTCGCTGCGATCGACGACACAAACTCACTTCCTCGTTGGACCAAGGAACTGATTTGTAGCGGCGATGTGCAGAGCGTCGACGCCTCGCCGTCGTTCCTCGATCATCCGACCGGTGAGGGTTGGCTGGCAATCGGCGACGCCGCCGCAAGCTTTGATCCGATCGCCTCTCAAGGCCTTGCGAACGCCATGGCATCGGCCGTGGACGGTGCAGAGGCAATCGGCCGTCAACTCCTCGGCGATTGCGTCGCCATGGAGGCCTTCGCCGTACGAACTGCTGAAACATGGCACCATTCTGTGCGGCAGCTTTTTTCGATTTACCAAGCAGCCGCACACCGCTGGGCAACACCTTTTTGGCAAGCGCACCTTCCGCTCGCGGCAAGGACGCGGCTGAGAATGTGACGTCGCTCGAAATCGCTCGCCCGCTGCATCCACCGACTTATTGCTCGGCAGCCTGAGTGGGACAGATCTATTGCGAGTTGGACCCACGCCATGGGCTCAGATGTGCCAACAGGTTGAATGTGCCGGCAAGCTCAACAAGCAAGCAATCGGGCGTCCTTACTAGGTGCGGATCGTTCGCCGATTCGCATGCCCTCCCTTGACCTCGCGACATTACGCTAGGTCGAGCGCCGCGTTCGCGCGAAGCTGGTGAACGGCCGATGACGACTGAAATTATTTCGAAAGCAGAATTCGGCCGACGGATCGACGTCACCCGGCAGCGCGTGTCGCAGTGGTCAAGGAGGGCCTGCCCGCCCGGAAGGACGGCAAGATTGATTTCGCCAAGGCAAAGCGATGGGTCGGCCAGCATCTTGACCAACATCGGCGCGAAGCCCGGAAGCTGAGCTGCTGCCGGTTTGATGGACACCGGGTTAAACTAATCCCACCTTGCGCTCGAACTCAACAGGGCTGAGGTATCCGATCGTCGAGTGACGTCGGGTCGCGTTGTAGAACCGCTCGATGTAATCGAACACATCTGCTCTGGCCTAGTTCCTGGTGCGATAAGTTTTGCGCTCGGTGCGTTCGGTTTTCAGCGACGAGAAGAAGCTCTCCATGGCCGCATTGTCCCAGACGTTGCCGGACCGACTCGTGCTGCAGACGATGCCGCTATCAGCCATCAGGCGCTGGAACTGCTCGCTGACGTACTGGGCGGATTCAAACGGTCGTCGCAACACTCGCACATTGGAGGTTGCGATGAGTATTGGAGGACGGAGATCGGCACGATCTGGACGAGCGCCAATGCCATCGCCGGGGCGGCCGCAAGTTGCGGGGCGTGATGAACAGAGCAGATTTTGGCGGGGGATTGCCGCGGGGCTAAGCAGTGAAGAAGCTGCGCTTGAAGCCGGGAGTATCGCAGCCTGTCGGATACAGATTGTTCCGAAAGGCGGGCGGCATGCCACCAGCAATGTTCAGATCCTCGGCAAAGCCGCTCTCCGGGCGGTACCTGTCGTTTGCCGAGCGCGAGGAGATCGCACTTCTCAAGGTGCAGGGCCACTCTATGCACGAAATCGGGCGCCGCCTCGCTCGGTCCGCCTCGACTGGGGGCCGGTTCCGGATCCTCAACATCGTCGATGACGTGACCCGGGAATGCCTGGCGGCGATCCCCGATACTTCGATCCGGGGACGGCGGGTGGCGCGCGAGCTGACGGCGTTGATTGGTCGCCGCGGCAAGCCTGGCATGATCGTCTCGGACAACG
>NZ_JBVVPA010000030.1:0-57569 GCF_055807555.1 Bradyrhizobium sp. Ken64 | reverse complement strand
GTCATCGAATCATAGCAAAGCGGCTACGGCAAATGCCCGTTTAGACGAAAGATTCTCACCCTCTCAGGATGAGGCTAAGCGGCACCGGAGTCCGTTGAAACTGCTGCCGCACAACGCTGTCCTCATCCTGAGGGCCCGCCAGAGGCGGGCGTCTCGAAGGATGGCCGCAGCGAAGCACCGTCACGTCCGCGGACCCGGATTGTGTTATGTTGGGTCCAGCCAATCGGAGCAATCGTCATGTCGATGCAGAACGTGGCCGCCCCTGCGCTCGGCTTCACTCCGCCCAAGCGCAACGAGCTGACACACATCCCCGGCGACGAAGGCTGGCCGATCGTCGGCAAGACCTTTCAGGTCCTCGCCGACCCCAAGGGGCATATCGAGGCGAACGGCGCCAAATACGGCCTGGTCTATCGCACGCACTTCTTCGGCGAGACCAATGTCGTGCTGCTCGGCCCCGAGGCCAACGAGCTCGTGCTGTTCGACCAGCAAAAGCTGTTCTCCTCGACCCATGGCTGGAACAAGGTGCTCGGCCTGTTGTTTCCGCGCGGATTGATGCTGCTGGATTTCGAGGAACACCGGCTGCACCGCAAGGCGCTGTCGGTCGCGTTCAAGTCCGGCCCGATGAAGTCGTATCTGAGCGATCTCGACCGCGGCATCGCCGCCCGCGTCGCGCAGTGGAAGGCCAAGCCCGGCGAGATGCAGCTTTATCCGGCGATGAAGCAGCTCACGCTCGATCTCGCTGCGGCTTCCTTTCTCGGCGCCGATATCGGGCCGGAGGTCGACCAGATCAACCGCGCCTTCGTCGACATGGTCGCCGCCGCCGTCGCCCCGATCCGCCGACCGCTGCCCGGCACGCAGATGGCCGCCGGCGTCAGGGGACGCAAGCGCATCGTCGCCTATTTCCGCGAGCAGATTCCGCTGCGGCGCGGCAATCACGGCGGCGATGATTTGTTCTCGCAGCTCTGCCGCGCAACCCACGAGGACGGCGCGCTGCTCTCGGAACAGGACATCATCGACCACATGAGCTTTCTGATGATGGCGGCGCACGACACGCTGACCTCGTCGCAGACGTCGTTCATCGGCGAGCTCGCGGCAAATCCCGACTGGCAAGACAAGCTTCGCGCGGAAGTCATGGCGCTGGGGCTCGCCCCTGATGCGCCGAGCAGCTTCGGCGATCTCGAAAAGATGCCGCTGTCGGAGATGGCGTTCAAGGAAGCGCTGCGGATCAAGCCGCCGGTGCCCTCGATGCCGCGCCGCGCCATGCGCGATTTCAGCTTCAAGGGCTTTACGATTCCGGCCGGCACCGCGATCGGCGTCAATCCGCTCTACACCCACCACATGAAGGAGATCTGGCCGGAACCGGATCGGTTCGATCCGCTGCGTTTCACCGAAGAGGCCCAGCGCAACCGCCACCGCTTCGCCTGGGTGCCGTTCGGCGGCGGCGCGCATATGTGCCTCGGCCTGCACTTCGCCTACATGCAGGCCAAATGTTTCGCGCGGCACTTCCTGCAGAACATCGAGGTCTCGCTGGAGCCGGGTTACAAGCCCGACTGGCAGATGTGGCCGATCCCGAAGCCGGGCGACGGATTGCGCGTGCGGGTGAAGGCGGTTTAGCGCTCCATTTGCGTGTCCCGGACGCGCGAAGCGCGAGCCGAGACCCAGAATCGTGAGCCACGTTCCGTGCGAGAGATGGGCCCCGGCTCTGCGGAGCGGCACTTCGCGCCGCGCCGCGTCCGGAGCACGAGACCAACCTCCTACGCCCCCTGATCGAACGCCTTGCGCAGCGCCACATAGCCCTGCTGCTGCTGGCTCCAGTTGCGGCCGCCGGTCATCGCGCCGTCGATGACGAGGTCATGGCCATTGATGAAGCTGGATTCGTCGCTGGCCAGGAACACCGCTGCATGGGCGATGTCATCGGGAAGGCCGGCGCGCGGGATCGGCTGCGCGGTCTTGTAGATCTCGCGCATCACCGCGGGCGTCTTCTCCGCCGCGTCGGTCGAAAGCCCGAGCGCCTTGCCGAAAATACCGGTCGCGATGGCGCCGGGCGAGATCGAGTTGACGCGGACGTTGGATTCGCCGAGCTCCATCGCCACGCATTTGGTGAGATGGATCACCGCCGCCTTGGCCGCACCATAGACCATCGACGACGAGAAGCCGGCAAGACGGCCGGCGATGCTGCCATTGTTGATGATGCTGCCAAATCCCTGCTTCTTCATGTGCGGCGCGGCGTGCTTCATGCCGAGCATGACGCTGCGCACCAAGGTGGCCATCGCCGCGTCGAAGCGCTCGACCTCGAGGCCTTCGATGCCGCCGGTCTGCGCGGGGCCGCCGGCATTGTTGAACAGGCAGTCGATGCGGCCGAATTTGTCCACCGCGAGCGCGATCAGCGCCTGCATCTCCGCTTCGACCGTCACATCCGTCTGGCGGAAGACGCAATTCGCCCCGAGCTGCTTCGCCAGCGCCTCGCCTTCCGGTATACGCCGCCCCGCGATCACAATTTTGGCACCTTCGGCAACGAAGACTTCTGCAGTCCGCAACCCGATCCCGCTCGTCGCGCCCGTGATCACCGCGACCTTGCCATCCAGCCTGCCCATGGAATGTCCCTGTTTTCGAACCCCTTGACGCCAAATGGCGGACACCGATCGACGACGGCGCCAAGACGGTCGGCGCCGCAGCAGGCACTATTCCTGCCGGCTTCCGAGAAGGCAAGCTTTGCTTGGGGCCAGCGACATGCGTAACATTCCTGGCGACCGCTCGATTGTCGAACGCATATCGCGACCGGACTGCTTATGGGGAAGCTGATCGACGAATTCCGCAAGGGCTGGCAGGGCGTGGCACCGCCATCGCTCGGCCTGAGCCTTGCGTTTGCGGTCGCCTGCCTGCTGGTTGCGACGCTGGCGCGCTGGGCTCTCGCCCATGTGCGGCCCGACGTCTATTTCACGCCGTATTTCCCGGCCGTGTTCTTTGCGGCCGCGTTCGGCGGCTTCCGCATCGGCATCATCACAGCGCTGGTCGGCGGCGTGCTCGGCGTCGTTGTGAATTTCGGCGATGCCCTTGCCGATCACGCGCGATTCGCCCTGCTGGCGCTCTATTGGGCGGTCTGCGCGCTCACCATCTGGGGCGTCGAGCACTATCGCACGCTCCTCGTCGAGCAGCGCCGGATTTCCAGGCGCCTGATCGAAGAAGAAGACTACCGCAAGCTGCTGGTCGACGAGCTCCAGCACCGGCTGAAGAACAAGCTGTCGACGGTGCATGCGGTGCTGCATCAGGTGCTGCACGATCAGCCGCAAATCTGGGCCCGGATTGATCCACGGCTGCGATCGCTCGCCGCGACCGACGATTTGATTTCGCGGATCGACAAGGCCGGCTGCGACATTCGCGACCTCCTGATCTCCGAGCTCGGCCCTTACGGCCATGTCCGCTTCACGCTCAACGGCGAACGGCTGTTCCTGCCGCCGAAGCTTGCGGTCACGCTGTCCCTGATGTTTCACGAACTCGCCACCAACGCGGGCAAATATGGCGCGTTCTCCGCGCCGCGCGGCTTGTTGCAGGTGTCATGGACCGTCAGCGACGACCGCCTGACCGTGACCTGGGATGAAACCGAAGGCCCGAGCGTCGACAAGGTCTCCGAGCCGGGTTTCGGCACCAAGCTGTTGAAGTCGGCGCTGTCGGCCTTCGACGGCAAGACGGAGGTCTCCTATCTCAGGACCGGACTTCATTGCACCATGCAATGCCGAATCCCCAAGGACGGTTAGACACGGCGCAAACGAAACGCGTTCGCGTGCGCCGTTCGCGGTTTCGCCGGACGCGTTGACGCCCTGTTAATGACGATAGGCTGCGCGCGTCGCATCGCCGCAAAACACCACCGTAATTCTCCGGACCCCTTAACCAAACTTAAGAGGGAACCGCGCAAGATCGCGGTCATTGCAAAAGCGCGCTGAAACAACAAGATTCATGACTTCTATGAACGACAACAAATATTCCGGCGCGAGCGAAGCCGAACTCGGATTTCTCAAGGAAATCGTTAGAATGCTGCCTGCCGGCCTGACCGTGCAGGACGCACAAGGCGAACTTCTCCTGGTCAACGATGTCGCGGCCGCCCAGCTTGGCATGGACGGCAGCCGCCCCTCGCGCGATCTCGCGCCGCGCCAGGAAGCCTGCCGGCAGGCCCTCAGCTCCGGCCGTGCGGTCGTCGCCGAGGAAGCGCTCCACGACGGAGCCGCGCGCCAGGTGCTGCTGACCACTCATCGTCCGGTCCGCTTCGATGGACGCGAGCTGCTGATCTCGGCCTCCTCCGACATCACCGAGCAGAAGAATTTCGAGGACCAGCTGTTCCGCTCGGCCTATTTCGACGAGCTGACCGGTCTGCCCTCGCGGCGCGTGATCGAACATCGCGCCACCAGCCTGCTCGCGCAGGGTCGCGCCGGCGAGCGCTTTGCGCTCGCCTTTCTCGACGTCGATAATTTCAAGCACATCAACGACTATTACGGCCACGCGGTGGGCGATGCCCTGCTGGTCGAGCTGTCGAAGCGGCTTGGACGCGGCCTGCGCGACTCGGACATGCTGTCGCGCATCTCCGGCGACGAATTCCTGCTGCTGCTGTCGCCGATCCAGAACCAGGAGGAAGTCGCCGAATTCATGCAGTCGACGCTGGAGCGGCTGACCGCGCCGTTCTTCATCGACAATTCGGAAGTCTTCGCCTCGACCTCCGTCGGCATCAGCCTCTACCCCGATCACGGAAGCAGCTTCGAGACACTGCGTCAGAACGCCGACATCGCGATGTACCGCATCAAGAATGACGGCAAGGGATCGGCAGCCTTCTTCGACTCCAGCATGGAGCGCGAGGCGCTGGCCCGGATGAAGATCGAGCAGTCGCTGCGGCTCGCCATCCTCGAGAAACGCTTCTGCTGCGCCTTCCAGTCCAAGGTCGACATCCGCACGCAGGACGTGAAGGGCATCGAGGCCCTGGTGCGGCTGCGCGACGACGAGGGCGTGATCCAGGCGCCGGGCTCGTTCATCAATCTTGCCACCGAACTCGGGCTGATCGACGAGCTGACCCATCTCGTGCTCGCCGAGATCGTCAAGTCGATCGACCTGATCAACGAGACGTTCGGTGCGGAAGCGACCATCAGCATCAACGTCGCGGCCAAGCAGGCCGGCAACCCCGAGTTCATGCGCAGCTTTGCCCAGGCGCTCGACGACACCGGTTTCCCGCAGCGCTTCATGATCGAGGTGACGGAAGACGCCTTCGTCGCCAAGAATCATTTCCAGGCCGAGATCCTGCCGATGTTCCGCAAGCTCGGCGTCGCCATCTCGATCGATGATTTCGGGACCGGCTATTCCTCGCTCTCGGCGCTGGCCGACATCACCGCGGACGAGATCAAGATCGACCGCTCCTTCATCACCGATATCCATAAGCGTCCACGCAACCAGGGAATCTTGCGCGCGATCGAATCCCTGAGCGAAGCGCTCGGCATGACCGTGATTGCCGAAGGCATCGAATCTTACGAGGAGCTCGCCTACCTCCAGGCTGCGACCAAGATCCGTTACGCGCAGGGTTATTATTTCTCCCGGCCGATCTTCCTGGAGGAGCTGAAGCTCGCAACGCCCATCTCCAGCGAAGCACGCGCCAGCGTCACAAACCGCTCGACGCAACAGAACCGGCAGGGCTATTCGCGCGCGAACGGATACCGGCGGTAACTCGGGCCTGATCGTTACTTTGCAAGGCTTGAGCAACCCGGTCCACGGGTGAGGTCAACATTTGCATCTGCCGATTTCCTCGGCAGAAGCGATCCAGCGCGGCCGCGCCGGGACAATGTCACACATGCTCGTCGCGTGGTCCGCCGGAAGGTGGAATTGCAATGTCCGCACGGTTGTGCAAATCGCTATGGCCAAAGAATTCTTCAGGAGGGACCATCGTGCGCCGATCGCTCATCTTAGCAACAACCATCCTCGCCCTCGCCGCGGGCACCTCCGCACAGGCCGACGATCTCAAGGTCGCGCTGATCTATGGCAAGACCGGCCCGCTCGAGGCCTATGCCAAGCAGACCGAGACCGGCCTGCAGATGGGTTTTGAATACGCCACCAAGGGCACCATGACGCTCGACGGGCGCAAGATCGTCGTCATTACCAAGGACGACCAGGGCAAGCCCGATCTCTCCAAGGCCGCGCTCGCGGAAGCCTATCAGGACGACAAGGCCGACATCGCGATCGGCACGACCTCGTCGGCTGCGGCACTCGCGATCCTGCCCGTCGCCGAGGAGAACAAGAAGATCCTGATCGTCGAGCCCGCGGTCGCGGATCAGATTACCGGCGAGAAGTGGAATCGCTACATCTTCCGCACCGCGCGCAACTCGTCGCAGGACGCGATCTCGAACGCGGTCGCGATCGGCAAGCAGGGCGTCACCGTCGCAACGCTGGCGCAGGACTACGCCTTCGGCCGTGACGGCGTCGCCGCCTTCAAGGAGGCGCTCGGCAAGACCGGCGCGACGCTCGCCGCCGAAGAATATGCCCCGACCTCCACCACCGACTTCACCGCGGTCGGCCAGCGCCTGTTCGACGCGCTGAAGGACAAGCCGGGCCGCAAGGTGATCTGGGTAATCTGGGCCGGCGCCGGCAATCCGCTGGCAAAGCTCCAGGACATGGATCCGAAGCGCTACGGCATCGAACTGTCCACCGGCGGCAACATCCTGCCGGCGCTCGCCGCCTACAAGGGCCTGCCCGGCATGGAAGGCGCGACCTATTATTTCTACACGATCCCGAAGAACCCGGTGAATGACTGGTTCGTCGCCGAGCACCAGAAGCGCTTCAACGCGCCGCCGGACTTCTTCACCGCGGGCGGCTTCGCCGCCGCGATGTCCGTCGTCGCCGCCGTCACCAAGGCGAAGTCGACCGACACCGAGAAGCTGATCAGCGCGATGGAAGGCCTGGAGTTCGACACGCCGAAGGGCAAGATGATGTTCCGCAAGGAAGACCATCAGGCGCTCCAGAGCATGTATCACTTCAAGGTCAAGGTCGATCCGAATGTCGCCTGGGCCGTGCTCGAGCCGGTGCGCGAGCTGAAGATCGAGGACATGAACGTTCCGATCAAGAACAAGCGCTGAGTTTTTTGACTTCACCTCTCCCGCTTGCGGGAGAGGCCGGGAGAGGGCTCTGTCCTCTTGGGGGTTCTCGATTGCGGAGACACCCTCTCCCCAACCCTCCCCCGCAAGCGGGGGAGGGAGCCCAGCGTGATCGCGGAAATACTCTCTCTCATATTTGCCAGACGCCCATGACGCTCTCTCTCGAAACCCGCGACCTCACCATCCGCTTCGGCGGCCATGTCGCGGTCAACAGCGTCACCTGCAGCTTCCGCCCGGGCGAGCTCACCGCGATCGTCGGGCCGAACGGCGCCGGCAAGACCACTTATTTCAACCTGATCTCCGGCCAGCTGCGCGCATCGAGCGGCAGCATTCTGTTCGACGGCACCGACATCACCCAGCATTCCGCGCCGATGCGGACGCGCGCAGGCCTGGGGCGCGCCTTCCAGCTCACCAATCTCTTTCCGAATCTGTCGGTGGAGGAAAACGTCCGCCTCGCCGTGCAGGCCGCCGCCGGCACTCACTACGACATGCTGCGGCCTTGGATGGTCCGCCGCGATCTGATCGTCCGCGCCGATGCTATCCTCGACCAGGTCGCACTCGGCGGTCGCCGCGGCGTCGCCGCGACCGCACTGTCGCATGGCGATCAGCGCAAGCTCGAGGTCGCGCTGATGATGGCGCTCGAGCCAAAGGTGTTCATGTTCGACGAGCCGACCGCAGGCATGAGCATCGACGAGGTGCCGGTCGTGCTGAACCTGATCGCGCAGCTCAAGCAGGACAGGAGCAGGATCATTCTGCTCGTCGAGCACAAGATGGACGTGGTGCGATCGCTCGCCGACCGCATCATCGTGCTGCATAACGGACAGCTTGTTGCGGACGGTCCGCCGGCCGAGGTGATCGCGTCACCGGTCGTACAGGAAGCCTATCTCGGCGTCGCGCCCAAGACAGTTGAAGGGAAGACGGCTGCAGGGAGCGCCGCATGACCGACCTGTTAAAGCTCTCCGGGGTGCACACCCATATCGGCCGCTATCACATCCTCCAGGGCATCGACCTCGCTGTCGCGCAGGGGCAGACCACGATGCTGCTCGGCCGCAACGGCGCCGGCAAGACCACGACATTGCGCACCATCATGGGCCTCTGGCAGGCCTCCTCCGGCGAGATCAGCCTCGCCGGCGAGCGCATCGAGAGCCGTGCGACGCCTGACATCGCGCGGCTCGGCGTCGGTTACGTGCCGGAGAGCATGGCGGTGTTCTCCGACCTCACGGTGAAGGAAAACCTGGTGCTGGCGGCGCGCGACGGACCACTCGACGACGCCCAGCTCGACTGGATTTTTGGCTTCTTCCCCGCGCTGCGCCGGTTCTGGCTGTCGCGCGCGGGAAGTCTCTCGGGCGGACAGAAGCAGATGTTGTCGATTGCCCGCGCCATCATCGAACCGCGCAAGCTCTTGCTGATCGACGAGCCGACCAAGGGGTTGGCGCCGGCGATCGTGATGGCGCTGATCGAGTGCCTGAAAGAGATCAAGCGCAAGGGCGCCACCATCCTGCTGGTCGAGCAGAACTTCTTTGCCGCCCGCGAGCTCGGCGACAACGTGCTGGTGATGGACAACGGCACCATCGTTCATCGCGGCGAGATGGCGGCCCTGGCCTCCGACGTGCCACTGCAGGAGCGGCTGCTCGGCCTGAGCCTGGAGACGCATCAATGACCGAGCTCGCCTCAACCGATCCGCTGCCGAAGCCGAAGCGCGACATCGCGCCCATCCTGCTGCCGATCGCGGTCGCGCTCGTGATGATCCCGCTGATCGGCTCCCCCAGCACCTGGCTGACGCTGACGGCCGCGAGCCTCGCGATGGGCATGATGATCTTCATCATGGCCTCCGGACTCACGCTCGTGTTCGGCCTGATGGACGTGCTCAATTTCGGCCATGGCGCCTTCATCGCGGTCGGGGCTTATGTCGCAACCCTGGTACTGGCGCCGTTCGCGACCTCGCTCCAGGTGGATTCGCTGTGGGTGAACCTCGCGGTGCTGGCGCCGGCTGCATTGCTGTCGATGGCGGTCTCCGGCGCGCTCGGCCTGATCGTCGAGCGGGTGCTGATCCTGCCCGTCTACGGCCAGCATCTGAAGCAGATCCTGATGACGACGGGTGGCCTGATCGTCGCCGAGCAGACGCTCTATGCGGTGTGGGGGCCGCAGATCATCCCGACGCCGCTGCCGACGTCGCTGCGCGGCTCCTTCATTCTCGGCGACGTCGCGATCGCGAAATACCGCGTGCTGGCGACGCTGATCGGCCTTGCCGTCTTCATCGCGATCCAGCTCGTGCTCAACCGGACCAAGCTCGGGCTTCTGATCCGCGCCGGCGTCGAGAATCGCGAGATGGTCGAGGCGCTCGGCTATCGCATCCGCCGTCTGTTCCTCGGCGTGTTCATGACGGGATCGGCGCTCGCCGGCCTCGGCGGCGTGATGTGGGCGCTGTATCGCGAGCAGGTCCACGCCTCCATGAGCGACGACCTCACCGTCTTGATCTTCATCGTCGTCATCATCGGCGGCCTCGGCTCGATCGGCGGCTGCTTCATCGGCGCGATCCTGGTGGCGATGATTGCCAATTACGGCGGCTTCCTGGTGCCGAAGCTCGCCCTCGTCTCCAACATCCTGCTGATGGTCGCCATTCTGATGTGGCGGCCGCGCGGCCTCTATGCGGTGACCAGCCGATGATGATCCTGTCAGGCGATCCGCCGCGCAGCCGCGTGCTCACGCTCGTTCTCGTCGTCATCATCATGGCGCTGGTGGCGACGCCGTTCCTGTTCCCCGGCGCGAAGGCGCTGAACGTCGCGGCCAAGATCTGCGTCTTCGCCGCGCTGGTCGCCTCCTACGACCTCCTGCTCGGCTATACCGGCTCGGTGTCGTTCGCGCACACCATGTTCTACGGGATCGGCAGCTACGCGATCGCGATCGCGCTGTACGGGATGGGCCCGAATTGGGGCGCGGTCGCAACGGGCATCGTGGTCGGCCTGCCGCTTGCCGCGCTGCTTGCGCTTGCGATCGGGCTGTTCTCGCTGCGGGTCGCCGCGATCTTCTTTGCCATGATCACGCTCGCGGTCGCATCCGCCTTCCAGGTGCTGGCCTCGCAGCTGTCCTGGCTGACCGGCGGCGAGGACGGGCGCAGCTTTCAGCTGCCCGAGCTGCTCAGACCCGGCACGGTGCTGATGTCGAAGAACTTCATGGGATTCGAGGTCAACGGCCGCATCCTGACCTACTATCTGGTGTTCGCAGTCTCGGCCCTGATGATCCTCGCTTTACTGCGGGTGGTGAACTCGCCGTTCGGGCGCGTGCTGCAGGCGATCCGCGAAAACCGCTTCCGCGCCGAGGCGCTCGGCTTCCGCACCGTCTTCCACCTGAGCTACGCCAACTGCATCGCCGCACTGGTCGCCGCCGGCGCCGGCATCCTCAATGCGCTGTGGCTGCGTTATGCCGGTCCCGATACCTCGCTCAGCTTCTCGATCATGCTGGACATTCTCCTGATGGTCGTGATCGGCGGCATGGGCACGATCTACGGCGCGATCATCGGCGCCACCATCTTCATCCTCGCCCAGAACTATCTGCAGTCGCTGATGGGCGTCGCCTCCAAGGCGGCGTCGGAAGCCGGCCTGCCGCTGCTGCCCGGGCTGCTGCATCCCGATCGCTGGCTGCTGTGGCTCGGGCTGCTCTTCATTGCCAGCGTCTACTTCTTTCCGACCGGCGTGGTCGGACGGCTGCGCAATCTCGGCGGCGACAAGAGCGCGGACGGATCGCCTTAACGCGCGATTCATGATGCAGCGCGGCGGCTCGCTGGACACGACCGTGATCACGCAACGAGATTAACGCTCAGGTAACTGGCTTTCCTAAGCTTTACGCCATTTGTGTGATGTATTCCTGTCCCTCCAGGGAGGGGGAATGCGCCAGGTCTTTGCAAGGATCGCAGCCGGAATGTTCCTAGCCGCGAAGCACGGCTGGGAGGCAGCCATTCGGCGCGGACCGGTGCTGTGGCTCACTTTGTGCGGCGTGTTGCTGGTCGCGGGGATCTTCGCCGTGACCGCCATGGCCGTCGGCGAATTTCGCGAACGTACCCTGGCCAACCGCGAGCGCGAGCTGGAAAATACGGTGCAGCTGATCGCACGGCACTTCGATCAGCAATTTGAAGATTCCGACATCGTCGCCGCCGATGTGATCGGGCAGATGAACCTGCCGGAGATCAGTTCGGCCGCGATGTTCCGCGAGCGCATGTCCGGACCCGCGACGAACCAGATGCTGCGGAGCAAGATCGGCCCGGTGTCTTACCTCGGCGACATCGCGATCTACGATGCCGACGGCGAACTGATCAACTGGTCGCGGGCCCAGCCGCTCCCCAAGATCAACATCTCCTCGCGCGCCTACTTTCAGACCTTCAAAGCGAATCCGATGGCCGAACCGGTGATTCTGGAATCGGTCCGCAGCTTCATCATCGGCAAATGGACCACGGTCGTCGCGCGTCGGCTGAACGGCGTGGACGGCAGCTTCTTCGGCACGATGGTCCGCCGGATCGATCCGGACAGCTACCAGAACTATTTCGCATCCGTTGCGCTTGCGGAGGGCACGGCGATCTCGCTGTTCGACCGCAATGGCAAGATGCTGTCGCGCTACCCGCATGTCGAAGAGCTGATCGGCAGGGACTTCAAGGACGCGCCGCTGATGCGCAAGATGCTGGCCGAAGGCGGCCGGCACACCCTGCGCGTCAGGGGCCCGATCGACGGCGACGAGCGCCTCGGCTCCGGGGCCTCGCTTTCGCATTTCCCGCTGATCATCGTCGCGACCAACACCACGAGCGCGGCGCTGGCCGACTGGCGGCAGCAGACCGGTTTCATGGTCACCACCGCCGCGCTTTCAGCAACCGTGATTGCGCTGATCCTGTTCCTGATCGTTCGCCAGATCAACCGGCAGAACCGCGAGGCGCAGCAACGGCTGGAAGCGGAGCGGGGCCGGCTCGACACCGCCTTGAACAACATGTCGCAAGGGTTGATCCTGTACGATGCCGCCGGATACATCGTCACCTGCAACCGCCGCTACGCCGACATGTTCGGCCTCTCGCACGACGTCATCAAGCCCGGCTGCCACATCCATGAGGCGATGCTCCATCGCAAGGAGCGTGGCGCGTTCGGCGGCGACGTCGATGCGTTTTGCGTCGACGTCATGAAGGTCGTCGCCGAAGGCACGGTCTCCACCAGGCTGCACGAGCTGCCTAACGGCCGCACCTTTCAGGTCATCAACACCCCGCTCGCGCAGGGCGGATGGGTCGCCACGATCGAGGAGATCACCGAACGCCGCAAGCTGGAGCAGGAACGCGACCGCAACTACATGTTCTTGCGCGAGATCATCGACCATATCCCGTCACAGATCACGGTGAAGGATGCTCAAACGCGGCAATATCTGCTGGTCAACCGGACCGCCGAAGAACAATTCGGCCAATCGAGTGAAAACATCGTTGGCAAGACCCCCTTCGACATCTACCCGGATGCCTCCGCCAGGATCGTCACCGAAGATGACAGCAAGGCGCTGAAGTCGGGCGGGGGATTGTTCAAGGACGAGCATGCCTGGCAGAGCCAGGCCAAGGGAATGCGCTACATCACCTCGACCCGGATCGGAATCCGCGACGAATCCGGCGAGCCGCGTTACATCATCAACGTCGTCGAGGATGTCACCGAACGGCGGCGCGCCGACGAGAAGATCGCGCATATGGCGCATTACGATGCGCTCACCGACCTGCCCAACCGGGCGCTGTTCCGCGAGCAGATCGAGCGTGAACTGGAGAAGGTCGGCGGCGGCAGTCAGTTCGCGCTGCTCTATATCGACGTCGACGAGTTCAAGGGCATCAACGATTCGCTCGGTCATCACGTCGGCGACGAGCTGTTGAAGGGAATCGCCGCCCGCATCCGCGGCTGCCTCGGACCGGGCGACCTGATCGCGCGGCTCGGCGGCGACGAATTCGCGGTGATCCAAACCGGGATCGAATCGTCTGCCGACGTGGTGTCATTCGTGACGCGGATCTTCGAGGCGATCCGCCGGCCCTACCACTGCTTCGGCCATCAGCTCTCGACCGACGCCAGCATCGGCATCGCGATGGCGCCGCAGGACGGCACCGATCTCGACCAGCTCGTCAAGAATGCCGATCTCGCGATGTACGGCGCCAAGGCCGAAGGACGCCGCACCCACCGCTTCTTCGAGCCGGAGATGGATGCGAGCGCCAAGGCGCGCCTGAGCCTGGAGCAGGATCTGCGCCAGGCCCTGGTGAACGGCGGCTTCGAGATCCACTATCAGCCGCTGGTGGACCTGCGTACCAACGCGGTCACGGGCTGCGAGGCGCTGCTGCGCTGGCGGCATCCCCAGCGCGGCATGGTGTCGCCGGCGGAGTTCATTCCGATTGCCGAGGACACCGGCCTGATCAACGAGCTCGGCGACTGGGTGCTGCGCATGGCCTGCAGCGAGGCCGCAACCTGGCCGGCGCATGTGCGTGTCGCGGTCAATGTCTCGCCGGTACAGCTCAAATGCGACACGCTGGCACTGCGGATCGCCGGCGCGCTCGCCGCTTCCGGACTTGCTCCGTCCCGGCTCGAGCTCGAGATCACCGAGGCCGTGCTGATCCGCGACGACGAGGCGGCGCTCTCGATCCTGCACCAGCTCCGCGCCATCGGCGTGCGCATCGCGCTCGACGATTTCGGCACCGGCTACTCCTCGCTCAGCTATCTGAAGCGCTTCCCGTTCGACAAGATCAAGATCGACCGCTGCTTCGTCGCCGATATCGCCGAGGCGAGCGGCGCGCCCGTGATCGTGCAGGCGGTGGTGAACATCGCCGCCGCCAGCAACATGACCACGGTCGCGGAGGGCGTCGAGACCGAGGCACAGCGCGAGATGTTGCGTGCGCTCGGCTGCACGGAGATGCAGGGCTATCTCTTCAGCAGACCGAAGCCGGCCAGCGAAGTGCGAAAGCTGTTCGGCCCGAGCCATGCCTTGCCGGTGGCAGCGGTGGCCTGACATGGCGAAGCCGGGGAAAACGTCAGCCAAGACGGTCGACGTTGCGGATTCCTATGCCGTGCGGCTGATGCAGCATCTGGTGGTGCCGACCTTCGTGATCGATCCGAAGCGCCGCGTCGTGATCTGGAACAGAGCCTGCGAGCGGCTGACCGGCGTCGCCGCCTCCGAGGTGATCGGCACAAATAAGCATTGGCAGGCCTTCTACGAGACCAGGCGCCCTTGCCTCGCCGACCTCGTCGCGCTCGACCGCCCGGAACAGCTGCCGGAGTTCTATTCGGAATATGCCGCGCGCGGCCATAACGGAGTCGGCTTCAGCGCCGAGAACTGGTGCGTGATGCCGAAGCTCGGCAGCCAGCTCTATCTCGCCATCGACGCCGGCCCCATCCACGACGAGGCCGGCCATCTGATTGCGGTGGTGGAGACTTTGCGCGACCTTACCGACCAGAAGCGCGCCGAGATGGCCCTGAAGGAGCTCGCCACCAAGGACGGGCTGACCGGCCTGTCGAACCGCCGTGCGTTCGACCAGATGCTGATGAGCGAATGGGCCCGCGCCCAGCGGACGCAGAAGCCGATGGCGCTGCTGTTCGTCGATGTCGATCATTTCAAGCTGTTCAACGACCGCCACGGCCATCAGAGCGGCGACGAATGCCTGCGCGCGGTCGCGTCCGTCGTCAGCCGGTATGCCGTGCGCCCGCTCGATCTCGCCAGCCGCTATGGCGGTGAGGAATTCGCGCTGATCCTGCCGGACATGGATTGCGATACCGCCTGCGTCATCGCCGACGAGATCCGCTGCGCCGTGATGGCCTTGCGGATCGCGCATGGCGCCATCGGGGCCGGCGACCACGTCACCCTCAGCGTCGGCGTCGGCAGCCACATTCCCGGCGAAACCGACGGCGGCCCCGACCGGTTGCTGGGCGCAGCCGACCAGGCGCTCTATGCGGCCAAACGGCTCGGCCGCAACCGCATCATGTGTGCCGAACGGCTGCTCGCCGAGTTCGCCAAGCTCGGGCGGGACGGCGTGCCGGTTCCTGGCCGCACGCCCCGTAAATCAGCCTAGCCGGAGATGGCGGAAGCGGTTGCCCGCCCCCCGCCAATCGGCTAAATGAACCTCCACTAGCACCCGTAGCTCAGCTGGATAGAGCGTTGCCCTCCGAAGGCAAAGGTCACACGTTCGAATCGTGTCGGGTGCGCCAGTCTCTTCCGATGCAGGCTGGGGTCATCGCCTGCTCAGCCGAGCCACGCTCAATTCAGCATCGAGATGATCGCCTGGACCTGGTCGGAAGCCGACGTGACCAGTCCGTCGTACGACGTCTGACCGTGTGCGGCCGCCTTCAGGATGCATTCGGCTACGGCCGCTTTCAGGCCGAACACCGACTGATCGGGCGGCACGCTCGCCATCACGGCCTCGAGCGCCTGACGCATCGTTCGAATGAGTTCGGAGCTGTATTGCATGGGCTGTCCTCCGCGACCTCATATTAGATCGCATGCCCGTGCGTGCCACTCACAAGCCTGAGATTGCTCTGTGAATCACACCTCACCTCGCACTTCTCATCGCTCAATTGTATCATCCTGCCATGAGCGAATCCGACACGGTGGCCGGCGAGGCCTCGCCCGTCCGCAAGATCATCCATATCGACATGGATGCCTTCTACGCGTCCGTGGAACAGCGCGATCATCCGGAGCTGCGCGGAAAGCCGGTCGCCGTCGGAGGCTCCGCGGAACGTGGCGTCGTCGCGGCCGCCAGCTATGAGGCCCGCGAGTTCGGCGTTCGCTCCGCCATGCCATCCGTAACGGCGAAGCGACAATGTCCCGATCTGGTCTTCGTCAAGCCGCGCTTCGAGGTCTACAAGGCGATCTCCAGGCAGATCCGCGACATCTTCGCGGAGCACACACCCATCATCGAGCCGCTGTCGCTCGACGAGGCCTATCTCGACGTGACGGAAAACCTGAAAGGCATCCCGCTGGCGCGCGACATTGCACTCAGGATCCGCGAGAGGATCAAGGCCGAGACGGGTCTCAACGCTTCGGCCGGCATCTCCTACAACAAGTTCCTGGCCAAGCTCGCCTCCGATCATCGCAAGCCCAACGGTCAGTTCGTGATCTCACCGGAGATGGGACCCGCCTTCGCCGAGACGCTGCCGGTCGGAAAATTCCATGGGATAGGCCCGGCCACGGGCGCGAAGATGAACGCGCTCGGCATCTTCACCGGTCTCGATATTCGCCGTCAGACGCTTGAGTTCATGAATGCGAATTTCGGCAAGTCGGGCGCCTATTATTACTGGATCTCGCGCGGTGTCGACGAACGGCCGGTCCGGGCCAACCGGGTCCGCAAGTCCATCGGCGCGGAAACCACGTTCTCAAGCGATCTCACCGAATTCGACACGCTGGTCACCGAGCTCAAGCCGCTCATCGACAAGGTGTGGCGCCATTGCGAGGCGACGGGCAACCGTGGCCGCACTGTCACCTTGAAGATCAAGTTTGCCGACTTCGAGATCATCACGCGCAGCAGGTCCGCTCTTTCGCCGGTTGCAGGCCGGGACGATCTTGAGCGGCTGGCTTGCGGCCTGCTCGAACTCGAGATGCCGCTGCCCAAGAGCGTCAGGCTGCTGGGGGTCTCGCTGTCTTCCCTCCAGGCCGGGGACGATGCGGAGCCGCCGCAGCTGACTCTCGGCATCTGAACCAAACTGACGGGCTTTCGGCGGACGCAGACAGCCACGCAGAGCGCGCTCGCAACGCGAATCTACGGGGGCGGGCGTTCAGACTCGCCACCGAAGGTCGGTCCGCCGGCGCCGATCAATGCCTCACGTGCTCGAACACCACGATCACGCCCGTCGGCTGGGGCTCGTGCGCCATCAGGCGGGTCAGCTCGGAATCGCCCCAATCGGCGAGGCTGACGACTTCGCCGCTCTGGCGCTCGGTGCCGGGCGGCGCCGTGGGCTCGACGACCTTCAGCCCCGTCTCATCGACGAAGAAAGTGTGCTCGCCGAACATGCTGTTGAGCTGCGGCATCGCGGGATGCTCGTCGGGCAGCACTTGAGCGCCGAGCTGGTTGACGGTCTGCTTCACCTGTTCGGATGTGAGCTTCATGAGCTGCTCCGTTTCTGTCACGTCGGTTTCATTGAGCTGAGCCAGAGCGGGCGTTCCCTGCGCCGATGTTCGCGTGGCCCAATCTCCCGAACAGGTGCTACGCACAAATGTTCCGGAGAAATGCATTTCGTGATCGCGCGTCGCGTCTGCCGCGCTTGCGGCACGAGATCGCCACAGGACGCACATGATTCGACATTCCAAGAGCCGAATTCCAAGAGCCGAATTCGCTACTCGCTTCTGTTCTCGCCAACAGAGAGCGCGCAGATGCGTGACAGATATGTGTAGGACAGCCCGGTCTCCTCGGCCCAGGCGTTGAACTGCGCCTGCACTCTTGCCAGATCGCCCTTCGACTTGACCTCTTCGGCAATGTCGAGACCGGCATCGCGCAGGCACGCCACGACGTCCCTGGACGTCACAAAGCCGTCCCAGCCGACGAACCGCAACAGCATCTGGCCGGTATTGCCACCCAACCGGCTGCCGCGCTTGCTCAGGAAATCGAGCAGGCCGATCTGGTCGGACGGCGGCCATTTCGCCAGAAACTTGCCGAAACTGCCGTGCTCCTTTGCGATCTCCTGGACGAAGGCCGCGTTGTCGCGCACCGACATGATCTTGGCACCGTTGCGCACGATGCGCGCGTCGCGCAGCAGGCCCTCCCAATAATCCTCCGGCTGGAAGGTGAGCTTGGCCGGCTGGAAACCCAGGAAGGCGTCTTCAAACCCGTCCCATTTCGTCTCGATCACGCTCCAGGCAAAGCCGGCGCAAAACACACGCTTCGTCATCTCTGCGAGGATGCGGTCGTCGCCGCGTTTGGCGAGGCCCTTCAGGTCGGGCTTTTCGGGCATCAGCTTTTCGAGCGCCTTGGGCCCGCCCTTGCGTTTTTCGGCGCGAGCACGAATGGTCTTGAAGGAGGTCATTGGGGACGAGCTGTTGGGGACACGAGCTGTTGAGGATACGCCACGACATCAGAATTCGATGATCCGGTCCAGCCCGGCGACGCTTCGATGCTTGCACCCGCGGATGCGCCGCAGCATACTGCCCGCGTTGAATTGGCGAGAGATGCGGCTGGTCTGCTCTTGCGTTCAGATATTTTGCAATCCCGAGCATTTTTGACGTCTCACCCGTGGATTTCCAATGCGCTGCCTGGTCGTGGCCGACCTGCACTATTCGCTGCCTCAGCTCGACTGGCTCGTCAGCGCCGCTCCGCGATTCGACCTCGTGATCTTCGCCGGCGATGCGCTCGACATCGGCTCGATGGTGGATTTTCGCGCGCAGATCGTGGTGGTGAAGAAGTACCTCGCCCTGCTCGCCAGCAAGACCCGCGTGATCCTCTGCTCCGGCAATCACGACCTCGACGAGCGCAATGCGGAAGGCGAAAAGATCTCGCGCTGGATCTCGGAGGTGCGCGAGTTGGGCATTGCCTGCGACGGTGACGGCCTCACCGTCGGTGACACGCTGTTCACGGTGTGCCCATGGTGGGATGGGCCGCTGGTCAAGCAACGTCTCGTCGCGCAGCTCGGCGCCGCCGCGGCCGGCCGGCCGCAGCGCTGGATCTGGATCCATCATGCGCCGCCGGCGGATTCACCGACGAGCTGGGGCGGCAAGCGCTTCTTTGGCGACGTCGAGCTGGTGCAATGGATCATGCAGTACCAGCCCACGATGGTGATCTCGGGCCATGTGCATCAATCGCCGTTCATTAACGATGGCTCGTGGTTCGACCGGCTCGGCCAGAGCTGGGTCTTCAACACCGGCCTGCAGCCCGGCCGCCCGCCGACCTATATCGTGCTGGACCTCGACGCGGACAGGGCGTTCTGGCTTGCGGCCGGCGAGGCGCAATGGATCGATCTTGGCGCGCCGCTGCAGCGGCCCGCCGCTCCGATCGAGGCGCCGCCCGACTGGCTCACATTCTTGGATCGGATTGCCGATCCGAACCTGGCGAGACCTCGAGCGGCGGCAGGTTGATCATGCTCTGGAGCACCTCGCCGACCATGGCCAGATGGGTGCCATGGCCGGCATATTGCTGCTTGAGATCGGCGAGATAGGTGTTGGCCACATTGAGCCGCTGCGCCAGCATCTTGGCGATCAGAAGCGCCACGCCCGCCTCCTGACTGAGGAACGAGGCGGCATCCTCGAATTCGTAGACGACGGAATCGGAGCAGGCCCGTACGGTCGCCGTGTGCGGCTGCCCCAGCAGCACCGACATTTCGCCCAGCACCGCGCCGGGCTCGGCCACCGTGGCGACCACCATCTCGCCCTTCAGCACTTCGAGCTTGCCCTGCATCAGCACATAGAGATGACCGGTGGTGCCGCCCTCGGCGACGATAGTCGTGCCGGCCGCAACCTGCCGCTCGGTCCCGCCGGTGCAATAATCCAGAACTGCGCGCATCCGACCAAAGCTCCGTCGCAGGGAGATAATAGGGCACGATCGGCGTCGCGCGCTTGCTCAAATTTGTGGCAAGCCGCGCACCCGCGACAGACGCTTCGCGAGATGGACCGACTGCCAGTCTCCGAGACCAGTGTCCTCGAACCCAGCCTTCTTCGCAAGGCCGCGCATCTCGGCGTTCACGCGCGCGGTCTCGGCGGCAATCATCTCATGACCGAGATCGCTCGCGTGCCTCTCCATTGCCGTCATCATCCGGAGGCCGACGCCCTGGCGCTGAAAGACATCGGCGACGGAGATGGCAAAATCACCATGCCGTGCAGCCGCATCATAGGCGTATCTGGTTTCGCCGATGATGGTGCCTTGCCCTTCCTGCCTGATCTCGGCGAGCAGGGTGAAATGATCGGGATGGCTGGTCCTGGCGACGCATTCGGCCGCGACCATTGCAAAGTCCGCCCGCGCGCCCATGAAGCGCTTGCTGCGCGATGTCGTGGAGAGGCTCTTGAAATAGATCGAGAGGCTCTCGACATCGGACGCGCCGGCCGGCCTGATACGAAGCGTGGCGTTGGCTTCGGCTGACTCGACAATGGCATCCAGCAATGACTGTGACATGCGCAAGGCTTTCGGCAGGTTGCATCGAATGCACACCTAGCCGAGACCGCGCGCTTACCGCTTGGACGGTACTGCCAATCTTGCGGCCGAAAACGAACAGTTCGTTGCTCAGTGCCGGGCCTCACACGCGAGAGAGTGAAGGCACCTCCTCCGGCACGATCGCCTGCAGGCCGCCGAAGCGACGCTCGCGGCCGTGGAAGGAGACCAGGGCCGCGGCGAGATCACCCGCGTCGAATTCGGGCCACATCCGCTCGGTGAAGTGCAGCTCGGCATAGGCACCTTCCCAGAGCAGGAAGTCCGACAGCCGCTTCTCACCCGAAGTGCGGATGATGAGGTCGACGTCGCACAAACCGGCCTCGCCGGTGACGAGCTGCGAGAACGCCTCGCGGGTGAGGCTCGTCAGCGCCGCCGCCTTCGCCGCCGCGTTGAGGATGGCATCGCGGGCGGAATAGTCGACGGCGATGCGCAGATGAAGCGTGCCGCCGTGCGTGGTGGCATCTTCCGCACGCGCGATCGCGTTAGCAATCCCATCGGGCAGGCGGTCGCGGCGGCCGATCACGGTGAGGCGCACGCCGTTCTTGACCAGGCTCTGCACCTCGTTGGCGAGGTAGAATCGCAGAAGCGTCATCAGCGCGGCGACCTCGGTCTTCGGCCTTCGCCAATTGTCGGTGGAGAAGGCGTAGAGCGTCAGCGTGCCGATGCCCTGCTTGGGCGCGGCTTCGACGATGCGGCGGATCGCCTCGACGCCGGCC
Organism: Bradyrhizobium sp. Ken64; assembly: GCF_055807555.1. NCBI lineage: Bacteria > Pseudomonadati > Pseudomonadota > Alphaproteobacteria > Hyphomicrobiales > Nitrobacteraceae > Bradyrhizobium > Bradyrhizobium sp. Ken64. Next base: position 36,624 of record NZ_JBVVPA010000030.1, on the reverse strand, counting down.
TCATGGCCGCGCACGCGCGACAGGCCGCGCCGCGTCGCCCATCTGCCGTTGCCATCCATGATGATGCCGATGTGAAGCTTCTCGTTGCGGGACGCAAGGTCACTTTGCATCGCAAAGTCTCCGGTCAAAAAAGGGGGAGGATCAGGTCGAGACGATGCCGAGACGGCCGAGCGGCGCCGCCTCGCGGCCGGCGGCCTTGGCGGCGTCGCGCACCAGGCGCTCGAGCACGGCGAGATAGTCGAGGAAGCGGCGGCGGCCGGCCTTGGTCAGGCGGCAGGTCGTGTGCGGGCGATTGCCCTCATAGCCCTTGGTCACCTCGACGAGGCCGGCTTCCTGGAGCACGGCGAGATGCCGGCTGAGATTGCCGTCGGTGAGGCCGCAGAGCTGCTTGAGATCGGCGAACGCCAGCCCCTTCGGATGCGCCATCAGCGAGGTCAGAAGTCCGAGCCTCGCCTTCTCGTGGATCACGCGGTCCAGCCCTTCATAAGAGAAGGGTGCGCTGTCAATCTTCGACATCATGGTCTCCGGATGCGAAATGCAGAATGCTCGCCATCACCGACTGCCCGATTGCGAAGGGCAGGCCCATGGTCCATGGCGACAGCGTGTGGGTTTGGCTCGCGAGCACGACGACCGCGAAGCCGGAGATGAAATACCAGGCGCCGGCGAGCGCCACGGTGCGTGGCAGCGAGCGGACGGAGGCGAAAATGCCGAGTGACACCAGGATCTGCCACAGGCCCGGCAGCAGCCACAGCGTTTCGCCCGCGAACTTCCACATCACCACCGCAAGCAGCACACCGGCAACGCCTGCGGGCAGGAACTGCTCGACGGCCTGGTGGATCATGGCATCGGCGAGGCCCGAATGATGGCGGCGCGAACGTGCGCGCATCTCGACACCGATCATCAGGCCGGAGAGCGCGGCGGCAATGAACCAGCCGAAGAAGAAACCGAGCGGCTCGCCGGTGGGATCGCCGAGCAGCCAGAATTCCAGGATTGCGGTGAGAAGCGCGACCGCACCGGTCGCGGCCATCGTCGCCGGGCCGTAGCCGCGGAATGCCGTGCCAGCCGCAATCTGGCTGCGGATCGCCACGATGTCGGCCAGTGCCTTGTCGAGATCGCGCATTGGCAACGCCAAAACCTCGTTCCGCCCATGTTTGCCGGGACTATCGGTCCCCGTTACTTTGTACCGCAAAGTATATCGGATGGCAAAGTAAAGACAAGCCCCCCAGCGCCGCCCGAGAAGTCCGGTCCTCGGCAGACAACTGCCGGTTGCACGACACATGCTCCCGCAGATAAGATGCACGCGAACGCGCTCTGGGGGGAAAGTATGTGGCTTAGGTCATTCATCGTTGCGTCTTTATTGCAGGTGAGCGTTGGCAGCGTTGCGCACGCGGCCGGACCATTCGGCAGCGTCAAAATCGGCAACTGGGTCGGCGGCGCGTTCAGCAATGACGAAACCGGAGCCTTCTCGCATTGTGCCGCGACGGCGGCTTATGCCAACGGCGTCATTCTCGTCGTCGGCCAGAATACTGGGGGCTCGTGGATATTGAGCTTTGCGAGTCCCAGCTACCGCTTCAAGCAGGGCGAGAACGCCGCGATCGACGTCGTCTTTGACGGACAGGAGCAGGCCAGACTGTTCGCGACGGCCAACCAGACGAACATGCTCAGCTCCGTCATGCCTGCCAACGTGGTACGAACGTTTCAGAAGGCAAGCCTGATGGTCGCGACGAGCGGCCGCACCGTGCTGAATTTCGACCTGACCTCGGCCGGGCCCGTGATTGCGGCATTGGCCAATTGCGTCACCAAGGTGAAAGCCGACGGGCTGAACAAGGCCGGCGATTTTACCAAGATCGCCGCCAAGCCGCAGGCCGCGCCGGACAAGCAGACGCCATCGGCCGGCAGCAAACCTGCCAGAGCCAAGAGCGGCACCGGGTTCGTCGTGAGTGCCAGCGGACACGTCGTCACCAATAACCATGTGATCAGTGGCTGCGTCGGCGACATCAAGGGCAATCTCACGGGCGAAGCCGGGATGGTTTTGCGGGTGGTGTCGAGCGACGCCAACAACGACCTCGCGTTGCTGCAGGCGCCGTCGACGACCACATTCAAGGAGTTCGCCCGGATCCGCGACCGCTCGATCCGCTCCGGCGATTCCGTCGTCGCGATCGGCTTTCCCTTCCATGGGCTGCTGACTTCGGACTTCACCGTGACGACCGGCATCGTCAGCTCGCTCAGCGGCATGCGCAACGATTCGCGTTTCCTGCAAATCAGTGCGCCGGTGCAGCCCGGCAATAGCGGCGGCCCGCTGTTCGACACGACCGGGCAGATCGTTGGCGTCGTTACGGGAAAACTGGACGGATTGCGGATGGCCGCTGCGACCGGCAACATCCCCGAGAACATCAACTTCGCGATCAAGACCGGCGCGCTGCGCGATTTCCTCGACAACTCCGTGGTGCCCTACCAGACTGCCGAACCGAAGAGCGAGATCAAGACCACCGACATCGCCGGCAACGCGCGACCGTATACGATGCTGATCTCGTGCAACGGCACGGAGCAGGCTGAGGCGAAGCGGTAGCAGGCAAGGCAGGCGGCGTCTGCGCGGCCGCCGCGAAACGCACCACGCCGTTTTATTCCAGATCGACGGGCGTTGGCGTGCAGGAAGCCTTGATACGCAAGAAAAAAGCCCTGCCGAACGGGCAGGGCTCCAATCGCGCACATCACAAGATCGCTACTCGACCTTGAGGCCCGCGAACTCGACAACCTTCTTCCATTTCTCGGTTTCGGCCTTGATCTCCTCGCCGAACGCCTCGGGCGTCTGCGCCCGCGGCTCGCCACCGAGCTCGACCAGGCGCTTGGCCATGTCCGGCTCCTTGATCAGCGTGTTGATCTCGCTGTTGAGCTTGGCGATGACCTCCTTGGGCGTGTTCTTCGGCGCTCCCATGCCGAACAGCGCGCTCGCCTCGTAGCCCTTCACGGTCTCGCCGATCGCCGGCACGTCGGGCAGCTGCGGCGAGCGCTCCGCCGTGGTGACGCCGATGGCGCGGAGCGAGCCGGACCGGATGTGCTGGATGATCGAGGGCATGTTGTCGAAGATCACCTGCACCTGGCCGCCGAGCATGTCGGTGATCGCGGGCGCGGCGCCGCGATAGGGCACGTGCTGCATCTTGCAGCCGGTCAGCGCCATGAACATCTCGCCGGACAGATGCACCGAGGTGCCGTTGCCGGAGGATGCCATGTTGACCTTGCCGGGATTGGCCTTCACGTATTCGATGAATTCGGCGACGGTCTTGGCCGGCACGTCCTTGTTGACGGTCATCACGTTCGGCACGCGCTGGAACGAGGCGACCGGCGCGATGTCGCGCACGAAGTTGAACTTCAGGTTGGCGTAGAGCGAGGCATTGATGTAGTTGGCCGGATTGATCAGTTGCAGCGTATAGCCGTCGGGCTCGGCGTTGACGACCGATTCGGTGGCGATATTATTGCCGGCACCCGGCTTGTTCTCGATCACGAATTGCTGGCCGAACTTCTCCGACAGCCGCTGGCCGATCAGCCGCGCCAGGATGTCGGTGGCCCCGCCCGGCGGATAGCCGACCACCCATTTCACCGGATGGGTCGGATAGTCGGCGGCAAGCGCCTTCGACAGCGGGCTGGCTGCAAGCGGACTGGCGGCGAGCAGGCTCAGCGCGGTACGGCGAGTGATCATCTCAAGGGTTCTCCCAAGTGTTGTTCTTGAAGCCAGATAGCTTGAAAATGGCGTCGGCGCGCTTGTACCAAAGCTTGCCACAGGCGGAAAGTGCACGGGGGGCATCGCGACGAAAGGATAAGGCATGGCGGTCAAGGTCGAAGCTCTCGATCATCTCGTGATCAACGTCGCGGACGTTGCAGTGACCGCCGAGTGGTACGGCAAGATTCTCGGCATGGAAGTCAAGGTGTTCGACCCCGGCGGCGGCAAAGCGCCGCGGACTTCTCTTCAATTCGGTAACCAGAAGATCAACGTCCGGCCCCGCGATGCCGACAAGGTGGAGTGGTTCACCGCGGACCACCAGACCGCCGGCAGCGAGGATCTGTGCTTCCTCACCTCCGCCAGTCCCGACGAGGTGGTGGCGCATTTGAAGGCACATGGCGTCGCGATCGAACAGGGCCCGGCTCCCAAGCAAGGCGCCCGCGGCACCCTGCACTCGGTCTATTGCAGGGATCCGGATGGCAGCCTGATCGAGATTTCGTCATATGAGGACGGCGGCCGGTAAGGCCAAGCCGCCTGCCCCACGCACCGTCATTGCGAGGAGCCCTTGCGACGAAGCCATCCAGGCTGCCTCCGGGGAGAGATTCTGGATTGCTTCGCTCCGCGCGCAATGACGGCGGAGAGAGCAGGAAGACGCAATCATCAAAACGCAGCCGCCGGCAAGATGCAGGCTGCACGGGAGGACACATGCCGAATTCGCAAGCCGCCGCCGGAATCGTCGGCCCATTCGACGGGCTCGACGTGCCCTGGCTGCTGAAGATGCGGGCCGAGGTGCGCAGCTCACATCCGTTCCTGATCTGGGCGCCGTTCGACGCGCCCGCGCGGCGCTGGAGCTATGGCGAGTTTCACGAGCGGGTCGGCGCGCTCGCGGCGGGACTGGCGAAGCGCGGCGTGAAGCCGGGCGAGTATGTGCTCATTCACCTCGACAATTGCATCGAGGCGCTGCTGGCCTGGTTCGCCTGTGTCGAACTCGGCGCCATCGCGGTGACCACCAACACGCGCTCGGCGCCGGCCGAGCTCGACTATTTTGCCGATCATTGCGGCGCAGTCGCCGCGATCACCCAGCCGGCCTATGCCGAGATCGTCGCGCAGAATTGCCGCAATATCCGCTGGATGGCGGTGACCTCGCACGATGCGGGCGCGGCGCCCGCGAACCCGGTCTCACGCGGCGACAGCTTTGAGGAGTTGTTCGCCGACAGTGCCGACCGTCCCAGGCGCGCGACCGATCCGCTCGCGCCGTGCAGCGTGCAATACACCTCGGGCACGACATCCCGCCCCAAGGCGGTGCTGTGGACCCATGCCAACGCGCTGTGGGGCGCCAAGGTCAACGCCGCGCACGAGGACCTGCACGCAAGCGACGTGCACCAGACCTATCTGCCGCTGTTCCACACCAATGCGCTGGCCTATTCGATGCTGGCGACGCTTTGGGTCGGCGCCACCTGCATGATCCAGCCGCGCTTTTCCGCCAGCCGATTCTGGGGCGCCGCGCGCGAGCACGGCTCGACCTGGACCTCGACGATCCCGTTCTGCATGAAGGCGCTGCTCGAGCAGGAAATCCCGAGCGATCACAAATTCCGTCTGTGGGGCACGGCGATCAACGAGCCGCCGGCCTTCGCCGCCTTCGGCGTCAAGATCATCGGCTGGTGGGGCATGACCGAGACCATCACCCACGGCATCGTCGGCGAGATCGACCAGCCCAACATCCCGATGTCGATCGGCCGCGCCGCGAGCGAATACCAGATCCGCATCACCGATGACGACGGCCGGCCGACGAAGGTCGGCGACACCGGCAACCTCTCGATCAAGGGCATTGTCGGGCTGTCGCTGTTCGCTGAATATCTGCACAACGAGAAGGCGACACGCGAGAGCTTCGACGAGCACGGCTTCTTTCTCACCGGCGACCGCGTGGTGCGGCTGGAGAACGGCACTATTCGCTTCGGAGATCGGAGCAAGGACATGCTCAAGGTCGGCGGCGAGAACGTCGCCGCGTCCGAGATCGAGCAGGTGATCGCAGTCGTCCCCGGCGTGCGCGAGGCCGCCGTGGTGGCGAAGACGCATCCAATGCTGGACGAGGTGCCGGTCGTCTTCATCGTCCCGCAGGGTGGCGTCGCCGGTGCGCGGCCCGATCTGCACGAGGCGGTGATGGCCGCCTGCCGCGCCGGCCTCGCCGACTTCAAGGTGCCGCGCGAGATCCGCTTCGTCGACGACATGCCGCGCTCGACGCTGGAGAAGGTGGCGAAGGCGGAGCTGAGGAAGATGGTGGGGTGAGTTTTTCTGTCGTTCCGGGGCGGTGCGAAGCACCGAACCCGGAACCTCGAGATTCCGGGTTCGCGCTTCGCGCGCCCCGGAATGACTCCTAAATCAGAACGATCCCAACGCCACCGGGCGGAACGCCTGCAACAGCTGCTGGTCCAGCTTGCCGCCCATGCCTTCCATCATCGCAAACGCGCGCGCGTGGGTGAAGGGCATGCGATAGGCGCGCTTCTCCACGAGGGCCGCGTAGATGTCGACGATGGTCGTGACCCGCACGATATCGCTGATCTGGTTCGACGAGAGATTGTTGGGATAGCCGGAGCCATCGAGGAATTCGTGGTGATGCAGCACGACGTCCAGCATCTCCGGCGGGAAGCCGCCTTGAGCTGCGAGCGCGTCATAGCCGCGGCGCGGATGCTGGCGGATTTCGGCCATCTCTTCGTCGGTGAGCTTGCCGGGCTTGTCGAGCAGCGCGGAGGGAACGAAGGCCTTGCCGACGTCGTGCAGCAGCGCGGCACGGGTCAGCCGGCGCTGGTCGTCCTCGCGCATGCCGAGATGCTGGGCGAAGGAGACCGCAAATCCGGTCACGAACAGGCAGTGGCGGTAGCTGCCGACATGGTGGCAGCCCACCGTGGTGAGCCACTCGCGCAGCGAGGAGTGCTTGATCGCCTTCAGGATCTTGCTCTCGGCGGCGATGACGTCGTCGAACGTGAGAGGTACCCCGAGCGGCAGCTTCTCGAACATCTTCTTCAGCACTGCGTGCGCGGCCTCGACGCCGCGGTTGAGCGTCTTGCCGCGATCGGTCGCATCATAGACGGCGGTGTCGGGGAAGGCCGCACGGATGCGCTGCAGGATGTCCTCGGGCTGAAGCGGCCGCGAGATGGTGTCGGTGGCGCCCAGCGCCCAGGCCTGCATGGTGCCGTGATGCAGGGCGTCCGCAAGCACGAACAGACGAGGCATGGCGCGATAGGCGTCGCCGCGCAGCTTGTTGCGCACCCGCTGCACGCTCTCGGGCGAGCGCAGATTGATGTCGACCACGAGGCCGGAGAGATCGCGCGAGGGCTGCTCGGGGAGCTCCTGCGTCGTCACTGTGGCAACGTCGCCGACCGCCTTGAGGATGCTGGCGAGTTCGGTGCTCTCGTCGCTCCGGTCGGAGGCGAGCAGAAGCCGGCGTTTGGCGGCGGGTTTGGTTGAGGCGTTCATGGCTTCCCCAAGAGCACGGGCGTGTTTCGGGCAGAAGCCTAAGCCGGATCAGGTTCTCCGGCCCTTAAGAGGCGTGCTCAATGGAACCCTGCGGAATCATCGACAATTTTACGGAACTCGGTTCCCCGGCGGTTCCAATCAAAAACCTCGAAAACAACCCCATGCACAGTAGAGATGTGCTTGCACAGAGCTTTTTTAACGACGAATCCGCCGGAGGCTGCCCCCCGGCGGATCATGTCAGGTCACAATCGCAACCAGCCTTACGCCTTCATCGCGCCCTTCACGGCCTCCGCCGTGATCGGCAGGGCCCGGACGCGGGCGCCTGAGGCGTTGAAGATGGCGTTGCCGATCGCCGGTGCGATCACCGTCACGGCAGGCTCGCCGACGCCCGTGGCTTTTTCGCCATTGGCGATCACGGCGATCGCGACCTCGGGCACCTGGCTCATGCGCAAGGGCGTGTAGCTGTCGAAATTGGTCTGTTCGATGCCACCGTCCTTGAGCGTCGCCTTCTCATACATCGCCAGCGACAGGCCCCACAGCGCCGCACCCTCGACCTGGGCGCGGATGTTGTCGGGATGCACCTGCGTGCCGACGTCGGTGGCGACCGTGAGCTTCTTCACGGTCACCTCGCCCGAGGGCGCGACGGCGACGTGGGCGACGCAAGCCGTCCAGCTTGCGGTCGCGCGTTCCTGCGACGAGACGCAGGCCACGCCCATGCCCTCACCTTTCGGCAGCTTCCTGCTGCCGTAACCGGCGAGACCCATCGCGGCGAGCAGCGTGTTGCGCAGCCGCTGCGCGCCGCCGTCGTTCTTGCCGGCGCCGTCGAGCAGTGAGATGCGGAACTGCGCGGGGTCCTTACCCGCGGCAACCGCGATCTCGTCGATCATGCTTTCGACCGCCCAGAAGGTCCAGCCCGGCGCGACGGAGCGGAGCTGGCCGGACGGCGTGGCGTTGTGCGCCATCTCGTTCTTGATCGCGCGCACATGATGGTTGGGCACGGTGTAGAAGAAGTCGGCCCCGTTCACCGTGAAGGAATCGAGCGGACCCTTCTTGTCGACAGAGGGCGTCAGGAAATCGGGGATTCCCCAGCGCTGGGTCGGCCAGGCCGAAACCACGTCGTGGCTGAGCGCGACGAGCTTGCCGTCGCCGTCCACGCCGGCCTTCACTTTCTGGTAGGTGAGCGGACGCGAGAAATCCATCGTCATGTCGTTCTCGCGCGTGTAGATCACCTTCACCGGCTTGCCGATGGCCTTCGCCGCCTGCACCGCCGGAATCATCATGTCGGCATCGAGCCTGCGGCCAAAGCCGCCGCCGAGCCACATCTGGTGCATGACGACGAATTTCGGATCGATCCCGGCCGCACCCGCCGCGATCGCGCCGGAGCGCGTTGCGAACTGATTGCCGGAATAGATGTGCAGGATCTCGCCCTTGAACTCCGCAGTGGCGTTCATCGGCTCCATCGGCGCGTGGATATTGATGCTGGTGGTGTACTCCGCCTCCAACACCTTGGCCGCCGTGCCGAACGCCGCCGCGGGGTCGCCGTCCTTGACGAAGAATTGCCCGGAATCCTCCAGCTTCTGAAGCCGCTTGGCCTCGTCGAGCAGCGACTGGCTCGACACCTTTGCGTTGGGGCCGCCGTCATAGGCGATCTTCAGCGCCTGCGCCGCTTTCTTGGCATTGGCGTAGGTGTTGGCCACCGCCACGACCCAGCCTGACGTCGTCTGCGTCTTGTCGTCGAGGGTGACGGCCTTGATGAAGCCCGGCACCTTCTTGGCGGCACTGTCGTCGACCGATTTGACCGTGGCGCCGAAGCGCACCGGCGGCGTCACCACCGCGCCATAGGCCATGCCCGGCAGCATCACGTCGATGCCGTATTTGGCCGTGCCATTGGTCTTGGAGGGGATGTCGAGCTGCGGCACCGACACGCCGATCATGGTGTATTGATCCGGCGTCTTCAGCTTGATCGCCTTGAGCTCGTCCGGCGTGAAGGTTTTTGTCGCCTTGCCGCTCTTGACGACGTCGGCGAACGACATCGTCTTCTTCGACTTCGGGTGCGAGATCATGGAATCGCGCACCACGAGTTCCGAGGCCGGCACGCCCATCGCGGCGGCCGCGCCTTCCGTCAACGCCATCCGTCCGGCGGCGCCGGCGCGGCTCATGGCGTCGAAGTTCATCATGGTCGACCAGCTGCCGCCGGTGATCTGCGCACCCAGCACGGGGTCGTTGAACTTCGGATCGTTGGAGGCGAGGTTGACCCGCATGTCGCTCCACTTCGCGCCCAGTTCTTCGGCCACGATCTGCGCCATGGTGGAGGCGATGTGCTGGCCCATGTCGGCCTTGCCGCAGGTGACGGTGACGAGACCATCCGGCGCGATCGCGTACCAGACGCTGGGCTCGAAGTTCGAAGGCGCGGCAAGCGCCTCACCGATGCCGGGGACGCCGGCATAGCCGAGCACGAGGCCGGTTGCGGCGGTGCCGACCAGGAAGGAGCGGCGGCTAAGATCAGCCGTTTCGGCTGTGACGGTCTTGATGTGCTTATTCATGTGGGCCTCCGTTCGTTGCCGGAGGCGGATGCGGTGCGCATCTCGGTTGCGGCGCGCATGATTGCCTTCTGGATCCGCGAATAGGTCATGCAACGGCAGAGATTGCCGTCCATATGCGCCACGACCTCTTCCTTGGTCGGATTGGGATTCTTCGCCAGCAGCGACGCCGCCTGCATGATCTGCCCGGACTGGCAGTAGCCGCATTGCGGCACCTGCTCGGCGATCCACGCCTTCTGCAAGGGATGGTCGCCCTTGGCGGCGAGGCCTTCGATGGTGGTGATCTTCTTGCCGGCGACATCGCCGACCATGGTCTGGCACGAACGCACGGCTTCGCCGTTGACGTGAACGGTGCAGGCCCCGCATAGGCCGGCACCGCAGCCGAACTTGGTGCCGGTCATCTGCAATTGCTCGCGGATCGCCCAGAGGAGCGGCGTGTCGTTCGCCGCATCCACGGACAGACTCCGCCCGTTGATGGTGAGAGTTGGCATAGGCGTCTTCCCCTGCCGGTGCATGAAGCCGCTTACGGCGGCAACTTGTGTTGACGGACGCCCACCGGGCCGGCGCCAGCCTTGCTCGCAAGAATGATCGGGTTCAGGCGCAGAGGCAAATGCAATTTGGAATCGATCGAAACAAACACCGGCGCGCGCATCTTGTGCGTTGCGAGAACAGCGGTGATGCAGCGGCTGAACGCAACAGAGTGCACGCCAAGCATGCGGGCCATCGCGGCACGGCGGTTTCTTCCAGTAACTTGGCGGGCTAGAGTACGAGCCCGCGTTGGGCGTCCCTTCTCCCCTTGCGGGAGAAGGTGGCATAGGCGGCCTTCGGCCGCCGTTCTAAAATGGACGCCGAAGCGAAGCTTCGGCTACGGCGCCGGATGAGGGGTATCTCTCCGCGGCCTCAACAGACAGTTTCGTGCGCGGATAGAACCCCTCACCCGTCTCGCCGCTTACGCGGCGAGCCACCCTCTCCCGCAAGGGGAGAGGGTGCACCGTCGTCGCAGCGAGAATAGAACAAAGGACGGATGCAATGCCTGGGATCAATCGGGACGGCGTCGAAATCTACTACGAGGTTCATGGCGAAGGTCCACCGCTGCTGCTGACCCACGGCTATTCCTCGACCTCGGCGATGTGGCATGGGCAGGTCGAGGCGCTTGCCAGGGATCACAAGCTGATCTTGTGGGACATGCGCGGTCACGGCCAGTCTGATTATCCCGACGATCCCGCCGCCTACAGCGAAGCGCTCGCGGTCGGCGACATGGCGGCGATCCTCGATGCGGTCGGCACTGAGCGCGCCATCATCGGCGGGCTGTCGCTCGGCGGCTACATGTCGCTCGCCTTCGCTCGCGCGCATCCAAAGCGCGTCCGCGCGCTGCTGATCATCGACACCGGCCCCGGCTTCAAGAAGGACGACGCACGCGAGGCCTGGAACGCGCGGGCGCTCGCCACTGCCGACAAGTTCGATCGCGAAGGGCTCGACGTGCTGAAGGCGGCGACGCGCGAGCGCGCCACCGCGAGCCATCGCAATGCCAGGGGATTGGCGCTCGCCGCACGCGGCATGCTGACCCAGCGCGATGCGAAGGTGATCGAGCTGCTGCCGGAGATCAAGGTGCCCAGCCTGATCGTGGTCGGCGCCGACGACACGCCGTTCCTCGCTGCGTCGGACTACATGGCGGCGAAAATTCCCGGCGCACAAAAAATCGTGATCCCCGCGGCCGGACACGCCGTCAACATCGATCAGCCGCAGGCTTTTGTTGACGCGGTGCTGCCTTTCCTGAAGAACTTGCCGGAATAGGACGATCTGACGGGAACACAGGCAATGAAGCGAGCGATGTTGGCTGCGGGCGCGGTGTTGCTGTCAGTATCCGCGCAAGCCGAGCCGTTCGGCGGGACACCGCCCCGCCTGCCCTTCGTCGCGACCTTGTCGAACAACACGCCGCTCGCTTTCGGCATGGATGCCGGGCAAACCGCGCGGGCGCTGGGGCAACCGTTGCAATATGTGCGCGGACGTCCCGGCAACGAGATCTATCTCGCGCTTCGCGACATCGGCGGCAGCGGACTGATCCCGTACCGTCACCGCCTGTTCCTGCAATTCCGTCATGGCCGGCTGGCGGGATGGAAGGAGGATTACGGCGAGAACTGGATGTGGGAGTGAGAGCGGGCGCACAAGCGCATCCCCTCATCCTGAGGAGCTTGCAAAGCAATCGTCTCGAAGGATGAAGGTTACGCTGCTGCATCTCGGCCTCTATCCTTCGAGACGCGCGCGAAGGGCGCGCTCCTCAGGATGAGGGGTGAGATTAGAGTTCGTAATAACAAGAAGGACAACCCGCGTGGGACAAGACATCAAGCTGACGGCCTCCGACAATTTCCAGCTCGGTGCCTATCGCGCTGACCCCGCGGGGACGGCGAAGGGCGCGGTGGTGGTGATCCAGGAAATTTTTGGGGTCAACCATCACATCCGCTCGGTCTGCGATCGCCTCGCCGGGGAAGGCTATGTCGCGATCGCCCCGTCGATCTTCGACCGGACCTCGCCGGGCTTCGAGTCCGGCTACACGCCCGACGAGATCGCGGAAGCGCGCAAGTTCGTTGCCAATCCGGATTGGGACGCGATGCTGCGCGACACGCAGGCGGCGATCGATGCGGTGAAGAGCGTCGGCCCAGTCGGCATCATCGGCTTTTGCCTGGGCGGCAGCGTCGCCTTCGTCGCGGCGACGCGGCTGTCCGGCCTGAAGGCCGCGATCGGCTATTACGGCGGCGCCGTCATGCGCTTCGCCGACGAAACACCCAAAGTGCCGACGCAGCTGCATTTTGGCGAGAAGGATGCCGGCATTCCCCAGACCGACGTCGAAACCATCAAGGCGAAACGTCCCGATGTCGAGGTCTTCGTCTATCCGGGCGCCCAGCACGGCTTCCATTGCGACGAGCGGGCGAGCTACGACAAGGCCAGCGCCGACATCGCCTGGCCGCGCAGCATGGAATTTTTCGCCAGGCATTTAAAATAGCCGGCCGTCATGCGCGGGCTTGACCCGGGCATCCATCAGGCGAAGCTTTTCGTCGATTGATGGATTGCCGGGTCAGGCCCGCAATGACACCTCAGCAGGAATCGGGTGGCTGCATCCTGCTGCCCGGCGATAGAGCTGGCCGATCAAGCCAACTCACGCCGGGAGATCGTCATGCAGCAGGCCAATACGAACATCGTCATCCGCAATCCGTTCGGCACCATGGACGTGCCCGCGCCGGATGATCGCGACGTCATGGATTATGCCGCAATCGCCACGCTTGCCGGCGATGCCGCCGACCTCAACGCGGCGGCTTGGGCAAAAATCGCGGCACGGTCAGACCCGCTCGACGGTATCTGGGCCAGCCGCTGGAATGGCGGCGCAGATCCGACCATTGCCGGCGATACGCCGCAAGCCTGGAAAGAAGGACGCGCGGAAGTGCGGGTCGCAGGCGGACGCATCTATCTGCGCTTCGATTGGGATCACGGCCGACGGCACGGGCTGATCGATGCTGCGCGCGAGGGCGCGCGCCTGGTGGGGAAATACATCAACCTAACCAATCCCGCGATCACGCGGCCATGGATCGGGCGCGTGGTCGATGCCGCGCGCATCGACGGATGTTTTCCGAACGGGCGGCTGGATTTCAGAAGGTGAGCTAGAACCAGCGTTCGCCGACGAACACGGTGTCGCCGGGGCTCAAGGGGGTGCCGAGTGGCACCACGGCGCGCATGGCGCCGCCGGCTTCGGTGTGCGTGACGGTGACCACGTCGCGCTTGGCGCGGGGCGAGAAGCCGCCGGCGATCGCGACGGCGCTTTCGACCGTCATGTTCGGCACGTAAGGATACTGGCCAGGCGCGGAGACTTCGCCGAGAATGAAGAACGGGCGATAGGCCTCGATCTCGACGGCGACGGAGGGCTCGCGGATGTAGCCGTTGCGCAGCCGTGCGGCGATCTCGCCGGCAAGGCCCGCCGGCGTGCGGCCGCGTGCCGGCACGCCGCCGATCAGCGGCATGGTGATGGAGCCGCCGGCGTCGATCGCGTAGCTGTTGGTGAGACCTTCCTGGCCGTAGACCACGACGCGCAGCCTGTCGCCGGCATCGAGATGGTAAGAGGCGTCATAGCGAACAGGCGCCGCCATCGGCGCGGCATAACCGACCGGCATGGGCGCCGGCGAGGAGGCAAAGGAATTGCTGAGCGCTGCGATGGCGCCGCCGCCGCTGCCGACGACGACCGGCTGCGGCGCGTTGTACGGCTGGCCATAGGCCATCGAATCGAGATCGGCGCGCGGCTGCACATAGGCGACGGGACCAGCGGTTTGCATGCAGCCGCCAAGGGTCAGCGCGGCGGACGCTGCCAAGGACGCTGCCAACTTCGACCATCGAAACGCGCGTGCAACCGGCACCGGACCTATCCCTCGAAACGAGACAGATCCAGTGATGCACCGGTTATGGTTAATAAAGCGTTGAGGGGGCGGGTGGCGCCACAGCGGCGTGAGCAAAGGGGCAAGGTGCGCTCCCTCTCCCGCTTGCGGGAGAGGGTTGGGGAGAGGGTGTCTCCGCACAGGGACGGTCCCCCAGAGGATAGAACCCTCACCCGGCGCTATGCGCCGACCTCTCCCGCAAGCGGGAGAGGTACACCACCTTCGTGGTTAGCTTACGCGCTCACACCCGCGCCGATCGGGCAGGACACGCCGGTGCCGCCCAGGCCACAATAGCCGGCGGGATTCTTGGCCAGATATTGCTGATGATAGTCCTCGGCAAAGTAGAATTCGCCGGCGGGTGCGATCTCGGTGGTGATGGTGCCGAGACCTTTTGCAGCGAGCGCCTTCTGATAGAGCGCTTTCGATTGATCGGCCGCTTTCTTCTGCGCGTCTGAAGTGGTGTAGATCGCGCTTCGATATTGCGTGCCGACGTCGTTGCCCTGACGCATGCCTTGCGTCGGGTTGTGGCTCTCCCAGAACGTCTTCAACAGCTTCTCGTACGACACCTTGTTCGGATCGAACACGACCAGCACCACTTCGGTGTGACCGGTGCGGCCCGAGCAGGTCTCTTCATAGGTCGGGTTCGGCGTGTGGCCGCCAGCATAGCCGACGGCGGTGGCGTAAACGCCCTCGCCGAGCTCCCAGAACTTGCGCTCGGCGCCCCAGAAGCAGCCGAGCCCGAACACGGCCTGCTCGAGACCAGCGGGATAAGGCGGCTGCAACTTCGCGCCGTTGACGAAATGGGTGGTCGCGGTCGGAATGGCTTGCGCACGGCCCGGCAGCGCTTCCGTGGCGCTCGGCAATGCGGTGGTCTTGCGCATGAACAGCATGGACGGATCTCCAAGAACGAGCTGCCCGTCGCCAAGGACAAGCTATTGAGCCAAGGCAATGAGCCAAGCGCTCAGGCGGCGTGCTCGCGATCAGTTGGGAATATAGGTCTTTACGCGCAAAGGGGCAGCCCTGTTACGCCGCGCGCGGCCGCTTCAGTCGCGCGAATTGAAAGCTCAATCCCGGGAATAGCCGATCAGCGGCTTGCGCGGGCGGAACAGGATCATCAGGAGGATGCCGAGAATGCCGAGGACAGCGAAAACCGGCTGATCCAGCACCAGCCGGATCACCGAGGTCCAGAGCCAGGGCGCCTTGGCCTCGACCCAGGTCCGGAATGCCGTCTGGCTGGCCTGATTGATGTCGTTCCAGAACTGGCCGAAGCGGGTGAACCGCAGGGTCTGGTCGGCCACCCAGCGGGCGCCGTCATAGACCATGAAGATGAACCCGCCGGCGAGCAGCAACAGCCCAATCAGTCGGAAAAAGCCGCGGATCATGCCTCACCCTATATAGTCGTCCGATCGGACGACCCTCGGAACGCCGCCAGCCAATACAAGGGAGACGGCAGAAATTCAACCTCTTCAGGGCGTTACGGCACTCATCCCCGCCCTGAGGGGCTGCTTTTGCAGCCCGGGAAAGCGTTGACGGTGCCAAAGACCCTCTCTATAAGGGCGCCAACTGGCGGCGGGCGCAATCCTGCCGCCGCTGTTCTTTGAGCAGATGCAGGCTCCTTGGGCTTAGAGGCTCCTTGAGCTGAGAGGCTCTTGGGCCTCAGAGACCGCCGCAAGGCTGTCGCTCATGTTCCGGGAACAGCCTAGCAACCGAACACCCTAATTCCGAGCGTCGATTACGCGGTCAAGCAAGCCGGCGCTACCCGACCAAGACGCGACCGGTACCCGCAAAGGACATTGAGACCATGGCCAATACCACTTCCGCCAAGAAAGCGACGCGCAAGATCGCCCGCCGCACCGCCGTCAACAAGTCGCGCCGCACCCAGATGCGCGGTGCCGTGCGTAACGTCGAAGAAGCCATCAAGACCGGCGACCGCGCCGCTGCCGTGACGGCGCTGGCGAATGCCGAGCCCGCTTTGATGCGCGCCGCGCAGGGAAACATCATTCATAAGAACAATGCCAGCCGCAAAGTCTCGCGGCTCACCGCGCAGATCGCCAAGCTCGCCAAGTAAGCTCACCAAGTAAGCTCGCGAGTGATCTAGCAGCATTCGTTCGATCGGACGATCCGGTCGCACATCGCATACGTCAAACAGCCCGGCATCACGCCGGGCTTTTTTGTTGCCTGCCATATTCACGCAAGCAGTCACGCACCGAGTGACCTTCGATCGGAGGATTGCGGCGTTTGCACCATGACGTGTCCCGTAGTTTTACCTGCGAACGGTTTTGCAACAGCGGAAACTTCCACCGCGGTGCAAAAGGTCCTTGCGAGGCGGGCTCAAGTTGAATTCGCGGCCCCTGCGAGTTCTGCACACCGTAGTTTCCCCGGATCGCGAGACGCGAGGGAGTTACCCTGTGAAACAAGACTCAAAAAACGATGTCTCGCTAATCACTTATCGACATAGTGAGGGCAAGCATTTGGAAAATTCGCCTGCGCGTCGTGCGCGTGACGCTTTTGTAAAAAATTTTTGGCGGTGGCGGAGAATTGTCACATCAGACGCGGCACCTTCGATTCTGTGCACGAATCCAAAACCTTGCTCTGAAGGCCTGTGCACAACTCCGCGTGGCGTTAACGCAGATCAAGATTTTTGATGCCTCAAGTGTGAATCAATTCCGTTGCGAGTCTTTCCGCATAGTGTATTCCTTAAGACGTCAGCGGCGCCCACGATCTTGAGACCAGCGCGGTATCGGAAACGGGGCGAGCGTGCAAATCGGCGGCGGTGTGCACGTAGGCGGCGCTTCAACAAGCGATGTCGGTTCAAAACCCACAGCAATGTGGGAACGGTAGCTCTTTGTCTGAATGTCTCCAAGCGGGATCTTTCTCTCGCGCTTAAGAGACGTCTTGAAAGCTGCCCCGACATGCATGATGGCGAAGCCGAGCGGACGACGAGTACACGGGCAGGCATCCGATGACGACGCGGGTGTCGTTTGGACACGCAGGACCTTGTCGCGAGCAATCACGGCAGGACGGGGAGGTATCATGTCTTACGAACTCAACGCGGTATTGAAACACATTTCGACTTCCAGCATTTCGACTTCCAGCGATGCCGTTTTAGATTCGTCGGACACCAAGCCTCCCGCGTGTCACGGAGCGCCGAGTACGCGCTGACCTCGCGACCCCTCCATCTCTAGACATTGCTGATCGGACGCGGCGTTTCCGCCGAACGGTCCAGCCATGCCTGCAGGTGAAATCGCTTGAGGTCGCGCCATTGCCAACATCCCTGGACAGGTATCCCTGGCAGGAACTCTGCATGGCGCTCACCACGCAACCTTATCTCTCAAGAAAAGTTCTCAAATGATGACAACCCCGGAACAGGATCGCTGGTCACGCGTGAAGAGTCGGCTGCGCTCGAACGTTGGCGAGGACGTCTATACGAGCTGGTTTGCTCGCATGGATCTGGAAGGCGTCCAGGACGAGAGCGTGCGTCTGTCGGTGCCGACCCGCTTCCTGAAGAGCTGGATCCAGGCCCATTATGCCGAGCGCGTGCTGTCGTGCTGGCAGGCCGAGATGCCCGAAGTCCATCGCATCGATCTCACCGTGCGCTCGGCCGTGCGCCCCGTGGTTCAGCAGAAGGAAGCGCCCGCGCCGGTCGAAACGCGCCGCTCGCCTGCGCCGGAGCTGCGCTCGACCGCGACCGCGCCGGTCTCGGCCAATCATGATGCGCTCGGCGGCTCGCCGCTCGATCCGCGCCTGACGTTTGCGAGCTTCGTCGTCGGCCGTTCCAACACGCTGGCGCATGCAGCTGCGCGTCAGGTCGCCGAGGGTCGTCGCGGCGATGCCGTCATGTTCAATCCGCTCTACATTCATGCGGGCGTCGGGCTCGGCAAGACGCATCTCTTGCAGGCAGTGACCTGGGCCGGCAATTCCGGCAACGAGCGCAAGGTGCTTTATCTCACCGCCGAGAAATTCATGTACGGCTTCGTCGCCGCGCTGAAGACGCAGACGGCGCTCGCCTTCAAGGAAGCGCTGCGCGGCATCGACGTGCTCGTGATCGACGATCTCCAGTTCCTGCAGGGCAAGTCGACCCAGGCCGAGTTCTGCCACACGCTGAACGCGCTGATCGATGCCGGCCGCCAGGTCGTGATCGCGGCCGACCGTCCGCCGTCCGATCTCGAAAGCCTCGACGACCGCGTGCGCTCGCGGCTGGCCGGCGGCCTCGTGGTCGAGATGGCCTCGCTCGGCGAGGAGCTGCGGCACGGAATTCTCAAGTCGCGCGTCGCCGCGGCCCGCGCCCATCATGCCACCTTCGAGGTGCCGGAGGAGGTGCTGACCTATCTGGCCCGCGCCATCACCCATAACGGCCGCGATCTCGAAGGCGCGATCAACCGCCTGCTCGCGCACTCGAAGCTCAACAACCGGCCGGTGACGCTGGAGATGGCGGAGCACGAGGTGCGCGACCTGATCCGGCCGCAGGAACCGAAGCGGATCAAGATCGAGGACATCCAGCGCGTAGTGGCACGGCAGTATAATGTCAGCCGCTCCGACCTCCTGTCCTCGCGCCGGACCGCCAACGTGGTTCGTCCGCGCCAGGTGGCGATGTATCTCGCCAAGACGCTGACCCTGCGATCGCTGCCGGAAATCGGCCGCCGCTTCGGCGGGCGCGACCACACCACGGTGCTGCACGCGGTGCGCAAGATCGAGGCCCTGGTTTCCAAGGACACGGCGCTGTCGGACGAGGTCGAATCGCTCAAGCGCCAGCTTCAGGAATAAGAGCCTAGGCCTTTCCCTTCGCTCCCGCCGCCCCGGCCCTGCCTGGGCGGCGGTCTTGGTCTGCCTGGGCAGCGGCCTTCCTCTGCCTCGGCGGCCCCCGTCTTTGCGGGTAAATCGTGGGGAACCATCGCGCAATCCCTTGAAACGGATGACTTTACGCGCCACCTTGCGCGACCCTGACGGCTTTGGTCATATCGGCTGGATGATCCGGCTTTCCGGGGTCTTCGGTGCCGTGGCGCGCGTCCCGCCGCCCGGCTTTTCCAGATTTGTGTTTCCTTGGGGATCGGGCGAGTAGTGCAATGAAGGTTACGGTCGAACGCGCGCAACTCCTGAAGTCGCTGGGCCACGTCCACCGCGTGGTCGAGCGCCGCAACACGATTCCGATCCTCGGCAACGTGCTTGTTAGGGCCGAGAATACTAAATTGTCGCTGAAGGCGACCGACCTCGACCTCGAGGTCACCGAAACGCTCGCGGCGGAAACCGCGACCGCGGGCTCCACCACCGTGCCGGCGCACATGTTCTACGACATCGTGCGCAAGCTGCCGGATGGTTCGCAGATCGTGCTCGAAGCCGACGGCGACCGCGCCGTGCTGGCGATCCGCGCCGGCCGCTCCCGCTTCACGCTGCAGACCCTGCCGGAGAACGATTTCCCGGATCTCGCCGCCGGCGACATGTCGCATTCGTTCAGCCTCGCCGCCAAGGACGTCAAGCGACTGATCGATCGCACCCAGTTCGCGATCTCCACGGAGGAGACCCGCTATTATCTCAACGGCATCTATCTGCATGCCGCGGGCTCCGCCAAGGCCGCCACCCTGCGCGGCGTCGCCACCGACGGCCACCGCCTCGCCCAGCTCGACCTGGTCCAGCCCAAGGGCGCCGAGGGCATGCCCGGCGTGATCGTGCCGCGCAAGACAGTCGGCGAGGTGCAGCGCCTGATCGAGGACAACGAGGCCGAGGTCACGATCGAGCTGTCGCAGGCCAAGATCCGCTTCACCATCGGCAATGTGGTGCTGACCTCGAAGCTGATCGACGGCACCTTCCCCGATTACGGCCGCGTGATCCCGCAGGGCAACGACAAGGAGCTCGTCGTCGACAAGAAGGATTTCGAGAACGCGGTCGACCGCGTCTCGACGATCTCCAGCGAGCGCGGACGGGCCGTGAAACTCTCGCTGTCGCCGGGCAAGCTGGTGCTGTCGGTGACCAATCCGGATTCCGGCAGCGCGACCGAAGAGCTCGAAGTCGAATACGCCTCCGACGCCCTCGATATCGGCTTCAACTCCCGCTACCTGCTCGACATCGCCGCCCAGATCGAAGGCGACGTCGCAACGCTCCGGCTCGCCGACCCGGGCTCACCGACCTTGGTGCAAGACCGCGACGACAAGAGCGCGCTCTACGTGCTGATGCCGATGCGGGTGTGAGGGACGTGCGCCCTCGCGGACGCCAGGTATTCCCCCATGAATCAAGCGCGATGCACATTATCGCGCCCTCTCCCCTTGCGGGAGAGGGCAGCTCCGCTGTTGGCCAAGGTCTCACTTGGGTGAGGGGTCCTCTCGCGGCACTTCCTATGTGGAGACAACCCCTCACCCGCCGCCGCTGCGCGGCGGCACCCTCTCCCGCAAGGGGAGAGGGAAAGGGCACCGTGCCCCAACAACATTCAGAATGAGCGCCGATGCCGCGCGACCCGCACCATCGGCCGACTGCCAGGCATCTTCGCCAGTTCGCGAAGAACATGCGGCACGAGCCGACGGATGCGGAAGCAGCGATGTGGCGCTTACTGAGGGATCGCCGGCTATCGGCCTACAAATTTCGCCGACAGGCTCCGATCGAGAACTACATTCTCGACTTCGTCTGCTTCGAGAAGCGCCTCGTTATCGAGATCGACGGCAGTCAGCATGCGGAATCGCAACGCGATGCAGCGCGTGATGCGGCTCTCTCCGCAGAGGGTTTCTCGATAGCGCGCTACTGGAACAACGACGTGCTCCAGCAGCCCACTTCTGTATTGGAGGACGTTCTTGCAAAGCTCGCCCTGCGGTAACATACCCCTCACCCGTCGCCTCACTTCGTGAGGCGCCACCCTCTCCCACAGGGGGAGAGGGGAAGAATCGCGGCCACGACGAAGATCTGATGACCCCCTCCCGCATTCATCGCCTGACGCTGACGCATTTTCGCAATTACCGGGCGGCGGGGCTCGAGGCTAAGGCTGACATGGTGGCGCTGGTCGGGCCGAACGGGGCGGGCAAGACCAATTGCATCGAGGCGATCTCGTTCCTGTCGCCGGGACGCGGCCTGCGGCGCGCGACGCTGGACGACGTCGCCGACAACCAGGGCGACGGCTCCTGGGCGGTGTCGGCGCAGGTCGAGGGCGCGCTGGGCCTTGCCACGCTCGGCACCGGCATCGATCCGCCGCGCGCAGATAGCCCGGTCAGCCGGCGCTGCCGCATCGACCGCGAACCGGTCAATTCGGCGGCGTCGTTCGGCGACCACATCCGCATGGTGTGGCTGACGCCGGCGATGGACGGGCTGTTCATGGGCGCGGCGTCCGAGCGGCGGCGTTTCTTCGACCGCCTGGTGCTTGCGATCGACAGCGACCATTCCAGCCGCATCTCCGCGCTCGAACGTTCGCTGCGCTCGCGCAACCGCCTGCTCGAGACGCGTAATTACGACGACCATTGGTGTGACGCGATCGAGCGCGAGACCGCGGAGCTTGCGGTCGCGGTCGCCGCAACCCGCGGCCAGACCGCGGCGCGACTGACCGGCATGCTGAACGTACGCGCGCAGGCCTCCGCCTTTCCCTCGGCGCAGATCGCGCTCGACGGCTGGATGGAGAACGCGCTGCTGACGGAGACCGCGACCTCGGTCGAGGACCGCTACCGCCAGATCCTGCGCGACAACCGTCCGCGTGACGCCATCGCCGGCCGCACCACGGATGGTCCGCATCTCACCGATCTGCAGGTGATCTACGCGCCGAAAAGCATGCCGGCGCGCGATGCCTCGACCGGCGAGCAGAAGGCGTTGCTGATCGGGCTGGTGCTGGCGCATGCGAGCCTGGTCGCCGAGATGACCGGCATCGTGCCGTTGCTGCTGCTCGACGAGGTCGTCGCGCATCTCGACCCGAGCAGGCGCGCGGCGCTGTTCGACGAGCTGCGCAAGCTCGGCGCGCAGGTGTGGCTGACCGGCGCTGACCCCGCCGCCTTCGCCGAGATCGGCGCCGGGGGCGAGATCTTTGACGTCGAAAGCGGACAGGTATCGGCCCGGCGCTAGTCGCCGCCGTTGAACCAGCCCCATTTCCGCCGCGACTAGTTGCCGGAGGCGGCGCCGACGGCGTCGCAGCCGTTTTGCAGTCGCGCAATAACATCACGCGCGAACCCCTGGAGAGTGAGATGCGGACGGCAGGGTCCGGGGCGCAAGCTCCGGCACGATGGCGGGCGTTTGCGTGCGGCCTCATCTTGCTCGCGACGTGCATGCTCGCGGCAAGCGCCGGCGCCTGGATGCCGCATCTCGCGTCGCTGCTTTCGGCCGATCTCACACCGGATCCCGATGCCAGGCTGCCCGCACCAACCCGCTACAGCTTTCGAGGAATCCACACCACCCTGATGCGGGGCGTTGAAGCGCCACTTCGCGTCAAGCTCGAAGCCACCGTGCCCGCCGAGCTCGCCGACGTCCTCGCTTTCTACCGCAGCGAACTCGGAAAGCTCGGCTGGCAGGAGCAGCACGATGACGTCGTCGTCTCCCCCGATCACGTCCAGA
The DNA here is from genome assembly GCF_055807555.1 of Bradyrhizobium sp. Ken64. NCBI lineage: Bacteria > Pseudomonadati > Pseudomonadota > Alphaproteobacteria > Hyphomicrobiales > Nitrobacteraceae > Bradyrhizobium > Bradyrhizobium sp. Ken64. The sequence goes on along the minus strand of NZ_JBVVPA010000030.1, from coordinate 13,963 downwards.
TCGCGTTCGTCTCTCCGCTCGGGCCGGCCAAGCTGGAGCTCGGCCGCAAGGACGGCAGCACCTTGGTCCATCTCGTGCAGAAGAACTCGGATACTGCAACCAGGGCGAACGTCATGCCCGAACCGGGCCGGGCGAAGCTGGTGCTCAGCAACATCGCCGAGACGGAAGCCGTGCTCGGGATCAACGGGCGGATCATCAAGCGCGCCGCCGGCGCTAACGCCGTATCGCTGGATCTGGCGCCCGGCAAATATTCCTACGAACTGGGCGTGCCCGGTCGTCCGGCCCACACCGACATCCTCACCGTCGCAGCCGGCGACGCCTGGGAGCTCACCGTCGGGCGCGACGGCGAAGCATGGTCGCCGCTCCAGCTGTATTGACTAGTCCGGGAGCTTTGAACCTGCCCGGTTCCTGCCGCGACTTCTGGTCTGAGACCCGCCGACGGTGTCGCAGCCGTTGCAATCGCGCGCGCCAAAGCGCCGCGCGGCATCCTGGAGACGTAACGATGGCGATGATCCCGCGCGGGATGCAAATCCCGGCACGATGGCGGCTGCTTGCATGCGGTCTCTTCCTGATGGCGAGCTGCTCGATCGCGGCCGGTGCCGACGAGGGCATCGTCGACGTCCATGCGCTGCCGCAGCTCGAAGGTGCGATGGAAGACACCTCGCGCCCCGATTCCTATAGCGTCGAATATCGCGTACCGATGCGGCAGGCCGTGACACTGCCCGCGGTCCAAAAGCTCCTGAGCGACAACGGCTGGGTGCCCTATGTGATGCCGCTTGAGGAGAAAAGCAGCCTGCTGAAGTTCAGGAAGGGACGACAGGGCCTTTCCGTGCATTTCACACAGGCCCCCGGCCGGCCGGACCAGTCCGTGGTTTACTACACCACCGACCGGATCTACGGGAACGTGCCGTTTCCGGAAGGCGCAAGCGAGATCGTGTTCGACGGGACCCGACCCTATCTTGGCTGCGTCGCGCCGACGCCGCTCGATGCAACGTCGGATTTCTATGTCAGTCAGATGGCTGCGATCGGCTGGCAGAAGCTCACGTCCGAAACCGCCGCGCGCTGGACGACCAGTCTGGACGAGAGCGTTCCCAACGGCCTGCGCGCGTTCTACGCGCATGCCGATAGCAAGGAGACCGGCTTCTATCAGCAGAAGCCCGTGATGCTGACGCTGACGCGCCGCGACGACGGCCGCACCAATGTCGATATCCGGGTCGCGCCCTTCGCGCTGCCCAGCGAGCTCAAGGCCGATAGCGATCTGGCCGGCCTGCCGCGGCCGGGCCCGACCAAGACGGCCAGGGGTCTCGGCGGCGCGAGCGACAACAAGCGCGAGATGTCAGCCGCCGCGATGGCCGAGCTGCCCGCCGTGCTCGCCTTCTATCACCGCGAGCTTGCCGCGCGCGGTTGGCAGGAGGACGGCAGCGCGCCGCTCGCACCCGGCGACGAGGTCGCGATCAGGATCTCTTCGGCGGAGGAAACCGGCGTGCTGCGGCTCGGCCGCAAATATGATTTCACCATGGTCAGTCTGACCGCGCAGGTGAAAGAATCCGCGCTTGCCGCTCGCGCCAAGGCGAAGAAGGAGGCCGACGACAAGTTCCTTGGGGACGCGTTAGGTGCGGCCAAGCAGCTCATCACCGCCGACGAAGCCAGACGCAAGGTGCAGGCGGCTGCATTGTCCGACGCGCCGCTGAATGCGCTCGCCGACAGCAAGACGCCGGTGCCGCTGCCTGAAAACGCCGAAGGCGTGAAATTCGAGGGCGACGAGGGCAGGCTCGAATTCTCCTCGACATCGAGCGTGAAGGCGCTCACCGCGTTCTACCGCGCATCGCTCAAGCCGGCGGGCTGGAAAGAGCAGCCCTCCGTGATCAATCAGCCGAACATGGCGGTGATGGAGTTCGCAAAGAGCGGCAAATCGATATCGATGACCGTGATGCAGATGGGGCCGAAGGTGAACGTTAGCGCCAACGGCTCCGGTCTGGTCGTCGCCGCGGCGAAGCCCGTCGAGGCCAAATCGACGCAAGCCAAGACGGTCCAGACCAAATCGAAGGAGCCGCTCACGCCCGATCCCGATTCCGCCCTGCCGGTGCCGACGCAGCGCAGCTCGACCGGATTAAGCTCTACGAAATTCCCCGGCAGCGACCAGTCGTTCCGGACCGAGCTCGAAGCCAGCATCCCCGCCGAGCTTGGCGAAGTCCTCGCCTTCTATCGCGCGGAGCTGACCAAACGCGGCTGGCAGGAAAAGACCGACGGCGCGACCGTGACGGCCGAGCGGGCGGAGCTCGCGTTCACCTCGCCGGCAGGGCCGGCCATGCTGAAGCTCGGCCGCGCCAGGGATGAGACGATTGTCAGCCTGGTGCAGCGGAATCCGCAGGCCGCGGCCAAGGCCGACATCATGCCGAAGGCGGGGCAGGCGAGGCTGATGCTCGGCAATATGGGGCCGAAGGAAGCATCGCTGACGATCAACAATCAGACCGTGAAGATCGCGGCCGGCGCCGGCGGTCCGCAATCGCCGAAAGGTCCGATGCTCGATCTGCCGCCCGGCAAGTACCAGTACGCGCTGCGTCTGCCGGGACGCCCCGCTCGCACCGAGACCCTCACGGTGGCCGCCGGCGATGCCTGGGGCCTCCTGGTGGGACCAAGCGGAGATGTGCTGCCGCTTCAGATGTATTGAGCTGCAAGGCCGTTCCGGGGCGTTCCAGATGCCTTGGAACGTCCCTCGTCCCCGCAAAATCCACGCCTTCGAGAGCCCGAAACGGCTTCTCGAACCGCGCTTTTTCCAAGCCGCCGAATCGGCCTTCGAAGGCCTTGAAAATCGGCCGAAAAATCCTAAGTAATCAAGGACTTGCCGGGGGATACTTTGCGCTAGGCGCAATCCGTCTTTCGTGGCACAAATAGCCCGCATATCAGCGCCTTTTGCGCCGCTGATTCGGGCGACATCTCGAAGGCCTCTCATGACTGAACCTGCTCGGCAGACGCCTGCCGAAAACGAACCCTCAAATCCGAGCGATTACGGGGCGGAATCGATCCGCGTGCTCAAGGGTCTCGACGCCGTCCGCAAGCGCCCCGGCATGTATATCGGCGACACCGATGACGGCTCAGGCCTGCATCACATGGTGTACGAGGTCGTCGACAACGCGATCGACGAGGCGCTCGCGGGCCATGCCACGCGCGTGGACGTGATCCTCAATGCCGACAATTCCGTCACCGTGCGTGACGACGGCCGCGGCATTCCCGTCGACATCCACAAGGGCGAAGGCATCTCGGCAGCCGAGGTCATCATGACCCAGCTCCATGCCGGCGGTAAGTTCGACCAGAATTCCTACAAGGTGTCCGGCGGACTGCACGGCGTCGGCGTCTCCGTCGTCAACGCGCTGTCGAGCAAGCTCGGCTTGCGCATCTGGCGCGACAACAAGGAACACTACATCGAATTCGCCCATGGCGATGCGGTCGCGCCGCTCAAGGTGGTCGGCGACGCGCCCGGCAGGCGCGGCACCGAGGTGACGTTCCAAGCCTCGACCGAAACCTTCAAGAACATCGAGTATGATTTCGCCACGCTGGAGCACCGGCTGCGCGAGCTCGCCTTCCTCAACTCCGGCGTCAACATCGCTCTCTCCGACATGCGTCACGCCGTCGAGAAGCGCGAGGAGATGCACTATTCCGGCGGCGTCGAGGAATTCGTCAAATATCTCGACCGCAACAAGAAGGCGATCGTGCCGGCGCCGATCATGGTGCGCGCGGAAGCCAACGGCATCGGTGTCGAGGCCGCCTTGTGGTGGAACGACAGCTACCACGAGAACGTGCTGTGCTTCACCAACAACATCCCGCAGCGCGACGGCGGCACCCATCTCGCCGGTTTCCGCGGCGCGCTGACGCGCCAGGTCAACGGCTATGCCGAGGCCAATGCGAAAAAGGAAAAGATCGCGCTCACCGGCGACGATTGCCGCGAGGGCCTCACCGCCGTGCTGTCGGTGAAGGTGCCGGACCCGAAGTTTTCGTCGCAGACCAAGGACAAGCTGGTGTCCTCGGAAGTGCGTCCCGTGGTCGAGAACGTGCTCAACGAGGCGCTGCAGGCCTGGTTTGAGGAGCATCCCTCCGAAGCCAAGATGATCGTCGGCAAGGTGATCCAGGCGGCGGCAGCCCGCGAAGCCGCGCGAAAGGCGCGCGAGCTGACGCGCAAGAGCCCGCTCTCGGTCTCTTCGCTGCCCGGCAAGCTCGCCGACTGCCAGGAAAAGGACCCGGCCAAGTCCGAGCTCTTCATCGTCGAGGGTGACTCGGCAGGCGGCAGCGCCAAACAGGGCCGCAACCGCGAATTCCAGGCCGTGCTGCCGCTGCGCGGCAAGATCCTCAACGTCGAACGCGTGCGTCCCGACAAGATGCTGCACAGCGAGCAGATCGGCACGCTGATCACCGCGCTCGGCACCGGCATCAGCGACGAGTTCTCGATCGAGAAGCTGCGCTATCACAAGATCATCGTGATGACGGACGCCGACGTCGACGGCGCCCACATCCGCACGCTGCTGCTCACTTTCTTCTACCGGCAGATGCGCGAGATCATCGACGGCGGCTATCTCTACATCGCCCAGCCGCCGCTCTATAAGGTCAACCGCGGCAAGTCCGAGCAATATCTGAAGGACGAGCGGGCGCTGGAAGATTATCTGATCGATACCGGACTCGACGACTGCGTCTACATTCCCGGCACCGGCGGCGATCGCACCGGCCGCGACCTGCGCTCGCTGGTCGACGACGCCCGCGCCGTCCGCGGCGTCCTGCGCAGCCTGCACACCCGCTACAATCGCAAGGTGATCGAGCAGGCTGCCATCACCGGCGTGCTCAACAAGGCGATCTACGGCGATCCGGAGAAGGCCGCCGCGGCCGCGCAATACATCGCCGCCCGCCTCGACACCCTCGCCGACGAGGTCGAGCGCGGCTGGATCGGTCAATACGTCGAAGGCCATGGTTTCCAGTTCGAGCGCACGGTGCGCGGCGTCAAGGACGTCGCCCTCATCGACGACGCGTTCCTGGGCTCAGTCGAAGCCCGCAAGCTCGACGAGTACACGGTCAAGCTCCAGGACGTTTATGCCCGCCCCGGCAAGCTGCGGCGCAAGGACACCGAGCACATGGTTTACGGCCCGGTCGATCTGTTCGAAGCCGTCACCGACGCCGGCCGCAAGGGCGTCTCGCTGCAGCGCTACAAAGGGCTGGGCGAGATGAACCCGGAGCAGCTCTGGCAGACGACGCTGGATATCAATGCGCGATCACTGCTCCAGGTGAAGGTCAAGGAGGTCGACGAGGCCGACGACATCTTCACCAAGCTGATGGGCGACGTGGTCGAGCCGCGCCGCGACTTCATCCAGGAACATTCGCTGAGCGCGACGATCGATATTTGAGATCGTTCGCGCGCCGGCGATCTTGTTGGGGCCCATCCTTCGAGACGCCCGCTTTGGCGGGCTCCTCAGGATGAGGTCTCGTTTCGCGGCGAAACTCTAAACCCTCATGGTGAGGAGCGCCGCCTGCGGCGCGTCTCGAACCACGAGGCCGAGCTGCCAGGAGCTTGTGCTCGGGCCATCCTCTGAACCTCACCACCCGCCATCGCGACGAAGTGGCATGAACCCGCGAGGCCTGTTCCGGCCGGGAAGCGCCACGCCATGACCAGCTCCGTAGCAACCAGTTCCGCTGTACCATCTCGCCGTTTGGGCATCATCGGCAGCATTGTCGGCATGCTGGCGCTGATGGCGGCGGTGTTGCCGCATTGGATCGTGCCGATCGTGTTTCCGCCGGCACCGACGGACCAAGTCATCGTCGACACCGGACACCGCATCAGAGACCGCGTGATCGCGCGGGTGAAGGGCATGGAGTATCAGGCTCCGAAGGTCGAGAAATCGGCTGGACGAAGCTGGAGCGAAGCCTCCTCGGTCACGGCGATCTCGCTCGGCCTGCTCGCGATCCTGCTCTCGGTCCTTGCGCTCATTTTTCGGGAGGAACGGCTCCTCGCCGCCGTGGCGGCCACGCTCGGCACCGGCGCCGTCACGATCGAAATCTCCTTTGTCGTGATCGGCGCGCTGATCCTGATCGCGATCCTTTATGTGGTGGCGAATATCATCGGGTTGTTTTAAGTCCCGCCGGACAGGCTCGAGCCGCGGCCGGCGCAATTGCTACCGCGCTCAATTCTCTGTAGTTTCCGGCTCGAAAACCCGCCCGCCCCACCCAACAGGACAGCGAGAACCCCGTGGCGCCCATCCAGTACATCGTCGAGGGCGGTCACCGGCTCTCGGGCTCGATCGAGCCGTCCGGCAACAAGAATGCCGCGCTGCCGATCATCGCGGCAGCCTTGCTCACCGAGCATCCGGTGACGCTGGAAAACGTGCCGCGGATCCGCGACACCGAGACGCTGGTCGAACTGATCCGCTCGGTCGGCGCGGCGGCGGAATGGACCGCCCGCAACACGCTTCATATTCACGCCAAGAGCATCCGCGCCGCCGATCTCGATCCTGAGCTATGCGTGCGCATCCGCGCCTCGATCCTGCTCGCGGGCCCCCTGCTCGCCCGCTGCGGCGAAGTGATGCTGCCGCCCCCCGGCGGCGACGTCATCGGCCGCCGAAGGCTCGACACGCATGTGCTCGCGCTGGAGCAATTGGGAGCCAAGGTCACCGCCACCGACCGGCTCGAATTCCGCGCTTCCAAACTGACCGGCGCCGACGTGTTCCTGGACGAGCCCAGCGTGACCGCGACCGAGAACGCGCTGGTCGCAGCCGTCGCCGCCGAAGGCACCACCTATTTGCGCAACGCCGCGTCCGAGCCGCATGTGCAGGACCTCGCCAATTTCCTGGTCGCGCTCGGAGCTGAGATCGAGGGCATCGGCACCAACACCATGATCGTGCATGGCCCGGCGACGCTGGGCGGTGCGACCTACCGGATCCAGCCCGACCATATCGAGGTCGGCTCGCTGATCGGGCTTGCCGCCGTAACGCGTTCGCCGCTTCGCATCGTGCGCGCCGGCGTCGAGCATCTGCGCTCGATCCGGATGGGGTTCGAGCGGCTCGGCATCGTCTGCCGCATCGAAGGCGACGATCTCATCGTGCCCTCGAACCAGACGCTGAAGATCCAGGACGATTTTGGTGGCCACGTGCCGAAGCTGGAAGACCAGCCCTGGCCGGCCTTCCCCGCCGACCTGATGTCGATCGCGATCGTCACCGCCACGCAATGCGAGGGCGTGATCCTGATGTTCGAGAAGATGTTCGAATCGCGGATGTTCTTCGTCGACAAGCTGATCGCGATGGGCGCGCGCATCGTGCTGTGCGACCCGCATCGCGCCATCATCGCCGGTCCAAGCCGGCTGCACGGCGCGACGATGACCTCACCCGACATTCGCGCCGGAATGGCCATGCTGCTCGCGGCCGTCTGCGCGGAAGGCACCTCCACGATCAACAACGCCGACCAGATCGAGCGCGGCTACGAGCGCATCGACGAACGGCTGAATGCGCTCGGCGCGAAGATCCGACGCGTGCCCGAGCGGAAGGGGTGAGGCGGTAGCTTTCACCTCGCCCCGCTTGCGGGGAGAGGTCGGAATTTGCGCAGCAAATTCCGGGTGAGGGGGAGCCTCCGCGAGTCCGACTGTCACTGTTTTTGCGGAAGCAGCCCCTCACCCCGACCCTCTCCCCGTAAGAACGGGGAGAGGGAGAGAACGACCAAGCCATGTTTTCGTCGCCCGGCTGTGCTATTGACCCGCCATGCTCGACACCGTTCAGCCTCGTACGCAGCCGCAAGCCGGTGTGCCGCCAAATCTTCTCGCCGACGAGTTCGTCGCGACGCTGCGGCTGGCCGTGCCGATGATGCTGACGCAGCTCGGGCAGATCGCGATGATCACGACCGATCTCGCGCTGATCGGGCGGCTCGGCGAGAGCGCGGTCGCGGCAGCAGCACTCGCGCATACGGTCTATTTCGTCAGCTTCACGTTCGGGCTCGGATTGATGGCGGCGGTGTCGCCGCTGGTCGCGCAAGCCTTCGGCGCCGGCGACGTCAGGCGCGTCCGCCGCTCCTTGCGCGTCGGCTTGTGGGTCGCGTTGCTGATCTCGTTGCCGATGATGGCCTCGCCGCTCTATGGCGAGCACATCCTGGTCGCGCTCGGTCAGGCGCCGCACTCGGCAGCGCTCGCCCAGCGCTATCTGAATGGCCTCGCCTGGGGCATTGCGCCGGCGCTCGGCTTCATCGCGCTGCGCAGCATGATGAGCGCGGTGAACCGGCCGCAGGCCCCGCTGTGGATCACGCTCGCGGCGATCCCCGTCAATGCCGCGCTGGTGTACGCCCTGATCCACGGCCTGTTCGGCCTGCCGGAGCTCGGCCTGTTCGGCGCGGGGCTTGCGACCACGCTGGTCAATCTCGGCACGTTCGTCGCCACGCTCGCCATTGCGGGACTGCGCAAGCCGTTCGCGGACTATCGTCCGCTTGCCCATCTCTGGCGGATCGATTGGCCCCTGATGCGCAAACTGATCGCGATCGGCGCCCCGATCTCGTTCTCGCTGCTGCTGGAATATGGCCTGTTCTCTTCGGCGGCGCTGCTGATGGGGTTGATCTCAACCACTGCGCTCGCGGCACATCAGATCGCGCTCCAGGTCACCGCCGTGCTGTTCATGGTCCCGCTCGGCATCGGCATGGCGGCCACCGTGCGGGTCGGCCACGCCTTCGGCCGCGGTGAGCCGCTTGCGGTGAAGCGCGCAGGTCTCGTCGCCGCCGTGATCGGGATCGCGTTCGTCTCGGCCCTGACCGTCGCGATCATCTTCGGCCGCTATCAGCTCGGACGGCTGTTCTTCGGCGGCGGCGAGGCGAGCAGGGCGACCGTCGAGCTGACCGCGACGCTGCTGCTGGTCGGCGCGACCTTCTTCATCGCCGATGCCATCCAGACCATCATGGGCGGCGCGCTGCGCGGCATCAACGACACCAGGATGACGTTGGTATTCGCCGCGATCGGCTATTGGTGCGTGGGCTTTCCGATCGCCTGGTGGCTCGCCTTTCACGCCGATCTCGGTGCGGTCGGTGTCTGGATCGGACTGTCGATCGGATCGTTCGTCTATGCCGGACTTCTGATCTTGCGCTTCCGGATGCTGACGCGCAAACTGGCGGGATGAACGGGATCGTCCGCGAAGTCACCCCCGATGTCGACGCCGGCGCGCTGCTGGCCGGCGCGCAATTCATCGATGCCTTTCGCGTGGAGGTCGGCACAGCACCGGTGAATGCCCGCGAGGCCTGCACCAGGATGGTGTTGCACGGACCACGCTGGATCGGTGCACTGACACGCCTGCGCAACATCCTCGTGACGCCGTTCGGCCTGAAGACATCGGGCGAGGGCGCTCCGGCGCCGGGCGGCCTGATCGGCCTGTTTCCGGTGCTAAGTGAAACGCCGGAGCAGCTGGTGGCGGGCTTCGACGATTCTCATCTCGACTTCCGCATCGTGGTCGATGTGGCCGGCGAAGCGGTGCTGCGCCACGTCACCCTGACCACGCTGGTGCGGACCAACAATCTGCTGGGCCGCACCTACCTCGCGTTCATCACGCCCTTCCACAAGCTTGTGGCTCGCAGCATGATGGGGCGGCTCGCGGAGCCGGCCCGATGACGCTCTCCGTCGACCTCTTCTACTCCTTCCGCAGCCCGTTCAGCTATTTGGCGCTGCCCAAGACGCTGAAGCTCGTCGAAGACTACGATCTGGCGGTGAATTTGCGGCCGGTCTATCCGCTCGCAGTCCGTGTGCCCGGGTTTTTCAAGAAGGCCAGCCCGAACTTCATTCGCTATGTGGTGCTCGACAGCACGCGCGTGGCGCAGCACGAAGGCATTCCGTTCCGCTTTCCAAGGCCCGATCCGATCGTGCAGGACAAGGTGACATTCGATGTCGCGGCGGAGCAGCCCTATATCCACCGCCTGACCCGGCTTGGTGCCAAGGCGCAACTCGAGGGACGCTCGCTCGCATTCACCGACGCGATCGCCCGCGTGCTGTGGGACGGCTCGGTGGCAGGGTGGAACGAAGGCGATCATCTCGCGCGCGCCGCCGACAAGGCCGGCTTCGATCTCGCCGCAATGGATGCCGCAATCACCGCGGACCCGGATCGCTACGAGCAGGTGATCACGGAGAACGAGAAGGACCATGCCGCCTCCGGCCATTGGGGCGTGCCGACCTTCGTATTCGAGAACGAGCCGTTCTTCGGCCAGGACCGCATCGATTTGCTGGTCTGGCGCATGCAGGGCAAGGGGCTGAAAAGGCGTTAGCTCACTCCGCCGCGCGCGCGGGCTTGTCGGCCGCGGCCTCCGACCATTCGCCGACGACGCGATCGAGATCGCAGAGATTCTGGTGCATCTGCTCCAGCGAAAAGCCGAGCGCGAAGAAGCGCTCCGCGGTGTCGCTGGGCTGCCCCCGGATCAGGCCGTCCTGGCGCACAGCGGCAACCGCCTCGGCATAATGCTGGAGCGCGACATGCACGGGATGGATCGGCGGAGCGCCGGCGCCTTCGCGCAAGGCGGCGGCGGCCGAACGCAGGAAGCGCGCGATCACGGTCGAGACTTCCGTCAGCGGTGCGGCGAGCCGCGTCTGCACCTCGGCCGGCAACGGCACCACGGTCGAGCGGCCGATCATCACGACGTCATGGCGCAGCCGCAAGATCGTGCGCAACAACGGGCCGGTGTCCGGCCCGCTCGACAATCGCGCAGAGCGCTCGCGCTCGGCTTCGGCGCCAATGGTATTCATGCCGACCATTGCGGTGCCGATACCGTCCTGAATCCGATGCAGCGCGTCATTGTCCCGGCCGCGCGTCAGGCCCGCGAGCAATTCGGTGAAGGCCTCTGCGATCAGTTCGAGCAGTTTTGCCGCGCTGGCGCGAATTTGCCGCACCGCGCGCGATGGCAGCACCAGGAACGAGACCAGCAGCCCCGTCACCGCGCCGACCGAAACTTCGCTGACCCGATCAATCGCAGAGGCCATGGGATCGGCATGATGCATCGACGGAAGCACGAGCACGATCACGGCCGTCACCGTTGCAGAGCTCAGATTCGGATAGATCGATGCGACAAAGGCAAGCGGCGCCACGGCCAGCACCAGCAGACCCAGCAGGCCCAGTTCGCCCGAATAGGGGATCAGGATCGCGATGGCGCCGCCATAGATCGCGCCGCCGATGGTGCCGAGCATGTAGTCGCGTGTCGCCTTGAGCGAGCGCCCGACGCTCATCTGGGTCACGATGATGGACGTGAGGACGGCCCAGAGCGGCAACAAGAGATGCAGCGCGGTGGCGAGCGCGTAGGCGCCGGTGGCCGCCACCGTGACCCGGATCGCCAGCCCCAATTGGGTCTTTCGCGACCAGACCCTGTCGAACAGCTCTCCTGCGAATGCCATGATCGCGTATCCCGGTCCAACCCTCGTAAGCCAGCCAAAGCATAGCTGATGCCCGCGGCCCCGAGGCCGCTTGAAAGGCCAAATCAGCCCGCCTAACTTGCGCGCCAAAACGAGGAAACACGATGGCTCACGAAACCGCAACGCTCGCCGCCTATGTCGCCAACCTGAAATTCCAGGATATTCCGGCGGAAGTGCAGGATCGGGCAAAAGTGCTGACGCTGGACTTCCTCGGCAGCGCCATCCGGGCCCGCAGCGAAGCGGAATCGACGCCCTCGATCCTGAAGATGCTGGAGGCGCTCGCGCTCGACACCAAGGGCGAATCCACCGTGTTCGGCGACAGCAAGACCTGGACCCCGGCGGTCGCGGCGCTGCTCAACGGCGCGCTCGGCCATTCGCTCGACTTCGACGACACCCATGCGGACTCCTCGCTGCATCCGAGCGCGCCGGTGGTTCCGGCCGCCTTCGCCATCGGCGAAATGGTCGGCGCGTCGGGCCGCGACGTGCTGACCGCGATCGTTGCGGGCTATGAGGTCTGCTGCCGGCTCGGCAACGCGCTCGACCCGACCTCGCATTATGCGCGCGGCTTCCATCCGACCGCCACCGCCGGCACCTATGGCGCAGCGGCGGCCGCCGGCAAGCTGTTCGGCCTCTCCGAGCAACAGCTCATCGCCGCCTTCGGCGTCGCCGGCAGCCAGGCCGCGGGCTCGCTGCAATTCCTGGTCAATGGCGCATGGAACAAGCGCTACCAGGTCGGCGCCGCCGCGATGAACGGCGTGATCGCCGCGACGCTGGCGCGCAACGATTTCGTCGGCGCGACGGAATCGGTCGAGGGCAAGCACGGCCTGCTCGCCGGCTACACCGACGATGCGCATCCCGACAAGGCGGTCGCCGAACTCGGCAGGACCTACGAGACCATGAAGATCGGCGTGAAACCGTATCCGAGCTGCCGCTATACCCACGCCGCGATCGACGCGCTGATCGCGATGCGGCGCGAGCACAATCTGACGCCCGATCAGGTCAAGCGGGTCGAGATCGGACTGCATCGCAACGGCATCACGCTCACCGGCGACGCCGCGACCAAGCGGCACCCGACCTCGATCGTCGGCGGCCAGTTCTCGATGTTCTTCACCGGCGCGCTCGCGCTCGACCAGGGCTCATTTGGCTGGGACGACTACAACCGCCTGGGCGATGCCGCCATCGACGCGCTCGCCGACAAGTTCGACGTGGTGCAGGACGATCGCCTCGAAATCGGCCGCACCCACCCCTTCGGCGCGCGCGTGAGTATCACGACGGACGACGGCGTGCACGAGCGGCTCTACGCCGATCCCTCGGGAGAGCCGACCTCCTTCCCCGATGCCCAGGCCATGCAGCAGAAATTCTTGACGCTGGCCCGCCCGGTGCTGAACGCGCGCGCGGAGAAATTCGCGGACGCGATCATGACGCTGGAGCGGTTCGATCGCGTAGCGAAGGCGACCGAGCTGGGGAGGTAGCAGGCTCTCTCCCCACGAACGCTGCACCCTCGCCCCTTGTGGGAGAGGGTGGCTTCGCGAAAGCGAAGCCGGGTGAGGGGTTCTCTCCGCGGGTCCCACTCTCATTTGGATGCGTGGATAGTGATCTTCCCCCGAAAAAGTGGACGGGTTTAAGCGGCTTTTAGCTCCATTTCGATCGGGGCGATATATCCGATGGCGGAATGGAGCCTGGTTCGGTTGTAGAAGCCCTCGATGAAGGCGAAGATTTCGCGCTGGGCCTCGGCGCGGGTGTTGTAGTCGCGATGATGGACGAGCTCGGTCTTCAAGGTATGGAAGAAGCTCTCCATCGGGGCGTTGTCGTAGCAATCGGCCTTGCGGCTCATGGATGCGGTGATGTTGGCGTCGGTAAGAGCATCGCGATAGGCGCGTGAGGCATACTGCACGCCGCGATCGGAGTGATGGATCAACCCGGCCTGGGGCCGTTGCTGCTGGATCGCCATTTTCAGGGCCGCGGATGCGAGTTCGACCTGCATATGATCCCGCATGGCCCAGCCGACGATCTTCCGGCTGAAGAGATCCATGACGGCAGCAAAGTACAGCCACCCCTCCGCGGTCGGGATGTAGGTGATATCAGCGAGCCAGACCCGGTTTGGCGCATCCGCCGTGAAGTCGCGCGCGATCAGGTTCGGTGCGATCGGCAGGTCGTGGCGGCTGTTGGTGGTGCGCACCCGGCGCGGCGGCGCCATGATGGCGCGGATACCGTGTCGTTGCATCATTCGCTCGACCCGGCCGCGGCTGGTATCGCGTCCCTGCGCCCGCAGGACGGCATGGACGCGGGGGCTGCCGTAGCGGCCGCTGCTGTCCCGATGGACCTGCCGGATCACAGCCAGGAGCGCGGCATTGGATTTTGCCCGCTCGCTCACCGGACGCTCGCGCCAGGCATAATAACCGGCCGGTGAGACCTCGAGCACGGCGCACATCAAGCGGACCGGATAGCTCTCGCGGTGATCCTCGATGAAGCGAAAGCTCATGTCCGGGTTCCGGCGAAGATCGCGATCGACTTCCTAAGAAACAGCCGGATTGGCGTCGCCCGGGATGGCCTGCAACACGAAGCCTAGCGATT
>NZ_JBVVPA010000029.1:0-58712 GCF_055807555.1 Bradyrhizobium sp. Ken64 | reverse complement strand
GTGACGCGGGCTGTGCCGCGGACCACGATCCAGTGCTCGGCACGATGATGGTGCTTCTGCAGCGACAGCCGCCCGCCGGGCTTGACCACGATGCGCTTGACCTGATGGCGCTCGCCATTGTCGACCGATTGGTAGCTGCCCCAGGGCCGATGCACCCTGAGGTGCTCCTCGGTGACCTTCGGTGCGACCGCCTTGAGTTTCGTGACCAGCCGCTTCAGCCCGTTGGCATCCTTCTGGCGCGAGACCAGCACCGCATCCGCAGTCGCGACCACAATAAGATCGTCGACGCCTTCGAGCGCGACCAGCGCGGAGTCGGTGGTGACGTTGCAGTTGCGGGAATCCTCGAACACGGCGGTGCCGTGTGCGGCATTGCCTTGCGCATCCTTATCCGACAATTCCCACACCGCGTGCCAGGAGCCGACGTCGGACCAGCCGCACGACACCGGCACCACCGCGGCGCGCGCGGTCTTCTCCATCACCGCATAGTCGATCGAGATCGCCTTGGCCGCGCCGAACGCCTCAGGCTCCAGCGTCACGAAGCCGAGATCGCGGCCGGCATTGCTCACGGCATTGGAAATCGCCTCGACGCTCGCCGCATCGACCTTGCGGTATTCGTCGAGCAATACGCTGGCCGGGAACATGAAATTGCCGCTGTTCCAGAGATAGCCGGAATCGACATAGTCGGCCGCCTTCACCGCATCTGGCTTCTCGACGAAGCGCGCGACCGCGTGCACCTCGCCGGAGATGACCTCGCCCGGGCTGATATAGCCGTATTCGGTCGCCGGCCGTTCCGGCTTGACGCCGAAGGTGACGATGCGCCCGGCGCTCGCGGCGGTGAGGCCCTGGCGGCACGCCGCGACGAACGCGGCATTGTCCTGCACCACGTGGTCGGCGGCGAGCGCGAGCACGATTGCCTCACTCGCGCGGTTCTGCGCGAACACCGCGCCGGCTGCGATCGCCGGGCCGGAATCGCGCCGCATCGGCTCGAGGATCACGTCGGCCTCGATGCCGATCTCGGCGAGCTGCTCCAGCACCATGAAGCGATAGGACGCATTGGTGATGACGATCGGGCGATCGAACAGCGAGGCCTCCGAGACGCGCAACAGCGTGTCCTGGAAGGTCGAGCGCGTGCCGAACAACGGCAGGAACTGCTTGGGGCGCACCTCGCGCGAAGCCGGCCACAGCCGCGTTCCGGCACCGCCGCACATGATCAGGGGGATAATGCGTTTGTCCATCGTCATTTCAAACCTTGAAATCGTCCCGATACCAGGTGACAAAATTATGAACTCCGTGCGCGATCGGCGTTGACGGTGCAACGCCGGCGTCGCGCATCAGATCATCGACATCCGCGAACGTTTCCAAGAGGTCTTCCGGCCGCATCGGCAGCAATTCTTTGATCGCCGTCCGACCCAGCTCCGGCTCCAGAACTCCGACGACGTGCGTCAGCTCTTCCGGATGGTGGTTGCCGACATTGTAGAGCTTAGACGGCGCATTTGCGGCAGCCGGGTCATCCGCGGGCACCAGGCCGGTGAAATCGGCGGCACCCGTGACCAAAATCGCCTGATCTCTCATCCTGTTCCCAAGGACTGCTTCGCCCGATCCGTCGCTCGATCTTTCACCCGCGGCGCCTCTTTAGCCTCCGCGTCGACGGGGTCGCAATAGCCCCGCCGCCCTGCATTCGGGCTCCTGATCACCGCTATTGCAAGATCGACGCCAAAACCATACCAAAGCGGCCGAATTCGGCGCCCTGCGTCGGGTTGCTTCAAAACCCTTGTTCATGCGGGCGAAATGCGCCGAATCCTGCTGTCGACGGCCAAGATCCTGATTTCCGGAGCGCTGCTCTACCTGGCGCTGCGCAAGGTCGATCTGTCCGAACTGTTTTCGCGCTTCACCGTGACCAGCCTGTTCTGGATCGGCTCGGCGATCGCCATCGCGTTCCTGCAAATCTTCGTCGGCGTGTTGCGCTGGCGCGAGGTCAGCGCCGCATGCGGCGCCCCGCTCGAGCTCGGCCGGGCCATGCGCTACAACGTGATCGGATCGTTCTTCAACCAGACCCTGCCGTCGGCGATCGGCGGCGATGCGGTCCGGCTGTGGCTCGTCGCGCGCGCCGGCGCCGGCTGGCGCGCTGCGACCTACTCGATCTTCGTCGATCGCGCGATCGGCTTGATCGCGCTCGCGATCATCATCGTCGCGAGCCTGCCCTGGAGCTACAGCCTCATCGCCGATCCGCACGGGCGCTCGGCGCTGCTGTTCGTCGACCTCGCGGCGCTCGCGGGTGGTCTCGGCTTCCTGGTCTTCGGCGCGCTGAAATGGCACTGGCTGAGAACCTGGTGGGCCACGCATCACATCCACGCCTGTGCCGTGATCGCCAACCGCGTGATCTTCAGCCGCTCGCGCGGACCGGCCGTCGTGATCCTGTCGCTCGCCGTGCATGTGCTGGCGGTCGTGGTCGCCTGGTGCGTCGTGCAGTCGATCGCTGCGCCGGTCGGCTTCAGCGACGTCTTTATGCTGGTGCCGCCGGTGATGCTGATCACGATGATGCCGATCTCGATCGCCGGCTGGGGCGTGCGTGAAGCCACCATGGGCCTCGCGTTCGGCTTCGCGGGGCTGGCCGCCAACGAGGGGGTCAACGTCTCGCTGCTGTTCGGCGCCGTGTACTTCATCGTCGGCGCGATCGGCGGCCTGGTCTGGATCCTCAGCGCCGAGAAAGCCGCGCAGGGATCGGCGCCGCTCGGGGTGCCGGAGTGAGCGCGGCCATCGATGCGCTCGGCGCCGTACCCTCGCTGCTTGCCGTTGCGATTGCCGCGCTGGTATCGGGCGTCATCACCTGGACCAGCCGCCCCATGCTCCAGCGTTACGCATTGGCGCGGCCCAACGCGCGGTCCTCTCATCGCATCCCGACCCCGCAGGGTGCGGGTATCGCCGTGATATCAGCGACGCTGCTGGTCGCATCAGCCTGGGCAGTCTGGGCGAACGTCGCGATTCCGCCGACGCTGATCGCTGCGACTGTGTTGATCGCCGTGGTCGGATTTGCCGACGACATCGTGTCGCTGCCGGTGCTGGTACGGCTCGTGCTGCAGGCCGCAGCCGTCGGCGCCGTCGTGTTCACCACGCCCGAGACGGCGCGCATCGTGCCGGCGCTGCCGCTCGCGCTGGAGCGCGGACTGATCCTGCTGGCAGGCGTGTGGTTCGTGAACCTCGTCAACTTCATGGACGGACTCGACTTGATGACGGTGGCGGAAGTCGTGCCCGTCACCGCGGCGCTGCTGCTGCTGGGATTGCTCGGCGAGCTGTCGTGGCCGGCCGCGCTGATCGCCGCGACGCTGTGCGGCGCCATGCTCGGCTTTGCGCCGTTCAACAAGCCGGTCGCAAAAGTCTTCCTGGGTGATGTCGGCAGCCTGCCGATCGGCCTTTTGCTCGGCTGGTGCCTGCTCGAGCTGGCCTCGCGCGGGCAGCCCGCC
The DNA here is from genome assembly GCF_055807555.1 of Bradyrhizobium sp. Ken64. Taxonomy (NCBI): domain Bacteria; kingdom Pseudomonadati; phylum Pseudomonadota; class Alphaproteobacteria; order Hyphomicrobiales; family Nitrobacteraceae; genus Bradyrhizobium; species Bradyrhizobium sp. Ken64. The sequence continues at coordinate 55,251 of NZ_JBVVPA010000029.1, read as the reverse complement.
GCAGCGCTGTTGCTGCCGGCCTATTACCTCGTGGATTCCACCATCACGCTGTTTCGGCGCGTCGCCAGGCGCGAGCAATTCTGGTCGGCGCATCGCTCGCATTTCTACCAGCGCGCCACCGACCATGGCTTCACGGTCTCTCGCGTGATCGGGGAGGTGTTCGCGCTCAATCTCGTGCTCGCGGGGCTTGCCATCGTCACCGCTCGCGCCGGCTCGACGACGATCACGTTGATCGCGCTGCTGGCGGGCGCAATCGCGATCAGCATCGTGCTGCGGCGATTCTCCCGTCCTCAAGCGTCCTGAGCCAGCAGCGCCAGCCGCAGCCCCTCGTCGAGAGACACCTCCGGCTGCCACCCGGTCGCAATCGCCTTGGCGAGGTTGAGCTCGAGCGAACCGATCAGGCTGTCCTGCGTATCCTGCCGGCCCATCACGCTCAGCAGCGTGCTGAGCAGCTCCGGCGGCATGCCGAACAGCCGCGAGTTCTTGCCGGCAGCCTTGGCCAGCCGTGCGATGAACTCGGGCGTCGAGACCTGCTCCCTGTCGGCCACCAGGAATATCTCGAAATTGCTCGCGGGATCTGGATGAGAGAGCCGGCGCAGGATGAACGACGACAGGTTCTGCACGGCAAGGAAGGCGCGGTGATTGCGGATCGCGGCAAAGGGCAGCGGCAGCCCGAGGTTCACTGCGCGCGTCAGCAGCGCGAAATTGCCCTTGGCGCCCGCACCATAGACCAGCGGCGGCCTGATCACCGAGACCTTCATGGCGCTGTCGCGCGCCAGCGTCTTCAAACCCGCTTCGGCCGCGGCCTTGGACATGCCGTAGAGACCGCGCGGCGTCAGGACATCGTCCTCGCTGAACGGCGCGCGGCCCTCGTTGCTGCGACCGTGCACGAGAACGGTGCTGATGAAGATGAACTGGTGTACGCCGGCTGTGGCCGCGCTGCGCGCCAGGTGCAGCGTGCCGGCGATGTTGACGTTGCGGTAGAGCTGGACCGCATGCTCTTCGTGCTTGTGATGCACCCGCGCGGCGAGATGAACGACCGCGTCGACTCCTTGAAGCGCGGCTTGCCAGTCGGTTTCCGGTCCGACGGTTTCGATCACGACCTCGTCGTCCAAGCCTTCCGGTCTGCGCACCGCGCGGCGGATCGACCATCCCTCGCGCGCCAGCGCGGGCACGACATGACGGCCGACGAAACCGCTCGCACCCGTCACCAGCACGACTGGCTTGCGCTCGTTCATCGTTGCTCCGCCAGTTCGGGGTTGCGCAACAATTCGTCGATGAGGGCGGCATAGGCGTTCATCGCGGTGACGCGATCGAACTTCGCCGCCGCCTTCACCGCGCGCTCCGCAATGGGGACACCGTCGGAGCATGACGCCGCGCGGATCGCCTCGGCCAGTTGATCGGCACGGCCGGGCGTCACGACCCAGCCCAGCCCGTTCTCCACCACCGTCAACGCGGCCTCGGCCTCCGGTTCGGAGACCAGCACCACGGGACGGCCGACCGCCAGCAGATTGTAGAACCGGCTCGGCACCGACACCCCCGCAACGTCCTTCCGGTACGGAATGATCCAGAGATTGGCCGCCGTCAGGAAGGCCTCGAGCTCGGCATCCTCGACCCGCCCCACGAAGGAGACATTGGGCAAGTTCGCCTCAGTCTGCAACTGCTTCAACCGCTCGAAGCCGATGCCCCAACCGGAGAGCAGGAAGTGGATGCCAGGCTCGGCCCTCAAAAGGCGCGCCGCCTCGAACACGATCTCCGGATCATGGGTGAAGCCGAGATTGCCCGACAGGCCGACAACGAAATCCGCCGAGAGCGCAGTGCGGAACGGATTGTCCGGCGTCACCGGCCGGGGTGCGGCCGCGAGCGTCGCCCAGTTCGGGATGAAGCGGATCTTGTTCCGCGTCATGCCGGAATAGCTCAGCAGCGGCCGTTCCGCATCGCGGCCGATGGTGATGACGGCATTGAGCGCGCGGAACATCAGGCTGTTGGCGGCGCGCATCGTCATGGTCATGATCGAACCGGGCTTCAGCAGGCCCGCCATCACCAGCACGTCGGGGAAAAGGTCGTGCATGATCAGCGCCGAACGCGCGCCCTTCAGCTTCGCCGCCGCCGCGACCGCGTAAGGCAGCATGAACGGTGCGGTGACGGTGAGCACGACGTCACCTCGCCTCAGCTCCCGTGTCAACGCCAGGAACGTGCGCATCGCGAACAGCAGCTCGGAGGCGCCGCGCCGCACCAGCGCCGCCTTGCCCGTCATGCGGTTCTTGACGGCGACGATGCGCGGCTTGCCCGGGCCGGTCTGCGAGGCCGGCAATGCGCCTGATGAGCCCGACAGCACCACGACCTCGTGATCCCCGGCGATGCGGCAGGCGATCTCGGCCATGATCGCCGCCGTCGTGCTCGGATCAGGCGGGTAATGCTGGCTCGCCACGACGATCTTGCCTCGAGGCTGCATGATCAGGCCGCGGTCGACCCGAATTCCGGAATCGCGTCCTTCAGGATGGTCCTGATGGTGGCCCGATCGTCGCGCGCGATCGCCTGTTCCAGCGCCGCAATCCATTTGCGCAGCGTCTGCATCGGCGGCTCGTTCGGCTGCGCGGCCATGATGCCGGCGACGCCGATCTCGCGGGTCGGCTCCTCGGAGGCGAACAGGATTTCGTGCAGGCGTTCGCCGGGCCGCATGCCCGTGAACACGATTTCGATGTCGTAACCGGGTTGCAAGCCCGAGAGACGGATCATGCGCTCGGCGAGATCGACGATCTTCACCGGCTGGCCCATGTTGAGCACGTAGACCGACACGTCCGAGCGCTGCGTTCCGAGCGCATGCGTTGCCGCCGTGATGACGAGATCGCAGGCCTCGCGGATGGTCATGAAGTAGCGGACCATGTCCGGATGCGTGACCGTCACGGGACCGCCCGCATCGATCTGGGCCTTGAACTTCGGCACCACCGAGCCGTTCGACGCGAGCACGTTACCGAACCGGACCGAGATCAGCCGCATCGACCGCCTGGCGCCGCCGTGGCCCGCCGCAAGATCATGGTCGAGCGCCTGGCAATACATCTCGGCGAAGCGCTTGGTCAGGCCGAGCATCGACACGGGCTCGATCGCCTTGTCGGTCGAGATCATCACCATGGCTTCGGCGCCGGCGCTGTGCGCGGCATCGGCAACGTTGATCGAGCCGAAGATGTTGGTCTTGACGCCCTCGCTCCAGTCGCGCTCGAGGATCGGCACGTGCTTGAGCGCGGCGGCATGGAACACGATGTCCGGCTTGAACTCGGCCATCAGGCGCATGATGCGCTCACGGTCGCGGATGTCGGCGATCCGCCCTTCGATCGAAGCAGCGGTGCCGAGCGCCGCGAGCGTTTCGGTGATCGCGTAGAGTGCCGGCTCGGAATTTTCCACGATCAGAAGGCGCGCGGCGCCGAACGCGACGACACGCTCGCAGATCTCGGAACCGATCGAGCCGCCTCCGCCGGTGACGATCACCGCCTTGCCCTCGATCAGGGCCTCGAGCCGCGCATAGTCGATCTTTTCGCTCGGCCGCAGCAGCAGGTCCTCGACGGCGACGGCCGTGAGCCGTGGCGTATCGCCGCTCTCGAGTGAGGGCATGCGGCTCACGATCACGCCGAGCTTGCGCGCCCGCATCAGGATCGATTCGGGATGGGCCTCCGGCTCGAACGCAGTCGGCGTCATCACGACGCGCGCGATCGGCTTGCCGCGCTTGGTGAAGTCGGCGATGACATCCTCGATGTCGTCGACGCCGCCCAGAACCGGGACGTTGCGGATCAACTGGCCGCGATCGGAACTCGACGGCGAGAGCAGGCCGACCGGCCAGATGCGCTTGATCGCCCCGCTCTCGATTCCGCGCAACAGCACCTCGGCATCCGCGGCGCGGCCGATCAGCAGCGTCGGCGCGGCATCACCGGTGCGGGCGTGACGCCGCACCCGCGTATAGCGGAAATAGCGGTAGGCCATGCGCAACGCGCTGAGGAAGGAGATCTCGAGGAACCAGTAGAGGACGATGGTCACCTTGCCGAGGAAGAAGGCGCCGCGGACGTTGGGGGCGACGAAGATGTAGTCGAGCACCAGGAGTGCAACCGTCAGCACGGTCGCGACGCGGATGATGTTCAGCGCGTCGGGCAGCGAGATGAAGCGCCATTTCGTCGTGGTCAAGTTGAAGACGAAGAACACGACCACGCTGAAGGCGAGGAAATAGGGCAGGATCTGGATCAGCAGCGGCAGGCGGTCGAAGAAGCCGTCGCCGCCCTCGAAGCGCAGATAGAAGGCGGCGAACAGCGCCGCCGTGGTCGCCAGCAGGTCGTGGAGCGCGATCATGAAATTGCGCAAGGTGAGATGCGAAAGACGCGTCATCCGCTGACCGAAAATCCAGTAAGATGCAACCTGATCGCGCTGATAACCCATCTCGGCCGGACATGCCAGTCAAGGCTTGCCGGTCAAGGTTTGCCGTCGGCCGGCCGTTCAGGAACCGGCTTCCGCCGGCTTCGCCCCGGCCTGCTTGGCCCGGATCACCATGCCGCCGGCAACGCCGACACCGATGACGTACATCCAGCCCTCGTGGAAGTCGAACAGATGGGAGTTGAACAGCGAGGTGAAGACGTTCTGGACGACGACCAGGAGGCCGACCCAGTTTGCGAGCCCGTCGCCGCGAAACAACAGCAGATGCAGGATCCAGATGGCGTAGAGAGCGGCTACCCCGATGATGCCCCATTGCACGGCCACGTTCAGCGTCTGGTTATGCGGGTTGCCGATCACCTCGGCGGATGCCTGATACAGAGCATCGCCCGGCGTCGCGGCACGTTCGAACAATCCGCGCGTCGAGCCCGTGCCGTGCCCCTTGACCGGCGCCTCCGCGAAGAAGCCGAGGGATTTTCGCCAGAATTCGAGCCGCAAGCCGGCCGAGGTCGGCGCTCCTTTCTCGACATAGCGCGTGTAGTCGCTGGCAAAGCTGTCGGCGGTCTTGCGCAATTGCGGCGAGGCCTGCCAGGCGAGAACCGCGCCCACGAGCAGGGCGGCGGAGATGATCGCGATGCTGCGCCATCTCAGATGAAGCAACGCAAACACCCCGAACAGGATCGGAATGGTGAGGAGCGCGGTGCGCGATACCACCACGAACACCATGTTGACGAAGAAGGCGAGCGCAAGCGCCGTGAGCAGCCCGGCGATCCAGTAGCGCTTCTGGCGCAGCAACTGCACGATCGGATAGGCGAGCGCGACCGCGCAGAGCGTGAACTCCTGGCTCTGGTCGATGTAGTTCTTGACGAAGATGCCGCGCTCGACGCGATCGGATTTGAGTGCAAGATCAGGGTAGAAGGCGACGACCCAGGACATCACCGACAGCAGCGCGCAGGACACCAGGAAGGCGACGAACACCCAATGTCCGCGCGGCGAGCGCGCAAAATGATAGAGCAGGACCGGCAGCACCAGCAGCTTGACCGTTGGGTTGACCGCGTAGAAGCGCGCGCCCCAGGCCGCGTCCGACCATAGCGTCCCGACCAGCGCGAGCAGGACCAGCGCAATCGGCGCCGCGCAGATCGGACGCTTGAGCGATTGCAGGAACTCACGGCCGTCGAGGAACGGCACCATGCAGAGCAGCATCAGGACATTGAAGATCGCCGCAAGCGACGTCGACCATGGCAGCGAGGCCGCGGTCAGGATCGCGAACAGATCGACCGTCTCGGACCAGGCCGCCGGACTGCGCAGACGCCGCCACAGCAGCTGGCCGGTCGTCTCCCCGGCGAGCGTCGTCACTTGCCCTCTCCCCGCGCGCGATGAACCAGCGCCGTCGTGCTGAAGCCCTGGAGAATGTCGACCAGCACCACGGTCCCACCCGCGGCCTCGACGACCTCATGGCCGACCACCTGTTCGCGGGTGTAATCGCCCCCTTTGATCAGCGCGCTCGGCTTGATGCGAGTGATCAGGTCGATCGGCGTATCCTCATCGAAAATGACGACGAGATCGACGGCTTCGAGCGCCGCCAGCACTTCCGCACGCGCTCGCTCGTCCTGAACGGGACGGTCGGCGCCCTTCAGCCGCCGCACCGAGGCGTCGCTGTTCAGGCCCACGATCAGGCGGTCGCAGGCGGAGCGCGCCGCTGTCAGCACCTTGACATGGCCGGGATGCAGGATGTCGAAGCAGCCATTGGTGAAGCCGACGCGCTGGCCTTGCTTCTTCCATTCCGCGAGCTGCGCGTCGAGCGCACCGGGCTCGAGCACGATCTTCTCCTCGGCCGCGAGATAGGCATGCGGCAAGATCTTTCGCTTCAGCTCGGCCACACTCACGCTGGCGGTGCCCTGCTTGCCGACGGCGACGGCGGCCGCGGCACTGGCCATGCGCAGCGCCGTGTCCCAGTCCGCGCCGGTGGCAAGCGACACCGCGAGCGCCGCGGCAACGGTGTCGCCGGCGCCGGAGACGTCGCGCACCTTGACCGGAAACGCCGGAACGTGAACGGCCTCGCCGTTGCGCGGCACCAGCGTCATGCCGTGCTCGCCTTGGGTGACCAGGATCGCTTCGCAATCGGCGAGCCGCATCACGTCCTCGCTGGCATCGACGATGCTCTGCGGGGTGTCGGCGCGGCTTCGGGTCGCTTCCGAAAATTCCTTGCGATTGGGCGTGAGCAGCGTGGCGCCGCGATAGATCGCCCAGTTCAGGCTCTTGGGATCGACGATCACGGGCTTGCCGAGTTTTCGCGCGGCGTCGATGGTGTGGCGGATGACGCGGGCGGTCAGCACGCCCTTGGCGTAGTCGGACAGCAGCACGATGTCGGCGCGCGCGATCTGCGGCAGGATCGCTTCGATCAGCTTGGTCTCGATCGTATCGGAAGCAGGCTGCGCCTGTTCCCAATCCGCACGCAGCATGTGCGTGGAAAAATGCTCGGAGACGAAACGGACTTTTCGCGTGGTCGGACGCGAGGGATCGCACACCAGCACGCTTTCGATGGCGCCCTGCTCCGCAAGCGTCGAGGCGAGCTGCCTGCCCGCATCGTCCTCGCCGACGAGGCCGACGAAGATGCAGCGCGCGCCAAGCGCGGCGACGTTGCGCGCGACATTGCCGGCACCGCCGATGTGGATCTCGCTGCGCTGTGCCGCGATGACGGGCGCCGGCGCTTCCGGCGAGATCCGCGACACCTCGCCATAGACGAACTCGTCCAGCATGATGTCGCCGATGCACAGCACCGTGCGGCCCGAGATGGCTTGCGCGAGAGCATCGAAATCGAGAATGGGCGTCGGCATGGTCATGGGCCTCAGCGGAAGCGGTCGGGCCGGTCGAGATAATTCCCGACATAGGCCTTCACCGCGTCCTCAAGCGTCGTGAAGCCGCCATTGTAGCCGGCGCGGTGGAGGCGATCGACCTCGCTCTGGGTGAAGTACTGGTAGCTGCCGCGGATCTGCTCCGGCATGTCGATATATTCGATGTTGGGGCTGGCGCCGAGCGTAGCATAGGCCGCGAGCATCAGGTCCCTGAAGCTGCGCGCCTTGCCGGTGCCGACATTGAACAGCCCGGACACCGACGGCGCCGCCAGCAGCCACATGATCACGCGCACGACGTCGTCGACATAGATGAAATCGCGGCGCTGGTCGCCATCGGCGATGCCTTCGCGATGCGACTTGAACAATTGCACGACGCGGCCCGCTTTGACGTCGTCGAAGCGGCGCGCCAGCACGCTCATCATCGAGCCCTTGTGGTATTCGTTGGGGCCGAACACGTTGAAGAATTTCAGCCCGGCCCATTGCGGCGGCAGCCTCTCGCCGTTCGCTGCGCGCTCGGCGACGGCGAGATCGAACAGGTGCTTGCTCCAGCCGTAGAGATTCATCGGCCGCAGTTTCTTCAGCGCAGCGACCGAGGAATCGTCGTCAAATCCTGCCTCGCCGTCGCCATAGGTAGCCGCCGAAGAGGCGTAGATCAACGGCACCGCATTCGCCGTGCACCAGTCCAGGAGGCGCATCGACAGGCGGAAATTGGTCTCGAACACCAGGTCGCCGTCGGTCGCGGTGGTCGCGGAAATCGCCCCGAGATGGATCACGGCATCGAGCTTGCAGCCCTTCAGCCAGTCCGGCAGCTCAGCCGGCGGCACGATGTCCACAAGCTGCCGCTTGGCGAGGTTGCGCCATTTGCCCTCGTTGCCAAGGAAATCGCAGACCACCACGTCGCTGCGGCCGGCCTCGTTCAGCGCGGCGACGACATTCGATCCGATAAAACCGGCCCCGCCGGTCACCAGCAACATTCCAACTTCCCTGCCAGATTCCGCCTGCCCGAAGTTTTGCGGCCCGGTTCTGCCCTAGCGCATGATCCGCCAAAGTGTAAGCGGTTTTGGGATTGCCACTCAGCCGGCTTTACCTGCCGGCCCGGAGCGGCTAACCGAACCGCCACATCAGCGCACCCCGGCCTTATCAACGAATGAACCAAGATTCGCAACTTTGTGGCGAGGCAGATCGGGGCGACACGCGCCCGATCCTGATCGTCCCCTACATGTGGATCGGCGATTTCGTCCGGAATCACACCGTCGTGCGGGTCCTCAATGAGCGCTGGCCGAACCGGCCGGTCGATCTGCTCACGACCTCCCTATGCGCGCCCTTGGTCGATTACATGCCGGGCGTGCGCGAAGCGATCGTCTGGGACCTGCCGCGCGGCCGGCTCGCCGTGGGCCGCCAGCTCGGCCTGGCGAAGCTCCTGCGCGAGCGGAACTACGGCACCGCCCTGGTGCTGCCCCGGACCTGGAAGGCCGCCATCGCGCCCGCTTTGGCCGGGATTCCGGAAAGGGTCGGCTTCGTCGGCGAATTCCGGTTCGGCCTGCTCAATCGCTGGCGCTGGGGCGAAAAGAAGCTGCCCCGCTTCATCGACAAGAACGCCGCCCTCGCCCAGCCCGATGGCGCCCCGCTGCCGCCGGAATGGCCGGTGCCGCAATTGCGGGTCCCGGCCGAGGACATCGTCCGCTGGCGGCAGGCCAACGGCCTCAGCGCCGGCGCTGCCGTAGCGCTCGCCCCCGGCTCGGTCGGCGTCTCAAAGCGCTGGACCTACTATCCCGAGGCCGCCCGCCTGCTCGCCGAGCGCGGCCTCGAGGTCTGGGTTGTCGGCGGCCCCGGGGAAAAGGGGTTGGCCCAGGAGATCGTCGCGGCCGGCGGCGCCGGGACCGCTGGCGGCCCTGGGGTGCGGGACCTTACCGGCAATGATCTGCGCAACGGCGTGCTGGCCATGGCCGCGGCCGGCGTCGCAATCTCCAACGATTCCGGCCTGATGCACATCGCAGCCGCCCTGGGCACACCGACCATGGGCATCTTCGGCCCGACCAGCCCCTATCTCTGGGCCCCCCTCAACGGCCTCGCCGCGACCGTGGTCCAGGACAAGAGCGTGCTCTCCTGCCAGCCCTGCCAGAGCACGACCTGCAGGATGAACGACCACCGCTGCATGCGAGATATCGCGGCGAGCGAGGTGGTGGAGATTGCGCAGCGGGTGTTGCGAGAGGCGGGGATGAGGGCTTCGACCTGAGCGTGGAGGTCAAAACTGCTTGGGCAGCCCAGCCTGTTTCAGAACTGCGTTCGCTGTATGCCGAGATTTGATATTGTTATCGACCGTAAAGCGGATACCTGAGACCGGGCTCTCCCAAATGTCGTGGTCGCCGCGCCCACGTCGAACGAAGAAGCATCCCGCCTTCTCCAGAATTCGTTTCAATTCCGGAGTAAAGCTATTCATGCGGCTTCTTTTGCGGAGCCGATCTTTATGCGTTTGGAGAAGCTCGCAATCACCTCGACGGGGACTTCATACCCTTCAGTGGCGCCTTCATCCTCCAACAAATCGCGAATAAGATCGGGCAACTTCGCATCGAGCTCATCAAGGCTCGCAGCTTCCGTGACGAGTCCCGGGAGGTCGGAACTCTCGGCAGTCCACACAGACGCTTCGGTATCCCAATTCGCTCGAACGACGATGAGATGGCCCATTTTCAGCATTCCCTCTGCGGCGATTTCTTTCATCAAAGCAGCCCTCACTAGTCATGGCAACCGCATAGCAAGCAGAGTGCCAGACAACGCATTAAACCCTAGTTAGTCTCGCCAAGTGAGGAAAACCCGCCCCGCAACATAACACACTGATTTGATGCGCATTTTCTGTGCGCAACAATATTGGATTGCTGTCGAGAGGAAAAGGGCTTCCCGCTCGACGGGGCGTACGCTGACAACGGGGACAGCGAACCTGCGATGATGAACTTTAGACCTGTTTTGCCCGACGAGTCAAATCCATTTCGTAAAATCAGCAGCCCATTACACCGGCCGCCAAACCATTGATTCCGCTAGCACCGGCTACTGTGCATGGGGTTGTTTTCGCGGTTTTTGTTTTTGATGCCGCTACGGCAGTGGCTCAAAGCAGCGGCCGATAGACGTCCCCGATCCGTGACGCCTCCGCATCGAGGCTGAATCGTTCGAGCACCCGTGCCCGCCCGCGCTCGCCCATCGCGATTGCGATGGCCGCATCCCGCATCAGCGGCTCCAGCGCTGCTGCCAGCGCATCGGCATCACCGGCCGGGACCAGCACGCCGGTCACGCCATCCTCGACCACGAGTTCGGCCGCGCCGGCGCGCGCGGCGACCAGCGCGCTGCCGGCCGCCATCGCCTCGATCAAGGTCAGGCCAAAACCTTCGTTGCGTGAGGTGAAGGCGTAGATCGTCAGCCGCTGATACCAGCGCTGCACGTCTTCGATCGGCAGTTCGCCAGTGATGACGATGCGCGATTGCAGGCCGGCGGCCTCGATCCGCTTCTTCAGGTCGTTTGCAAAGGCGGTTTGCTCGGGTGTGACCTGGCCGACGATGACAGCGGTGAAATCCGGATAGCGCGGCAGCAAGCGGCACATCGCATCGACGAACACATCGGTGCCCTTCTGCGCGCGCACCCGGCCGAAGCAGCCGATCGCGTGGCGGCCCGGCAGCGCGGCTTCCGCGAAGGCGGCAGTGCGGTCGAGCGGCGGCGCATAGACTTCGGTGTCGGCGCCGTGCGGGATCACGGTCGCCTTCACTTTCAGGAACGAGCCCGAAAGATCCGATGTCGCGATGATCGCGTCCATGCGCCGGATCAGCCAGCGCGTAATCCAGCTATGATGGCGTTGCGCCGCCGAAGTGAAGACGAGCTTCAGCGGCCAGCCGAGCGCGCGCAACAGCACGCCCGCGATCATCTCGTTGTTGCGGCGCGCGTGCCAGATCACCGGCGCCTTGCGGCGCCACAATCTCAGGAGATCGGCACCGTTCAGGCGCGCGATCCCCTCCGGCGCGTCGGAGCCGAACCACGCGGCGCGAAACAGCTTTGCCAGCCGCGGCGCCACCATCCGGTTGGTCGCGGTGACCCCGGAATAGCGCCTGTGCAGATTTGGCACGATCACTTCGAGATCGCTTGGGGAATTCGCCACGCCACGCTCCGTTTCGAAAGTCCCTATACGCAACATTAAGCATAGTGACCAGTTCAGCCGCGCCGATACCCCCTCTTCACCACGTAAACGTTAGCTTGGAGCGTTGATCGAAGACGGGTGAGACCATGACTGTGCTTGTCACCGGCGGTGCCGGCTATATCGGAAGCCACACGGTTCTGGCGCTGGCGGAAGCCGGCGAGGACGTCGTCGTGATCGACGATCTCTCCACCGGTTTCTCGGCCTATCTGCCCGAAGGCGTGCCGCTGTTCATTGGCGATGCCGGCGACGAGAACCTGCTCGAAGGCGTGATCGCCCAGCACAACATCGAGAGCATCATCCATTTCGCGGGCTCGGTGGTCGTGCCGGATTCGATGCGCGATCCGCTCGGCTATTACCGCAACAATTTCACGACCGCGCGCAACCTGCTCAACGTCGCGGTCAAGCGCGGCATCGACCGCTTCATCTTCTCCTCGACCGCGGCGGTCTACGGCGATCCGGACCAGGTGCCGGTGCCCGAGCATGCGCCGACACGGCCGCTGTCGCCCTACGGTTCGTCGAAGCTGATGACCGAGATCATGCTGCACGACGTCGCCGCCGCCTACGGCATGCAATACGTCACCCTGCGCTATTTCAACGTTGCGGGTGCCGATCCGCAGGCCCGCATCGGCCTTGCCACCGCCGGCGCCACGCACCTGCTCAAGATCGCGGTGGAAGCCGCGACCGGCCAGCGCGCCAAGATCGACGTGTTCGGCACCGACTATCCGACCCAGGACGGCAGCTGCATCCGCGACTTCATCCATGTCACGGACCTGTCGCAGGCGCACCGCTCGGCGCTCGCTTATTTGCGCAACGGCGGCGCCTCGACGACGCTCAATTGCGGCTATGGCCGCGGCTACTCGGTGCTGGAGACCATCGACGCGGTGCGTCGTGTTTCGGGCCGCAGCTTCGCCGTGCAATACGCCCCGCGCCGGCCCGGCGACATCATGACCATGGTCGCCGACACCAGCCGCATCCGCGGCCTGCTCGACTGGAAGCCGCAATACGACGATCTCGAGACCATCGCGGCGCACGCGCTGGCCTGGGAGGACAAGCTGTTCCGTGAGCGTCACGGCGAGCTCCGCCACGCCGCCTCGGCCTAGATTCCATTCCAGCGCAAGCCCTTAATTGGGCTTGAAAAGCGCTGGCTTAGCGGGCACAGAGGCCGTTCGATCCCTGACGCGCGGGCAGGCTTATTCCTGTGCCGTCAATGGACTACGGATGGCTCAGTTTCCAAAGAAAATCACTGACGATCCCTATGCGGCAGCGGTGCTGATTCGCCGCCTGGTCACGGAACAGGGGATTCTCTACTGGCGGCGCTATCTGGTCGCCTTCGCGCTGATGGCGCTTGCCGCCGGATCGACCGCGGGCGCGACCTACGTGCTCGGCCAGGTCATCAACCAGGCCTATGTCGACAAGAACATCCCGGGCATCGCGATGTTCTCAGGCATCACGGTGATCCTGCTCTTCATCAAGGGCGTGGCGACGTACGGCCACATGGTGATCCTGACCAAGATCTCCAACGCCATCCTCGCCACCAACCAGCGCCAGCTGTTCGCCAAGCTGATGCGCGAGAGCGTCGGATTCTTCTCCGAGCGGCATTCGTCCGAATTTCTGGCGCGGCTGACGGCCGGCGCAAAGTCCATCACCGATGTCCTCAACATGCTGGTCAATGCGGTCGGGCGCGACCTCATGATGCTGCTCGCCATGATCGGCGTGATGGTGTGGCAGGATCCGGTGATGTCGTTCATCGGCCTCGTCGCGGTGCCGCCGGCGATGCTGGTGCTACGCAAGCTGGTGAAGCGCATCAAGGGCCTCGCCTACAACCAGTTCACCGGCACCGCCGACATCCTGGAGACGATGCAGGAATCGCTGCAGGGCATCCGCACGGTGAAAGCGTTCACGCTCGAAGACACCATGCAGACCCGCATCGACGAGAACATCGCGATCGTCGAGCGCAACGCCAACAAGATGGCCCGCGTCGCCAACCGCTCCAATCCGCTGATGGAGATGCTCGGCGGCTTCGCGGTCGCCGGCTGCCTGCTTTATGGCGGCTATAGCGTGGTCGCCCTCAACGCCACGCCCGGCGCTTTCTTTTCCTTCATGACCGCGTTCCTGATGGCGACCGAGCCGGCCAAGCGGCTGGCGCGGCTCAACATCGACCTCAACAGCCAGCTCGTCGGCGCCCGCATGCTGCTCGAAGTCGTCGACAGCCCTGCGAGCGAGCATTCCGACGACGACAAGCCGGCGCTGAAACTCTCGAATGCCCGTATCGAACTGCGCGACGTCAGCTTCTCCTATCGCAACGGTGAGGCCGTCCTCAACCGCATGAGCTTTGTTGCCGAGCCCGGCAAGGTCACTGCGCTGGTCGGCCCCTCCGGCGGCGGCAAATCGACCGTGCTGGGGTTGCTGCTGCGCTTCTACGAGGTGACGCAAGGCGACATCGTGATCGACGGCCAGTCGATCGGCGCCGTCTCGCGAAAATCGCTGCGGGCTCAGACCGCCTATGTCGGCCAGGACGTCTATCTGTTCCGCGACACCATCCGCAACAACATCGCCTTCGGCCGCGCGGGCGCGACCGAAGAACAAATCATCGATGCTGCGAAAGCAGCCTGCGCGCATGATTTCATCATGGGCTTCCCCCTCGGCTACGACACGCCCGTCGGCGAGCACGGCACGCAACTGTCCGGCGGCCAGCGCCAGCGCATCGCGGTCGCGCGCGCGCTGATCAAGAACGCGCCGATCATCCTCCTCGACGAAGCCACCGCCGCGCTCGATTCGGAGTCCGAGCGCCAGGTGCAGGAGGCGATCGAGCATCTCTGCCAGAACCGCACCACCATCGTGATCGCGCATCGCCTGCACACCATCATGCACGCCGATGCGATCCTGGTGGTCGAGGGCGGCGAGATCGTCGAGCAGGGCCGGCATGACGAGCTGCTCCGCCGCGGCGGGCGCTACGCGTCGTTCTTCCGCCTGCAACATCACGACGCCGGCGCTCTGGCGCCGATCAGCGCAACCGCATAGAGTTCCTTTTACCTCAAGAGCAGCGAGATCGCACCATGAACGCCGCCTCCTACGTCATCCCGCTTCCGACCCAGGCTTCTCTTCCCGTCGTCGGGGAGAGTGGCCGTTATCCCGTGCGCCGCATCTGGTGCGTCGGTCGCAACTATCTCGAGCACATCCGCGAGATGGGCAATGACGAGCGCGCCCCGCCGTTCTTCTTCGCCAAGCACGCCGACATGCTGGTGCCCGACGGCGCCACCATTCCCTATCCGCCGCTGACCAAGGATCTCCATCACGAGGTCGAACTGATCGTCGCAATGAAGAGCGGCGGCCTCAACATTCCCGCCGAGAAGGCGCTCGACCATGTCTACGGCTACGCCGTCGGCATCGACCTGACCCGGCGCGACCTGCAGATCGCCTCGCGCAAGAAGGAGCGTCCGTGGGAGATCGGCAAGTCGTTCGACTATTCGGCGCCTTGCTCAGCGGTGCAGCCGGCATCGAAGATCGGCCATCCCGCCAAGGGCAAGATCTGGCTGACGGTCAACGGCAAGGAAGCCCAGAAAGGCGACCTCACAGAGCTGATCTGGAACGTGCCCGAGATCATCTGGCAGCTCTCGCAGCAGGTGAAGCTCGCCGCCGGCGATATCATCATGACGGGCACGCCTGCCGGCGTGTCGCAGCTCCAGCCCGGCGACAAGCTCGAATGCGGCGTCGACGGCGTCGGCACGCTGAAGGTCTCGATCGGCCAGCCCGAGTAAGGCTGACGGCGCTCCAAATATGAGGGCCCCGGGCATGCCCCGGGGCCTTTTGCATTAGGCGGACGATGCCTGATCTACCGGGCCTTCACCGGCCGATTGGCGTGGCTTGCCTGCGGCACACCGCGATTGAGCGACATGTGGGAATGCACGCACAGCCAACCATCGCCATGTCTTGAAAACACCATCGTGGCCCGGCCGGGGCGCGGAAACGCGCTGCCGTCGGGATGATAGCCCGTGCTCGTCCACGGCACGATCACGGTCGCCATCGTGCCATCGGACGATGCCAGGATCGAGGCCTGGTCGACGACGAAGCGGAAGTCGGCCGTCTTCGGCCAGACGTTGTCCCATTGCGTCGAGACCCATTGCTCGAGACCTGGGATGACATCGTTGTGGGTGCCGAAAGCCAGCACATCCGGATGGAAGAGCGGCCGTGCCGAAGCATAGTCGACCTCGCGGACATAGCCCGCGAAGGTCTCCAGCCACGCGCGGAAGAATTGCAGCAGCTCAGTGTTCGCAACTGGCAACGAGGCCATCGCCTGCTCCATGTTCGGCAACTCAATCACGGCAATCTTTGTTGCCATGGGGCGAACCGTCCAGCAAGATATATGGAGAGCACCGGTGGAGATCGATCGACGAGCCGGGCCGATGTCATGGAGCCAGCCTCATGAGACACCTTCTCCTGCTCGCGGCCACGCTTATCATCTCGTGCAATATTGCCAGCGCGCAGTCCAGTCAGCCTTATGCTGGCCTTGAGCATCGCCCCATCAAGGCGCTGTCGCAGCAGCAGATCGACGATCTTCGGGCCGGACGTGGCATGGGCCTGGCGCTTGCCGCCGAGCTCAATGGATATCCCGGTCCGAGCCATGTTCTTGAATTAGGTGATCGGCTTGAGTTGACCGCGGATCAGCGCATCCAGGTTCAGCGCCTCTTCGACGCCATGAAGCAAGAGGCGGTTTCGCTGGGTAACAAGCTGGTCGAGCAGGAGACGGAGTTGGACCGGCTCTTCTCCACCCGCGTCGCGACATCGGAGTCACTCAGGGCGACCCTCGTTGCCATTTCGGAAACCCAGGCACTGCTCCGCGAAAGCCACCTCAAATATCATCTGTCGACAACTGCCGTGCTCGATCCGAGCCAGAAGCAGCGATACGCTGAGTTGCGCGGTTACCAACGCCCTGATGGCTCCGAAGGACACAAGCACCGTCACTAAACGCAATCACCGCAATGCCGACAGCACGATGAGGCCGAGAATCAGCGCCGTCAGCGAATATTTGAGCGTGTAGTAGACGTTGCGATTCCATGCCTTGACCTTGCGGCTCGCAAGATGGATCTCGTAGAGCTTTCCGAACACCTTGTTGAGGACGCCGACGCTCTCGCCGTCGACGTTCTGGGTTGCAGAGGCCTTGACGATGTGGTGGCTGACCCAGCGGTTGATCGCGGTCATGAAGCCGTACTTCATCGGACGCTCGACGTCGCAGAACAGGATGATGCGGTTGACGTCGGTGGCATTCTCCGCACTGTGGATGAAGGTCTCGTCGAACATGAAGGCCTCACCGTCGCGCCAGACGCATTCGACGCCGTCGACCAGGATGCGGCACTTGTTCGAGTTCGGCGTGACAAGGCCGAGGTGGTATCGCAGCGAACCGGCGAAGGGATCGCGGTGGGCGCCGAGCTTGCCGCCGGGCGGCAGCATTGCGAACATCGCACCATGTACGCTCGGAATGGAGTTGAGCAGCTCCACCGTCTTCGGGCACAGCGTGCGCGCCGAAGGCAGGAAGTCATCATACCATTTCAGATAAAAGCGTTTCCAGCCGCTCTTGAAGAACGAGTAGAAACCCCAATCGTTGTTCTTCGCCGCCGCGCGGATGAAGCCTTCGTCGAACAAGCGAACGGCCTCGTCGCGGATGGTCTCCCAATTCTCGCTGAGGGCTTTCAGCTCCGGAAACTGCTCCACCGGGATCACCGGCTTGTTCGGCACCGCCGAGCCCGCGTACATCAGCACATTGTAGGGCGCGAGATAGGTGGAGTGATCGCCGAGCTAGCGCGTAAAGCGCAGCCGCTGCTTGCCGCGGAAATGAACGTAGATCGTCGATGCCGCCAGCACACAGAGAATGACGAGTTGCGGCGCAAAAAGCTGTTTTAACATCCCCCGTTCCCCGGTGATTTAACCGGGGACGTGATCTATCCCGACGCGGCCCGAGCGGCAAGATATTCGCCGGAGGGTTGCAATCACGCTCCGGAGATCAGGGATGGCAACTTGAGGCCGAAACGAGCCGAATCAGGCCCGCGACAGCGCCTGGAGACCCTTGAAGGTCAGGCGCTTGGGGTCGGTGACGCCGGCGAGATACAGGCGGCGGATGAACGCGATGACGGCGTCGCGGTCGCAATCGGTCAACGCGACGACGGCGTCGACCGCGATTCTCTGGGCTTCCATTGGGCTCACCTCGGCCTTGCAAGTAACCCCGGCCGAGACAGGCTAGGACTCCGCGGTTAATCCGGCGTTAACCGTTCGGGGAACATGGCCGATTCACCCGAGCGGCCGTATACGCAAAACAACGCATTGGCGGTTGCGATTCTTGGCGAGCGCCGATGCTCTTCTTCAGGAGGGGAACGACGCCGGGTGCGGCGACGCTCACCGCGGAGGAGACCATCTTGTGCTGTTCCGGCTCGGCGGCGACGCAGTTGGTCTTGCGCTCGCGATCGATTTGAAGCTGGCGCTTACCACGCGCAAGACAAGACGGCGGCGATCAGGAATACTGCATCACGCCATCGTCGATCCGGCCGAACCGCAAGGAGACGATGTCGAGCGCGTAGTTCTGGTAGAGCCGCCACGGCTGCTTCGAGCCTTGCTTCGGCATCTTTGCGACCGAGCGCTGCACATAACCCGAGGTGAAATCGAGCGACGGCTGCGCGGTAATCGTGGGATCGTCATTATGCGGCATGCACTGCCGGAAATTGTGCCGGTCCATGTAGTTGATGAGCCGACAGACATATTCGCAGGTGAGGTCGCATTTCAGCGTCCATGATGCGTTGGTGTAGCCAAAGGCGGAGGCCATGTTCGGCACATCCGCATACATCATGCCTTTGTAGGTCAGCGTGTTGGCAAAATCGACGGCGCGGCCGTCGACGCTCACCTCCAACCCGCCGACGACCTGGAGCACCAGTCCCGTCGCGGTCACGATGATGTCCGCCGCAAGCTCGCTGCCGTCCTTGAGGCGGATACCGTCATGCGTGAACGTGTCGATCTCTTTGGTGACCACCGAGGCGCGCTGCTCGCGGATCGCCTTGAACAGATCGCCATCCGGCACGAGGCAGAGCCGCTGGTCCCAGGGATTGTAGCGCGGCGTGAAGTGGGTTGCGACGTCGTAATCGGGGCCGAGCGCCATCTGCACGCCCTTGAGAACCAGCTCCTTCACCTTCGCAGGGCGGCGCCGACTGAGCTGGAAGAAGAACATCCCCCACATCACGTTGCGCCAGCGGATCAGGTGATAGGCAAGCCGCGTCGGGAGATTGCGGCGCAATTTGTTGGCGACGGGATCCTGTGCCGGGCGAGACACCACATAGGTCGGCGAGCGCTGCAGCATGGTGACCTGTGCGGCGGTCTTGGCGAGCTCCGGCACCAGCGTCACCGCGGTCGCGCCCGAGCCGATCACGACGACGCGCTTGCCGGCGTAGTCGATGTCGCCGGTCCATTTCTGCGGATGCACGATGCGGCCGGCGAAATCCGCGACGCCCGGAAACTCCGGCGTATATCCTTCCTCGTATTTGTAGTAGCCCGAGCACATGAACAGGAAATTGCAGGTGAAGCGCACGGTTTCGATTGCGCCCTCGCCGGTAATGCGCTCGGCCTCGACGGCCCAGCGCGCCTCACTCGTCGACCACGCCGCACGCTTGACACGATGGCGGAAGCGGATGTGCTTCTCGATGCCGTTCTCGGCCGCGGTTTCGCGAACGTAGTTGAGGATTTGCGCACCGTCGGCGATCGCCTTCGGATCGGTCCAGGGCTTGAAGGAATAGCCCAGCGTGAACATGTCGCTATCGGAGCGGACGCCGGGATAGCGAAACAGGTCCCAGGTGCCGCCGATGCAATCGCGCCCCTCGAGGATGACGTAGCTCTTGCCCGGGCATTTGGTCTGCAGGTGGAAGCCCGCGCCGATCCCGGACAGGCCGGCACCGACGATCAGCACGTCGAAATGGTCTTGAGCCATTGTCCCCTCCGCAGCCAAGGATTGTCTGACCGGGATCATCGCTCGTCAACTGGCAATCGGCCCTGACACAACCGCGAAGAGACACGTGTGTCGGGCTCAAGACAACAAAGCCCCGGATCGCTCCGGGGCTTTGCGTCGAAAATAGATACGCTCAGCGATCAGTAGCGGTAGTGGTCCGACTTGTACGGACCTTCCTGTTTGACGCCGATATAGTCGGCCTGGTCCTTGCGCAGCTCGGTGAGCTTGACGCCGATCTTGGCGAGGTGCAGGCGCGCAACCTTTTCGTCGAGCGACTTCGGCAGCACGTAGACTTCCTTCTTGTACTTGCCGTCCTTGTTGTTGGCGAAAAGCTCGATCTGCGCCAGCGTCTGGTTGGTGAAGGAGGCCGACATCACGAAGGACGGATGGCCCATCGCGTTGCCGAGGTTCACGAGGCGACCTTCCGACAGCATGATGATGCGATGCTTGTCGGGAAATTCGATCTCGTCGACCTGCGGCTTGATGTTGGTCCATTTCAGGTTGCGCAGACCCGCGATCTGGATCTCGTTGTCGAAGTGACCGATGTTGCAGACGATGGCGCGATCCTTCATCGCGCGCATGTGCTCGATCGTGATGATGTCCTTGTTGCCGGTCGCGGTGACGAAAATGTCGGCGCGGGGCGCGGCGTCTTCCATGGTCACGACTTCATAGCCTTCCATCGCCGCCTGCAGTGCGCAGATCGGATCGACTTCGGAGACCATGACGCGGCAGCCGGCCTGGCGCAACGAGGCGGCCGAACCCTTGCCGACGTCGCCGAAGCCCGCGACCATCGCGACCTTGCCGGACATCATCACGTCGGTGCCGCGGCGGATGCCGTCGACCAGCGATTCACGGCAGCCATAGAGGTTGTCGAACTTCGACTTGGTGACGCTGTCGTTGACGTTGATGGCCGGCCATAGCAGCGTGCCGGCTTTCTGCATGTCATAGAGACGATGCACGCCCGTGGTGGTCTCTTCGGAAACGCCCTTGATGCTCTTGGCGATCTCGGCGAAGTAGCCCTTCGGCTTCTCCTTGAGCTGCTTCTTCAGAAGCGCGAAGAAGACTTCCTCTTCTTCCGAACCCGGCTTGTCCAGGAACTTGGTGTCGCCGTTCTCGGCGCGCAGGCCGAGATGGACGTACATGGTGGCGTCGCCGCCGTCGTCGAGGATCATGTTCGGGTGACCGCCGCCGTGCCAGTCGAACAGCTTGGCGGTGTAATCCCAGTACTCGGTCAGGCTCTCACCCTTGACGGCGAACACCGGAATGCCGGCGGCTGCGATCGCCGCCGCGGCGTGGTCCTGCGTCGAATAGATGTTGCAGGAGACCCAGCGGATGTCGGCGCCGAGCGCGGCCAGCGTCTCGATCAGCACGCCGGTCTGGATCGTCATGTGCAGGGAGCCGGCGATACGCGCGCCCTTCAGGGGCTGCTTCGGGCCATATTCTTCGCGGGTGGCCATCAGGCCGGGCATCTCGGTCTCGGCGAGCGAGAGCTCCTTGCGGCCGAAATCGGCGAGCGAAATGTCCTTGACGATGTAATCGGTGAAGCCGGGCTTCGCGTTCATGTCTGTTTCCTAGTGGTGGGTCTGGCGTGTCAGTAACGAAGCAAACGAAGCGCCTTGCGGCACAGTCTTCTTTCTCTCCCCCGTTTTTACGGGGAGAGGGCTGGGGTGAGGGGCTCCATCCGCGCACTGAGCCAGTGGAGAGTCCCCCTCACCCGCCGCTTCGCGGCGACCTCTCCCCGCAAGCGGGGCGAGGTAAGAGCGTTTAGACCGCGCGCTTGAGCGCTTCGACGAGATCGGTCTTCTCCCAGGAGAAGCCGCCCTCGTTGTCGGGCGTACGGCCGAAATGGCCGTAGGCGGAGGTGCGCGCGTAGATCGGGCGGTTGAGATCGAGATGGCTGCGGATGCCCCGCGGGGTGAGATCCATCGCCTTGGCGGCGGCCTTCTCGAGCTCAGCCTCCGACACCTTACCGGTGCCGTGGGTGTCGATGTAGATCGACAGCGGCCGCGCCACGCCGATGGCGTAGGCGAGCTGCAGCGTGCAGCGGTCGGCAAGACCGGCCGCGACGATGTTCTTGGCGACGTAGCGTGCCGCATAGGCGGCCGAGCGGTCGACCTTGGTCGGATCCTTGCCGGAGAACGCGCCGCCACCGTGCGGGGCCGCGCCACCATAGGTGTCGACGATGATCTTGCGGCCGGTCAGGCCGGTATCGCCGTCGGGACCGCCGATGTAGAACTTGCCGGTCGGGTTGATGTGCCAGATGGTCTTCGCCGTAATCCACTCCTTCGGCAGCGCCTCGCGCACATAGGGCTCGACGATGTCGCGAATCTGCTTGGACGAGATGTCCTCGACCAGATGCTGATGCGACACCACGATCTCGCGCACGCCGACCGGCTTGCCGTTCTCGTACTGGACGGTGACCTGGCTCTTGGAGTCCGGGCCCAACACCTTCTCGCGGCCGGAGTGGCGTGCTTCCGAGATGAGGCGCAGGATCTTGTGGGCGTAGAAGATCGGCGCCGGCATCAGATCGGGCGTCTCGTTGGTGGCGTAGCCGAACATGATGCCCTGGTCGCCCGCGCCCTCTTCCTTGACTTCGCCTGGCTGCAGCGCATCGACCCCCTGAGCGATGTCGGCAGACTGCGGATGCAGCAGGATCTCGATGTCGGCCTTCTGCCAGTGGAAACCGTCCTGCTCGTAGCCGATGTCCTTGATCGCGGCGCGCACGACGCCTTCGATCTGCTCGTTGGTGACGGATGCGGGACCGCGGGTTTCGCCGGCGATCACGACCTTGTTGGTGGTCGCGAGCGTTTCGCAGGCGGCACGAATTTGCCAGGGATCGATGCCTGCTTTCGGTCCTTCGCGGTAGAACAGATCGACGATCTCGTCGGAGATCCGGTCGCACACCTTGTCCGGATGGCCTTCGGACACGGACTCGCTGGTGAAGAGATAGGACGCGCGCATCAGTAACCCCTTGTTCCGCCGCTAGCTGGCGGGCGTTTGCGATATTTAGCTTTGAATGATGTCAATCACGCCGGCGCGAGATGACGTAGGATTCGTCGAGAAACCAGAGCCCATTGTACTTTCGCAGCACGTCCCTGGCGGCATCCAGAGTGCGGCCGTTTTGAGTCATTTCCGTCAACCGGTCGTCCTCAATCTGAGCGACGTAAACCGCCGCATTCCACGCTGCAAAGGCCGTCGAGGTGCCGATAGAGCCTGTCACCTCGTTGGGCAGAGCTTCCATATCATACCTGAAGATCGAGCGGTTATCTGCGTAAGCATTAAAATTTAAGTCGCGGCCCACCGAGCCGAGCTCGTACTTCACCGCGCGCAATAGCTCATGACGGCTCACAGAGAAAGGGTTTTCTCCGGGCCAGATCGCCTGGATCATTTCCATGCCCGGATCCTGGCCGTGGGAGTGAATTCCGATCAGGCGGCCGCCTGCCCGCAAGGCCCGGGCCAGGGGCGCAATGATCCGTTTTGCCCGAAAATTGACCGAGGACAGCGCGCGGTATGGCTGGGATGCAATAACGAGGTCGAAATTGGCCTCGGCCTGGCCCGGCCGTGGAATTGTCGAATCAAGCAGAAACCGCTGGTCTTCACGGTAGAGCACCAGCACGACAGGCCGCTCATAAAGAGGCATCCCCGTGCGCGGGCTGACCGCCGCGCGCCAGTTCTGCTCCAAAAACGGCTTCAATTCCGCGATTTGCGTCTCGAACTCGCCCGAGGAAGCACCCCGCAGGGGAACCTCATGCCAGACGGTCGCGGCCGCCGCCGCGGGTGATGCCGGCGTGAGCCAGGGCGCCTCCGCGTAGAGCATGTTGGTAAATACGAACACCGAGGCCGGATGCTCGAAAATGCGATCGGGCACCTTGTCCAGCGTCAGGCGGAGGTCCTCGAGACTGAGCTCCTTGCCGGCGACGTAGAACGGCATGTGCGGAAAGCGCTGATGCATCGAGCGCAGCACGCGCGCCAGCACGGTGCCGTCGCCAACGCCGGCATCGAACACGCGCAGCGCCGGCGGCCGGGGATGGATGCTGGCAAGCTCCAGGGCCACGCGCTCGGCGACCACCCGCTTCTCACTGCAAGTGTGGACGAACAGCAGGTATTTCTGCCGATTCTCGAAAAAGCGGAAATTGCCGCGCGGATCGCGCTTTTCCGGCGGCACCTGAAGCCCCCGCGGTGGCGGCACGCCGCCGGCCATCGATGCGGCCATGTAGGCCTGGATCCGGTCCAGCGTGTCGATCGTGATGCGCTTGCCCTCGCGCAGCCGGTGCACGAGCTTCCCATCGTTCACCGCGCGCCGGCCGAACGTCGACTCCGCCATGTCCGCCTTACGGCAGAACTCGGTGATTTGGCTCAGGATTTCGTCATTCTTCATGGAGTGGGACGCGGTGGGCAGAAGGATTGGGTAGCGCCTCCTAGCAAAATCTGCCCACTGAGGGAATAGGGATAGCGACACCCCCCGTTTGCCGTGTGCACAACAGCGAGGCCGTGAACCACCTTCCCCTCCCTGGCAACAAACAGACGCCTCTCCTCTACGGGACCACCGCCAATGCGTCGCCTGCTCGTCGCGCTCTGCCTGCTCGCCGCAACCCTGTGGTCGGCGCCCGCTTTTGCGCAGGCGCGCAACCAGCTTGGGCCGCTCTGCACCACCGACACCACGCCGGCAGACCAGATGATCGACGCCTGCAGCAAGATCATCGCGCTGAAGGTGTTCAAAGGCGAGCAGCTCGCGACGGTCTACTTCTGGCGCGCGGTGGGCTGGAATAAGAAGGGCGATTACGCCAAGGTCATCACTGACGCCACGGAAGCGGTTCGGCTCCATCCGAGCCAGGCAGTCTACAACCTGCGCGGCTCGGCGTATTACGACAAAGGCGACTACGAGATCGCGGTCGCTGATTTCGACGATGCGCTGAAGCTTGGCCCGCCTGATGGCACCATCTTCCACAACCGCGGCAATGCCTGGCGCGGCAAAGGCGATTACGCCAAGGCGATCGCCGACTACGACATGTCGATCAAGGCCAATCCAAGATCGGCGTTCTCGTTCCAGAACCGCGGTATCGCGAAGGAGGCACTTGGCGATCTCGACGGCGCGCTGGCCGACATCAACCAGGCGATCCGGCTCGACCCGACACTGCCGCAGCCGCTGATCAACCGGACCGCGATCTGGCGTGTCAGAGGCGATTACGATCGCGCGATTGCCGACGGCAGCGATGCGATCCGGCTCGCGAAGGAAAAACCGCCCGTCAATATCATGACGCCGCCGAACAGCGTGCTGATCTCGGGCTACACCCATCGCGCGCTGGCCTATGAGGCGAAAGGCGATTACGCGCACGCGAGCGACGACTACAAGGCCACGCTGGCGATCGCGGCGTCCGATGCCGGCAGCAAGGCCAATCAAGCCACCGCAAAGGTGCGGCTGTCGCTGATCACCGACGCAAGCGCACCGATCCCGCGCGATGCGCCGTCACCGACGACCGAGCCGGCAAACGCACCGGCTCCCCAGCAGACCGGTGCCGCGCCGCCCGCCTCGCCTGCCCCGGCCGCGCGCGGCACGCGCATGGCGCTGATCATCGGCAACGGCGCCTATGCGCATGTCAAGGCGCTGCCCAATCCGCCCAATGACGCGCGCGCCGTTGCGAAGAGCCTGCGCAACATCGGCTTCACTGTATCAGAAGGCGTCGATCTCGACCGCGCGGCGATGCAGAAGATGACGCGTGACTTCTTGCGGGAAGCGGCGCGGGCGCAGGTCGTAGTGGTCTACTATGCGG
The DNA here is from genome assembly GCF_055807555.1 of Bradyrhizobium sp. Ken64. Classification (NCBI taxonomy): domain Bacteria; kingdom Pseudomonadati; phylum Pseudomonadota; class Alphaproteobacteria; order Hyphomicrobiales; family Nitrobacteraceae; genus Bradyrhizobium; species Bradyrhizobium sp. Ken64. The sequence goes on along the minus strand of NZ_JBVVPA010000029.1, from coordinate 30,054 downwards.
GCCACGGCGTGCAGGTCGACGGCCGCAACTATCTCATTCCCGTCGACGTCGAACTCAAGCCGGGCGCGAGGATGACGGACGCGATGATCGACATGGACACGATCATGGCCGGCCTCGACGACCAGGTCCGCACCAACATTTTGATCTTCGATGCCTGTCGCAATAATCCGATGGCACAGCAGGTCGCATCAGCCGGCACCAACCGCGCCATCGAAGCTGCCTCGGGCCTCGCAGCGCCAACGAGCCTGGGCGCCGGCGCGACGCTCGGCGCCGGCACGCTGATCGCTTTCGCCACTGCGCCGGGCCAGGTCGCGCTCGACGGCGAAGGTGCCAACTCGCCGTTTTCCGCTGCGCTCTCCCGCCACATCGGCACGCCCGGCCTGGAAGTGCAGCGAATGCTGACACGTGTGCGGGCGGAGGTGGTGTCAACCACGAAGAACAAGCAGGTGCCGTGGTCGAACTCGTCGCTGCTGGGAGAGGTTTATCTGGCGGAGAAGTGAGGGGCATGTCTGCCGCGGCGAGGCGAAGCGTCGTACTTAACATTCAGTGTCGTCCCGGCCGTGCGCAATTGCGCACTAGGCCGGGACGACACCGAGGGTATTGCGCCAGTTAACCGCCACTCACGAGGCGGGCTGCGTAGAGCTCAATTGCCCCACACTTCCTTCGCGATCTCCACGGCGAGGCTGAGCTTGGCCCACTGCTCCTCTTCGGAGAGGACGTTGCCCTCCTCCGTCGAGGCGAAACCGCACTGCGGGGAGAGTGCGAGCTGCTCCAGCGGGGCGAACTTGGCGGCTTCCTCGAGACGGCGCTTGATCGCGTCCTTGTTCTCGAGCTCACCGAACTTCGAGGTGATGACGCCGACCACGACGACCTTGTTACCCTTGGGCAGGAAGCGCAGCGGCTCGAAGCCACCGGCACGGTCGCTGTCGTATTCGAGGAAATAGCCGTCGTAATTGGTGCCGGCGAGCATGGTCTCGGCAACCGGCTCGTAGCCGCCTGAAGAAATCCAGGTCGAACGGAAATTTCCGCGGCAGACATGCGTCGTCACCACCATGTCGGCGGGCTTCTCGGCCAGCGCGTAGTTGATGACGCGCGCATAGATCTGCTGGAGACCGTCGGGATTGTCGCCCCGCTCGCGCGCCTTCTGCAATTCGTCCGGCGAGCAGAGATAGGCCCACACGGTGTCGTCGAACTGGAGATAGCGGCAGCCGGCGTCGTAGAACGCCTTCACCGCCTTGCGGTAGGTCTTGCCGAGGTCTTCGTAGAAGGCATCGAGATCCGGATAGACGTCCTTGGAGATCGCCTTGCGGCCGCCGCGGAAGTGCAGCACCGCCGGCGACGGGATCGTCATCTTGGCGGTGACATGAGCCTGGTCGGCGACCTTCTTCAGGAAGCGGAAGTGATCCAGCATCGGATGGTCATCTGGGAAGTCGAGCTTTCCGATCACCCGCACCGCATCATGCCGCGTCTCGACGCCCGCGAACTGGATGCCGGTGTCGGGGTGGAACATTTCGCAGCCGGTGAGCTTGGCCAGGAAGTCGAAATGCCACCAGGAGCGGCGGAATTCGCCGTCGGTCGCGAGCTTCAGGCCGAGCGAGGCCTGCTTGTGCACGACCTTCTCGATCTCCATGTCCTCGATCTTGCGCAGATCGTCGGCTGAGATCTCGCCCTTCTCCAGCCTGGCGCGGGCTTCCTTGATCTTGGCGGGGCGCAGGAGACTGCCGACCTCGTCGGCGCGGAAGGGGGCTTTGGTTCGCTGCATTCTTAAACTCCCGTGAATTTTTTAGTGGGCCGCCGCCCCTGCAACGCCGAGGTGGCGCTCGAGGACCGACGGGTCGGCTTTCAGCGCGGCGCTGGGGGCGTCGTGGACGATCGTTCCGCGCTCCAATATCACAACACGGTCGGCCAGCCCCAGAATCTTTTGGGCATTCTGCTCGACGATGATCGAGCAGATGCCGCCCGCCCGCGTGATGGTCCCGATCGCCTTCAAGAGCTCCTCGACGATGATGGGGGCAAGGCCCTCGGTCGGCTCGTCCAGGAGAAGCACTTTCGGATTGAGGGTCAGCGCGCGGCCGATTGCCAGCATCTGCTGCTCACCGCCGGAGAGCTGGTTGCCAAAATTGCTCCGCCGCTCCTTCAACCGCGGGAACATCTCGTAGACCCTCTCGACGGTCCAGGGACCGGGCTGGGCCACTGCGGACATATTTTCCTCCACCGTGAGCGAGCGGAAGATATTCCGTTCCTGCGGCACCCAGCCGATCCCGGCGCGCGCCCGCTGGTCGGGTCGCAAGGTCGTGACGTCGGTGCCAGCCAGCCCGACAGTGCCGGAGAAGCGACGGGTGACGCCGACGATCGAGTTGATCAGCGTGGTCTTGCCGGTGCCGTTGCGCCCCAAAAGTGCCAGCACCTGGCCTTCGGCGAGACGCAGGGACATGTTCGGCAGCACCACGGCCTCGCCGTAGCCGGCGCGAAGCGAGTCGATCGCGAGCAGCTCAGACATTGACCGCCTCCTCGCCGAGATAGACCGCCTTGACCTGCGGGTCGCGCGCGACCTGCTCGGGCGGGCCTTCGGTGAGCAGCGCGCCGGAGACCAGGACAGAGATGCGGTCGGCGAAGGAGAACACGAGGTCCATGTCGTGCTCGATCAGCAGCACGGTCACGTCGCGCGGCAGGCTGCCTACGACGGCGAGGATGTCGTGGCGCTCGCTCTCGGGCACGCCGGCGGCGGGCTCGTCCAGCAGCAGCACGCGCGGCTTGGCGGCGATCGCCACCGCGATCTCGAGCAGACGCTGCTTGCCATAAGGCAGCGTCACGGTCTGCTCGTTCATGACGTCGAGCAGGTGGAAACGCGTGAGGAGGTCGGCGATCTCGCCGTTGACGTCGCTGCGCGTGCCCATCCGCCGCCACCAGTCGCCGCCATGACCGAGGCGCTCGGAGACAGCGAGACCGATGGTCTCGAGCGGGGTCAGGTCGGGATAGAGCTGGTTGATCTGGAAGGTGCGCGACAAGCCGCGCAACACGCGCTTGTGCACGGGCAGATCGGTGATGTCCTGGCCTTCGAGCAGGATACGGCCCGAGTTCGGCTTGAGCACGCCGGTAAGTTGGTTGATCACCGTGGTCTTGCCGGCGCCGTTCGGGCCGATCAGCGCGTGGCGGGCGCCTTGTTCGATCTTTAGCGACAAGTCGCGGGTGACACGCAGACCGCCAAATTGCTTTTCGAGATTCTGGGTTTCGAGCGCGATGGTCATGCGTCGCTCTCCGGCACGGCGACGACGGCCTTGCGCCCGGCTATCTGCCTGATGACCAGATTGGGCACATAGAGCATCCAGCGATGCAGGCGCTGGCGGCCGACCAGGACGATCACGACCAGCACGAGGCCGATCCAGAACTGCCAATACTGCGGAGTGATGGTCGAGAACAATTCCTGCAGCATGCGAAACAGCACTGCGCCGACCAGCCCGCCGTAGAGATAGCCGGTGCCGCCGATCACGAGCACCAGCATCAGGTCCGCCGAGCGCTCGAAGGAGAACACGTCGAGCGAGGCGATCGCGGTGGTCTGGGTGAACAGCGCGCCTGCGATGCCGGCATAGAACGCTGCGAGCGTGTAGATCGCAATCAGCCGACGGTTGACGGGGATGCCGATAGCCGCCGCGCGCAGCGGGTTGTTCTTGATCGCGCGCAATGACAGCCCGAAAGGCGAGTGCACGACCCGGCGGGCGAACAGGAACAACAGGAACAGAACGGCGAGCGAATAGAAGAACCCGGTCTTGCCGAACATGTCGAACGGGATCTGGCCGAAGATCGGCTGCATCTCGATACCCTGCAGACCGTCGGTGCCACCGGTGATGTTGGAGAAGCGTTCGGCCAGCGCCTCAAGCAACAACGCGATGCCGAGCGTCACCATCAGCCGCGTCAGGTCGACGCCGCGGATCACCAGGAAGCTGGTGGCGAAGCCGAGCACCATCGCGACAATGCCGGCGACGACAAGCGCAAGCACGGGCTCGTTGATGATCCCGTGCAGCGCGAGAAGCCCGGCGGCGTAAGCGCCGACGCCGAAAAAGGCGGCATGGCCGAGCGAGACGATGCCGGCGTAGCCGAGGATCAGATCGAGCGACATCGCAAACAGCGCGAGCCGCAGGATATCCGTCATGATCAAATAACGCGTCGGAAATACGAAGCCGCAGGCCAGCACGATCAGCCAGAAAGCGGCCTCGCCATAGTGCCAGCGTGCCTGGCGCTGGGCGTGATAGCCGACGTCGGAGGAGGCGCTCATCGGCGAACTCAACGCGCGGCCGTGCGGCCGAACAGACCGTTCGGGCGCCAGATCAGGATCACGATCATCATGGTGTAGATCACGAAAGGTCCCATCTTCGGGACGTAATATTTGCCGGCGACGTCGCCGATGCCGAGCAGCAGCGAGGCCAGAAACGGGCCGGTGATCGAGGACGAGCCGCCGACGGTGACCACGATCAGGAAGTAGATCATGAACTTCAGCGGAAAGTACGGATCTAGGCCGAGGATCTCGGCGCTCAGCGCGCCGCCGAGACCGGCCAGGCCGCAGCCAAAGGCAAATGTGAAGGCGAACACCTGTGGCACGTTGATGCCGAGGCCGCTCGCGGCGCGGGGATCGTCGACCGCGGCGCGCAGACGGCTGCCGAACCGCGTCTTGGCCAGCACCATTTGGAGACCGATGGTGAGCAGCCCGCAGATGACGATGATCATCAGGCGGTAGCGGCCGATGCCGACGCCGAACACGTCGAACTGGCCCTGGAGCGCGGCCGGCAGGTTGATGAAGACCCGCGAGGAGCCCTGGATGTAATCGACTGCCGCGACCGACATGAAAGTCAGGCCGATCGTGAACAGCACCTGATCGAGATGGCTGCGCGCATAGAGGTGTCGGTACAGCGTGCGCTCGAGCACGATGCCGATCGCAGCAGAGGAGACGAAGGCAAGCGGCAATGCAGCGAAGAATGGCCAGCCCATCCGGTTGACCAGCACCATGCAGACATAGCCGCCGGCCATGGCGAAGGCGCCATGGGCGAGGTTGACGAAGTTCATCAAGCCGAGCGTGACCGCGAGCCCGCAAGCCAGCACGAACAGCAGCATGCCGTAGGCAACGCCATCGAACAGGTTGGTGAGGATTGAGGTCATCGTCTCAGCTTGGCGTTATCGTCATGGCCGGGCTTGTCCCGGCCATCCACGTTCCTGGTTCGGCTCTCGCGTGGATGCCCGGGTCAAGCCCGGGCATGACGAGAGTGGCGGGCGAGATCCCCGATGCGCGGCTAGTGCGCGCTCGGGAATGACGGGCTTTCGCGTGTCATTTCTTGGTCTTGCCGAGATCCTTGACGGCCTCGAAGGTCGCGAACTCGACGTTGTAGAGCTCGCCGTCAACCTTCTCGACCTTCCGGATGTAGATGTTCTGCACGATGTCGCGGGTCTCGGGGTCGATCGAGATCGGGCCGCGCGGGCTCTCCCACTTCTGGCCCTTCATGGCTTCGACCAGCTTGGTGCCGTCGGTGTCGCCATTGGTCTTCTTCAACGCTTCGTAGATCAGGTGCATGCCGTCATAGCCGCTCACCGCCATGAAGCCCGGCCGGTTTCCGTACGCCTTCTTGTAGGCCGCGACGAAATCCTTGTTCATCTGCGAGGGATGCGCCGCCGAATAAAGGTGTGCGGTGACGGTGCCCAGCACGGCGTCGCCCATGTTGTTGAGGAGGTCGTCGTCGGTCACGTCGCCCGGTCCGATCACCTTGATGCCGGCCTTGTCGAGCCCGCGTTCGGCATACTGCTTCATGAAGTTGCCGCCCTGGCCGGCCGGCACGAACACGAAGATCGCGTCGGGCTTGGCATCCTTCATACGCTGGAGGAACGGTGCGAAATCGGGATTGGCAAGCGGCGTCTTCACCTCTTCGACCACCTCGCCGCCACCGGCGGTGAAGTTCTGCTTGAAGAAGTTGAGCGCGTCATTGCCCGGCGCATAGTCCGAGGTCAGCGTCGCCACCTTCTTGATGCCGTTTTTCACCGCCCAGTCGGCGATGATGGTGGAGGATTGCGCCAGCGTGAAGCTGGTGCGCACGATATAGGGCGAGCGCTCGGTGATGATGGAGGTGCCGGCCGCCATCACGACTTCCGGGATCTTGGCTTGCGTGGCCAGCGGCGCGGCCGCGAGCGCGGCCGGGGTCACGCCGAAGCCGGCGATGAAATGGACCTTGTCGTTGACGATCAACTCCTGCGCGGCCGTCTTGGTCTTGTCGGGTATCGCAGCATCGTCCTTGAGGATGATCTCGATTTTCTTGCCGGCGACGGTGTCGCCCTTCTGCTGCATGTAGAGCTTGATCGCGTTCTCGATCTGCTTGCCGGTCGAGGCCTGGCCGCCGGTCATCGGCAGGATCAGGCCGACCTTGACGCTGTCCTCGGCCTTGGCCGGAGCGACGGCCACAAGGCCTGCGATGGCGGCAGCTGCCGCGGCCCAAGCAGTCTTATGAGACAGTTGTTTGCGTTCGAACATCAGATGTCCCTCCCCTTCATTCCTGATCGCTTGTGCGCCGGACCGAGTGCCCGATCCTTGCCTTAAGTCTAGCTCACGCACGCGTGATGTCGCGCGCAACATGGCGTCTTTCGCGCCCTTATTGTCAATCGGACGTTTGGCGACCCTTCGGCGCAAGCCGAGCGTTCCGATTGCCGACGGCAGATGCGATATCGGGTCACGTTCAGGTAACCCGGGCATCGTGACTGTGATTGCTATCTTTTGTACGATTGTACAAACAAAATGGACCTGTCAACGAAAAAGCCCCATCTCGGATGAAGCGACTTTGTCGCAAGCCCTGCTGCAGTCTAGAAACGCTGCCACCCGGGTGGATGGAGGATTTCGTCTTTTGTTTGCAGAATTTGAACATCGGCAGGGTCCAGGTCGGCACACCACGGTATTAAATTACCTACCTCGAATAAGTCTATTTTACCTTGTTGAAAGCTACTCTCCCGGCGACAGCCTATCTGGCGTCCAACACGACTGACCTCGCGCCCTCCATACAATGCCCAGATCCTTGCGTTCCCTCCTGATCCTTCTCGCGCTCTCGGCGGGCCTGTCCGGCTGCGGCACCGTCAACGAAAAGCTCTCGTCCGGCATGGGCGACTACGTCCCGCAATGGGCCGGCGGCTTGCCGGCGGACGCCCCGCCGCGGGCGGGCACGCCGCAATACGATGCCTACATGAAGGAGCGCGAGCGCAAGCGACTGATGCCGGCAGCGGATCGCGAAAAGGAAGAGCAGGCGCAGAAGGGCGCAACGGGCTCGGCGTCCGGCACCGCGGCGCGTTAAGTTGCGCCCCCTCGCCGCTTGCGGCGAGAGCGAAGCAAATCAATCCACGAACACCACGGTCTTGCGGCCGTTGAGGATGACGCGGTCGTTGAGATGGTAGCGGATCGCGCGCGCCAACACGCGGCGCTCGATGTCGCGGCCCTTTCGGACGAGATCCTCAGGCGTGTCGCGATGGCTGATGCGCTCGACGTCCTGATCGATGATCGGGCCCTCGTCGAGGTCGCGCGTGACGTAATGCGCGGTGGCGCCGATCAGTTTGACGCCACGCTCATGGGCCTGGTGATAGGGTTTTGCGCCCTTGAAACCCGGCAGGAACGAGTGGTGGATGTTGATGCAGCGTCCCGACAGATTTGCCGAGAGATCGTCGGACAATATCTGCATATAGCGGGCCAGCACGACGAGATCCGTCCCGGTCTTGGCGACAAGGTCGAGGATCTGCGCCTCCTGCTCGCGCTTGGTCTCTTTCGTAACAGGCAGATAGTGGAACGGAACTCGGCCGAAATCGAGCCCGTCATAGACCTCGCGCGGATGGTTGGAGACGATGGCGGCCAATGTCATCGGCAGCTCGCCGGTGCGCCAGCGATAGAGGATGTCGACCAGGCAGTGGTCGGACTTCGACACCAAAAGCATCACCTTGCGATGCGCGGCGCGATCTCGCATTTGCCAATCCATGCCGAAACGCTCGGCGATCGCGGCAAAGCCGGTCTGCAGCGCCGACAGCTCTACGGCGAGATCGGCGGCGGTGAACACCACCCGCATGAAGAACTTGTTGGTCTCGATATCGTCGAACTGTTGGGCGTCGAGGATGTTCTGTCCGGAATTCGCCAGGAAGGTCGACACCGCCGAGACGATGCCGGGACGATCCGGACAGGACAGGGTCAGGACATATTGATGATCGGGCATGGTCTTTGAAACAATGGGCCTTGATGAAGGTTTGGGCAGCGGCTGCGGAACGACCCGCGATTTGCGCCCTGCTCTATCACCGACCCCACCTTGCGCCAATCCCGACCGTCGAGTCAGGATGAACGCACCATTGCTTTGACTGACCGGAGTTCACCATGGCCGACCGCTTGAACGGCACCCGCATCCTGATCCTGGAAACGCGCGAGGAGGCGCAGTTTTCGAAGCTGCTGGCCGAGCAAGGCGCCGAGGTCGTGCAATGCCCGATGTTCACAATCCAGGATGCGCCGGACCCCGCCCCGGTCGAGGCCTGGATCCGCCGCGCCATCGACAAGCCTTTCGACGATCTCGTGCTGATGACCGGCGAAGGGCTGCGGCGGATCATGAAGCTCGCCGTCGCGCGAGGACTCGACCAGGCTCTCGTGGCGGCGCTTGCCAGATCGCGAAAATTCACCCGCGGTCCGAAGCCCGGCAAGGCATTGCGCGAAATCGGGCTCGAGGCGCAGCAGACCACGGAGAAGCCGACCACCGAGGGCGTGATCGAGATGCTCGGCAATCTCGATTTGAAGGGACACCGCCTCGGCCTCCAGCTCTATCCCGACAAGGATCACAGCGCGCTGACCGGTGCGCTCTCGGCGCAAGGTGCCGAAGTCGATACCGTGCTGCCCTATGCCTACGATTCCAAGGCGGCGGATGCCAGCATCGTCGCCGCCATCGACGACATGGCCGAAGGGCGAATCGATTCGGTCGCGCTGACCAATCTCGGCCAGGTCCGACGGCTGATCGAAGCCGCGAGAGCCCATGGCAGCGAGGCGAAGCTGCGCGCGGGCCTCGAGCGGACGCTGATCGCGTCGGTAGGACCGGCGGTCTCGGCCGAGCTCACCGCGCTTGGTTTGCGCACGGACGTCTCGCCCCCGGATGAAGCTTATTTCATGCGTCCGCTGATTTCAGCGATGGCTACGGCGCTCGCGGAGCGGAAGCCGAGGCCTGCGGCGAGGTAACAGCCGAGCGCGGGGGCGGCCTGCGGCGACTGCGATTGACACGCGCACCGTCAGCGCTAGGTTGCCGAACAGCAAGAAGAAACAACAAGGCAAGGGAATCGCCGTGATACGCGCCATCGCGCCTTGAGCACACCCGCACGCCCCTCCGCGCTCGCGCCATTCCGCATCCGCAACTATCGCTTCCAGTGGCCGTCCGATCTGCTCACCTCCTGGGCATTCGAGATCGAGACGCTGGTGCTCGGCTGGTACATCATGGTCGAGACCGGCTCGGTGCTGCTGCTCACCGTGCTTGCGTCGCTCCAGTTCGTCGGGACATTGGTGGCGCCGGTGTTCGGCATGATCGGCGACCGCATGGGTCATCGCGATCTCCTGGTCGCGATGCGTCTTGCCTATATGGTGCTGGCGTCGACCATCATGACTCTGGCGCTGACCGGTCACCTGACCCCGCCAGGCGTCATGATCATCGTCGCAATCATGGGCCTGATTCGCCCCTCGGACCTTGGCGTTCGCGGCGCGCTGCTCGCCGAGATCATGCCGACCGAGCAACTGGTGGGCGCGATCAGCGTTGCGCGCACGACCCAGGACAGCGCGCGCATCGCTGGCGCGTTGACAGGCGCCGGACTGTTTGCCGTCCTCGGCATTGGCCTCGTTTACGTGGTGATCGTCTGCCTCTATCTCGTGGCCGCGCTTCTCATGCTCTGCCTGACCCGGCCGGAACGGACCATTGCCACAACTGATCTTCCGGCAGACAGCCGCGTCGTTTCAAGATTGCTGGGCGATTTGAAGGAAGGGATCGTCTACGCCTGGAATGGTCCGGGGATGCGCGCGGCGCTGTGCGTCGCCTTCCTGGCCAACCTGACCGCATTTCCTTTCACCGGCGGATTGCTGCCCTACATCGCGCGGGACATCTTTCATACCGACCAGACCGGCCTCGGTTATCTCTCCGCGAGCTTCGCCGTCGGCTCGCTGATCGGCTCCATCACGCTCAGCCTCGTCAGCGGAGTGCGCATTGCCCGGCTCCTGATCGGCGCGACGCTGGCGTGGTACGCCATGCTGCTGGTGTTCGTCGAGATCAGGACCATGCCGGTGGCGATGGCCTGCCTCGTGCTCGCCGGCATCGCCCAGAGCATGTCGATGATATCAGCTGCCGTCATCCTGATGCGCACGGCCAGCGCACACCTTCGCGGCCGCGTGATGGGCGTGCGGATGATGGTGATCTACGGTCTGCCGCTCGGATTGCTCGCGGCCGGCAGCCTGATCGACATCATCGGCTATTCCGCGACGGGGTCGCTCTATGCCGTATCGGGGTTCATCGCAATGATGGCGATCGCGGTGCGCTGGCGCGCTGACCTCTGGCCGGTGCACGCCCCCGCCAATACGCGCTGACGAACGAGGAATCCTAATCCCCGTACCCGCGCAACCGCTCGATATCGAGGATGGTGACGCCGCCATATTCCAGCCGGAGCAAGCCTTCTTTCTCCAGCCGGTTCAGCGCGCGGTTGGCATTCTGGCGGGACATGCCGGAAAGCGCGCCGATCTCCTCCTGGGTGATCTCCAGATGCGCCGTGGACTCCGGATAGAGGATCGGATTGAACAGCGAGGCAATGCTGCGGGCAAGCCGCGCAGTCGCGTCCAGCGTGCGGTTGACCTCGAGCATGCCGATAAACTGGCCGAGCCGCTCGTTGAGCTGGCGTACCAGGAAGCGGTTGAAGCCGACGCTGTTCTCGAACAGCCACATGAAGGCGCTGCGTTCCATCAATGCGACGCGGCTGTTGCGCAGCGCGACCACGTCATAACGGCGCGGCTCGTTCTTGAGCACGCTGCCCTCGCCGAACCAGGCCCCTGCCGTCAGCCCGGCAAGACTCGTCTCCTTGCCGTCGCGCGAGACTCCGCCCATCCGGGCAAGGCCGAAGACCATGCCGGCCCAATAGTCGAACGTGTCGCCGCGCATGAAGACGGTCTCGCCGGTGCCGTAGGACCGCTCCGTGATCCCGCCACGAGCGACCGCGATCTCCGCTTGCGTGAGCTCGCGCGACCAGGCAGCGACGCGCTTCAGTTGATCCTCTGAAATCATGATCCCGAAGCCAGCCGCACCGTTCGCCACTCCTGTTCTGCTGCAATGCAGCATGACCGTTTCGGCTACCATCCGACGAAAGACGGAGGTTGCTTCCACCCGAAAACTTTGTCGCAGAATTGTCAGGCGGGAGACATTTCAAAATAGCGCTTTCCCCTATTGAGGACCACCTCGGGCGATGCGGCTTTTGATCCCAAGCGGGAACGAGAGTGGCGCGGCTCCGGTCGAGACCATCTGCTGCATGGTCTCACCGGCACGGTCGTACTAGGATCGCCCGACAGAACGGACGAAGAGCGCCACTGAATGCGCCATCACCGGGAGGGATCTGTTTGGTGGCTACCAGTCTTGAAGTGCGCGGCGTGTCCTTGCGATTCGGCGGCGTTCGTGCGCTGACCGATGTCGGCTTCGCCATCAGGGAAGGCGAGCTGTTCTCGATCATCGGCCCCAACGGCGCCGGCAAGACCTCGATCGTGAACTGTATTTCCGGCCGCTACAAGCCGACTGAAGGCCAGTTGTTCTACCGGGGACGCGACATCACCGGCCTGACGCCCAACGCGCGCGCTTCGCTCGGCATCGGCCGCACCTTCCAGAACCTGGCGCTGTTCCACCACATGAGCGTGCTCGACAACGTCATGGTCGGCCGCCATCACCTCCTGAAGAACAATTTCCTCACGGGCTCGCTGTACTGGCTCACCGGCGCGCGCAAGGAAGAGCTCGAGCACCGCCGCAAGGTCGAGGAGATCATCGATTTCCTCGACCTCCAGTCGGTGCGAAAGGCGCCGGCCGGCACCCTCTCCTACGGCTTGCGCAAGCGCGTCGAGCTCGCCCGCGCCATGGCGCTGGAGCCGCGCCTCATTCTCCTCGACGAGCCGATGGCCGGCATGAATTTCGAGGAGAAGGAGGATATGGCCCGCTACATCGTCGATCTCAACGAGGAATTCGGCATGACCGTGGTGATGATCGAGCACGACATGGGCGTGGTGATGGACATCTCGCACCGTGTCATGGTGCTGGATTTCGGTCGCAAGATCGCCGAGGGCGATCCGGCCGCCGTGCTAGCGGATCCCCACGTCAGGCGCGCCTATCTCGGCGAAGAGGACGAGGTGCTGGTCGATCCTGACGATGCTCCGCCGGCGCAGGAGAGCGCGGCATGATGGATTACGCAGGCCGCGTCGCGCAGGCCGACACCTATCCGAAGATGCTCCGGCTCAATGCGAAGGAGTACGGCAACGAGATTGCGCTGCGCGAGAAGGATCTTGGGCTGTGGCGCCCGTTCACCTGGAACGCCTACCAGAGGCGGGTGCGCGATTTCGCGCTCGGTCTCGTCGAACTGGGCCTTGGGCGCCAAGACGTCATAGGCATCATCGGCGACAACCGGCCGGACTGGGTCGCGGCGGAAATCGCCACTCATGCGGTTGGAGGCTTGAGCCTCGGGCTCTACCGCGACGTGCTCGACGAGGAAGCCTCGTATCTCCTCAATTATGGCGAGGCGCAGCTCGTTTTCGCCGAGGACGAGGAGCAGGTCGACAAGCTGCTCACGCTCGCCGACCGCGTCCCAAAGCTGAAGCACATCATCTATTCCGATCCGCGCGGCATGCGGAAATACGACGATCCGCGTTTGATGTCGGCGGAGAAATTTGCCGAACTCGGCCGGGCGCGGGCTACGCGCGAACCGGAGCTTTACGACCGGCTGGTGGACGCGACCAAGGGCGAGGACGTCGCGATCCTCTGCACGACGTCAGGCACCACCTCGCATCCAAAACTTGCGATGCTCGCCGCCGGCCGCGTGCTCGGCCATTGCGCGACGTATCTGGCTTTCGACCCGAAAGGGCCGGATGACGAGTACGTGTCGGTGCTGCCGCTGCCCTGGATCATGGAGCAGGTCTATGTGCTCGGCAAAGGCCTCTTGTGCCGGATGAAGATCAACTTCGTCGAAGAGCCCGAGACCATGATGAACGATCTGCGCGAGATCGCACCGACGTTCATCCTATTTGCGCCGCGCGTTTGGGAATCGATCGCCGCCGACGTTCGCGCCAGGGTGATGGACGCAACGCCGTTCAAGCAACGCCTGTTCGACATCGGCATGAAGAGCGGGCTTGCCGCGCTCCGACAGGGCGAGCGTTCCGGCTTTGCCGACGCGATCCTGTTCCGTGCATTGCGCGACCGCCTCGGCTTCACCCGCCTGCGTTCGGCCGCAACCGGCGGCGCTGCACTCGGGCCCGAGACATTCAAGTTCTTCCAGGCCATGGGCGTGCCGCTGCGCACGCTCTACGGCCAGACCGAGCTGCTGGGGGCCTACACGCTGCATCCCGCGGGCAAGGTCGATCCCGACACCACCGGCGTGCCGATGGCCGACAGCATCGAAATCCGCATCGACAATGCCGACGTTCACGGGGTCGGCGAAATCGTGGTGCGACATCCCCACATGTTCCTCGGCTATTACAAGAACCCGGAGGCGAGCGTCGCCGACATCAGGGATGGCTGGATGCTGTCCGGCGACGCCGGCTATTTCAACGCGAATCGCCAACTCGTGGTCATCGACCGCATCAAGGATCTCGCCGAGACCTCGCGCGGCGAGCGCTTCTCGCCGCAATTCATCGAGAACAAGCTGAAGTTCTCGCCCTATATCGCCGAAGCCGTGGTGCTTGGCGCAGGCCGCGACGCGCTCGCCGCGATGATCTGCATCCGCTACTCCATCATCTCGAAATGGGCGGAGAAGAACCGGCTCTCGTTCACGACCTACAGCGACCTCGCCTCGCGGCCCGAGGTCTATGCGCTGCTCAAGAAGGAAGTCGAGACCGTCAACGCCACTCTGCCGCCGGCACAGCGCATCTCGCGCTTCCTGTTGCTCTACAAGGAACTCGACGCCGACGACGGCGAGCTCACCCGCACGCGGAAAGTGCGCCGCAGCGTCATCAACGAGAAATACGAAGGCATCATCGACGCGATCTACCGCGGCCAGGCCGACATCCCCGTGGACACCGTGATCCGGTTCCAGGACGGCACCACGCAGCGCGTACGAACAACGCTGAGGGTCGTGGATCTGGGCGAGCACGGGCACATGACGGAGGCGGCGGAGTGAGCCTACTTCGAACCGAGAGCGCGATGCGGGTCGATGCGCCCTCTCCCCTTGCGGGAGAGGGCATCTCCGCTATTAGCCAAGACCCCACTCGGGTGAGGGGTCCTCTCTCCGCACCATCGCTGCGGAGAAAACCCCTCACCCGGCTTCGCTTCGCGAAGCCACCCTCTCCCGCAAGGGGAGAGGGTGCACCGTCATCGCTTCTGCATTTTACGCGGACATCCGCATGAACACCGCCTTCCTTATCCAGCTCCTGGTCAACGGCCTCGTGGTCGGCACGCTCTATGGCGTGGTCGCGATGTCGTTCGTGCTGATCTACAAGGCCACGCAGGTCGTCAATTTCGCGCAGGGCGAGCTCTTGCTGGTCGGCGCCTGGGTGTGCTGGACCTTGCTCGCGAAATACCAGGTGCCGTTCTGGATCGGCATGCCGATGACGCTGGTGTTCATGTTCGTGTTCGGCATCGCGGTGCAGGTCCTGATCCTGCGGCCGATGATCGGCGAACCCATCATCTCGGTCATCATGGTGACGATCGGCCTGTCCACCGTGCTGCAGGCGACGCTGAAATGGATGTTCGGCGTCAATCCGCAGCCATTCCCGCGCGTGTTCGAGAGCCAGTCGGTCAGCCTGCTCGGGCTGCAGATCCAGACCGTCTATGTCATGAGCCTCGTCGTCTCGATCGCGATGATGATCGGCATGGCCTGGTTCTTCCGCGCCTCAAAGTACGGCCTTGCGATGCGCGCCACCGCGTTCAACCAGCAGGTCGCGCAATCGCTCGGCATTTCCGTGAAAAGCGTGTTCGCGATGGCTTGGGCGATCTCCGCAACGGTCTCGGCGGTGGCGGGCGTCGTCGTTGCGGTCGTGAACGGCGTATCCTCGGGCCTTGCCGCTTACGGCATAAAAGTGTTTCCGGCGGCGATCCTTGGCGGGCTCGATTCCGTCGGCGGTGCCGTGCTCGGCGGCATCATCATCGGATTACTCGAGAACATCGCGCAATATGTCGACAGCGAATACCTTCACTGGGGCAATCTCTACGAGATCGCGCCGTTCTACGTCCTCATCATCGTGCTGATGATCAAGCCCTACGGCCTGTTCGGCACCCACGACATCGAACGGATCTGATCCATGGCCGGCCCCGCCCTCATCCCTGCTGGTGATTTCCGCACCTCTTACGCGGCCGACACCACGATCTTCCCGACCACGACCAGCCGCAATTTTGCGATCGCCGGCGTGCTGCTGCTCTGCCTCGTGCCGCAATTCCTTGGTGGGTACTGGCTCAGCATCCTGATCCAGATCGGCATCTTCTCGATCGCCGCGCTTGGCCTCAACATCCTGGTCGGCTTCACAGGCCAAATTTCGATCGGTCACGCCGCCTTCTTCCTGCTCGGCGCCTTCACCTCGGCCTACATCTCCAACAGCGCATCGATCCCGGTGTTCTTCGCGATCCCTCTCGCGGGAATCGTCACTGCGCTGGTCGGGCTGATCTTCGGCATCCCGGCGGCGCGACTGAAGGGGCTTTACCTCGTCATCGCGACGCTCGCCGCACAATACATCCTGCTCGACTTCTTCTCCCGCGCGGAGTGGTTCACCGGCGGCTCGGTGCCGGCCAGCGCCAATCCGTTCTCGATCTTCGGCTACACGCTGCGCGGCGACAGGCAATATTTCTACGTCGTGCTCGCCTACGTGGTTGCAAGCTACGTCCTGGTCACCAATCTGATGCGCACCCGCGACGGCCGCGCGCTGGTGGCGATCCGCGACCATTATCTCTCCGCGGAGATCATGGGCATCAACCTCACAAAGTATCGCACGCTGTCATTTGGCCTCGCCGCGTTCTTCGCCGGCATCGCCGGCGCGCTCTATGCGCACTACCAGCTCGTGGTGTCGCAAGAGGGTTTCGGCATTGAACGTTCGATCCTGTTCCTCGCCATGATCATCATCGGCGGCACCGGTTCGATCATGGGCACGCTGATGGGCACTGCGTTCGTGGTGCTGCTGCCCGAGACGATGGAGTTCCTCAGCGTGGCGCTGAAGGGCGGCGCGATCGACAAGGCGCTGTCGCTCAACAACAACATCACCTTCCTGCGCGAGATCGCGATCGGGGTGATCATTATTGCGTTCCTGATGTTCGAGCCCGACGGGCTCGCCCATCGCTGGCGACAGATCAAGGCGTATTGGAAACTCTACCCGTTCTCGCATTGAGCGCGGGCAACTCTCTAACCAACAAATAAACAGGAGGAGGCAACCAATGAAGACGAAATCCTTTTTGAGCACCGCGTCACTTGCGCTGGCGATCGCCGCATTCTCGTCATGCGCGCAGGCGCAGATCGCGATTGGGCATCTCGCAGACTATTCCGGCGGCACGTCGGACGTCGGCACGCCCTACGGCCAGGCCGTCGCCGACACCTTCGCCTGGGTCAACAAGACCGGCGGCGTCGGCGGCAAGCAGCTCAACGTCGATACCAACGATTATGGCTACCAGGTTCCGCGCGCGATCGCACTCTACAAGAAGTGGTCGGCGCCGGACTCCAAGGTCGCAGCGATCATGGGCTGGGGCACGGCAGACACCGAAGCGCTGACCGGCTTCCTCGCACAGGATAAAATCCCTGATCTCTCCGGCTCCTACGCCGCCGCCCTCACCGATCCCGAAGGCGTCAGCGGCAAGGCCAAGCCCGCGCCCTACAATTTCTTCTATGGTCCGAGCTATTCGGACTCGCTGCGCGCGATGCTGATGTGGGCCGCCGAAGACTGGAAGGCCAAGGGCAAGTCCGGCAAGCCGAGATTCGTCCACATGGGCGCCAACCACCCCTATCCGAACGCGCCGAAGGCCGCCGGCGAAGCCATGGCGCAGGAGCTCGGCTTCGAGGTGCTACCGCCGCTGGTGTTCGCGCTCGCGCCGGGTGACTACAGCGCGCAGTGCCTGAGCCTGAAATCCTCGGGCGCCAACTACGCCTATCTCGGCAACACCGCCGCGTCCAACATCTCGGTGATGAAGGCCTGCAAGACTGCCGGCGTCGACATCCAGTTCATGGGCAATGTCTGGGGCATGGACGAGAACGCCGCCAAGACCGCGGGCGATGCCGCCGATGGCGTAATCTTCCCGTTGCGCACCGCGGTGAGCTGGGGCGGCGATGCGCCCGGCATGAAAACGGTGATGGAGATCTCGAAGATGTCCGATCCTACCGGCAAGGTCTATCGCCCCGTGCACTACATCGCGGCGGTGTGCTCGGCGCTCTACATGAAGGAGGCGATCGATTGGGCCGCCAAGAACGGCGGCGCCACCGGCGAGAACGTCGCCAAGGGCTTCTACCAGAAGAAGGACTGGGTGCCGGCAGGCATGGAGGGCGTCTGCAATCCCTCGACCTGGACCGACAAGGACCACCGCGGCACGCTGAAGGTCGATCTCTACCGCACCAAGATTGCGGGCGCGACCGACGGCGACCTCAACGACCTCATGGCCAAGGGCGCGATCAAGCTCGAGAAGGTCAAGGCTGTCGAGCTTCCGCGCAAGCCGGAATTGCTTGGGTGGTGAGCATGTAGCCAGTTCGTCGTTCCGGGGCGATGCGCAGCATCGAACCCGGAACCTGGAGATTCCGGGTTCGGTCCTGCGGACCGCCCCGGAATGACTGGAGAAAGCTGTGACGGCATCGAGAGAGTAACTGACCATGAGTGAAGCGGCTCACATCGAGCGCCCCTCCCCCGGCATCGTACCCCCGCCGCCCCTCCTTGCCGTGCGCAACATCGAGGTCGTCTATGACGACGTCATCCTGGTGCTGCGCGGCCTCAGCCTTGACGTGCCCAAGGGCGCGATCGTGGCGCTGCTCGGCGCCAACGGCGCCGGCAAGTCGACGACCCTAAAGGCAATCTCCGGGCTGCTCAAGACCGAGGACGGCGAAGTCACGCGCGGCGAGATCCTGTTCGAGGGCGAGCGCATCAACGGCATCGATCCCGACAAGATCGTCCGCCGCGGCATCTTCCAGGTGATGGAAGGCCGGCGCATCGTCGCCGACATGACCTCGCTGGAAAACCTCAAGCTCGGTGCATTCACCCGCAGGGACCGCGAGGTCGCCGCCGATCTCGATAGGGTCTTCAACTATTTCCCACGCCTGAAGGAGCGCACCGGCCTGGCCGGCTATCTCTCCGGCGGCGAGCAGCAGATGCTCGCGATCGGCCGCGCGCTGATGGCGCGCCCGAAGATGATCCTGATGGACGAGCCCTCGATGGGCCTGTCGCCGCTGCTGGTGAAAGAGGTGTTCTCGATCATCCACAAGATCAACCGTGACCTAGGCGTCACCATTCTCCTGGTCGAACAGAACGCCCGCGCCGCGCTGTCGGTGGCAAGCCGCGGCTACATCATGGAGCAGGGCAAGGTCGTGCTCGACGGCACTGCGGACGAATTGCGCGACAACGAGGACGTCAAGGAATTCTACCTCGGCGGCGCCGGCGACCAGCGCAAGAGCTTCAAGAACCTCAAGAGCTTCAAGCGGCGCAAGCGTTGGCTTTGACTTAGCATTTTGGAGCGAAGTGGGAACAGGTTCGCGTGACGAAAACGCGTCAAGACAGCAGACTCTTACTCCAGCACCTGTTCCGCTTCCGTGACTGCGCAGAGAACATGATAGAACGACGACGCAGGAATGGTGTCGATCAGCGATTTGCCGTCGCGCTCGAACTGGTCGTACCAGCCGCCCCGCACGGGATGGCTGAGATAATGGCGTTCGAGCCGCGCCAGCGCCATGCGCGCCTCGTCCGCGGCGCCGGCCTCGCCGGATTCGGCCTGCGCGATCCACGCCTTCGCGATCTCGGTCTGCGGCCACAGCCGGCGCGTGCTGCGGCGAATCTTGCCGGCGTCGTCACCCTCGTCGATCAGGCAGCCGGTGGCCTCGTCGCGATAGCGCAGCGCGGTTTCCAGCAGCTCGGCGCGCCGCTGTCCGGTCGGGCAGCCCGTGATGCGTTCGAAACCCTTCAGCAACCAGACCCATTCCGCCTGGTGGCCGGGCTCGACGCTGACCGGCGCGATCTTCGACCAGTCCTCTTCGAAATATTCGCCGAGCGCACGCGTCTTCTTGTCGTAGAGATTGGCGAGGAACAGCGCGAAGAACTCGCCGGCGCGGTTCTGGAACGACAAATCGTGGGTTGCGTCGAAGCACGCGATCATCGCCTCGAACAGATGCATGTGCGGGTTCTGCCGGCGCGGCAGCGAGACCGGAAGCCCTTCGTGGACGCCGCCGTGCGGCGAGCGCAGATGGCCATCGAGGAAGGCGAGCAGCGCGTCGATCTCGGCGCGAATCTGTGCGTCCTGGTCGAGCGCATAGACGGCCGCGAGCGCAAACAGGATGAAGGCGTGGTCGTAAGCATCGCGGCGGGCGTCCAGCACCGCGCCCTCCGGCGTCAGCCGGTGCACGTAGCCGGGCCGACCGTCGGGCGCCTTTGCTTTGGCGAGCAGATGCTCGAGGCCCTTCAGTGCGATGGCGCGTCCGTCAGGGTACCAGCCCATCTGCGCAGCCTTGGCGTAGCACCAGATCTGGCGGGCCTGCACGAACACCCGGCGCGGCGCGGTCACGTCCGCCGTGCCGTCGCGGTGCAGCCGATCCATGAAACCACCCGCCCCATGGTCCCAGCCGACCGTCGACCACAGCGGCAGCGCCTCGTCGATCATGCGGCGCTTCAGGCGCGCGACGACGTCCGCGGCCTCGTCCGCCGCACTGATTCCCTCGTCCGCCATCGCGTCCCCTTCAAACCTCGTCCATGGCCGTCTGATACCCATGCCGGCGGCGGCGCGCAACGGATGCCAACCCGGAAAGATCAGCCATGACCGCCCATTACGACGCCCTCGAGACGCGCGAGCAAGCCGCGCGCGAGGTCGATCTGTTCGCCCGCCTGCCCGGCGTGCTGCGCTCTGCGATGACCGCGCCAGCCTATGCTGATCGGCTGAAAGGCCTGGATCCGGCTACCGTGACCTCCAGGGCGGCACTGGCGGGCCTGCCGGTGCTGCGCAAGTCGGAACTGCCGGCTTTGCACAAGGCCTCCCCGCCCTTCGGAGGGTTCGTCGCGGCGGCGCCCGGCTCGTTCGCCCGCCTCTTCACCTCCCCCGGGCCGATTTTCGAGCCGGAGGGGCGGCAGGCCGATCCGTGGCGCGGCGCACGGGCGCTGTTCGCGGCCGGGTTCCGGCCCGATGACATCGTGCTCAACACCTTCAGCTATCATCTCACCCCCGGCGGCTTCATCTTCGATGCGTCGGCCCGCGCGCTCGGTTGCGCCGTGATCCCGGCAGGTCCAGGGAATACCGAGCAGCAATTCGAGCTGATCGAGGCCTACCGTCCCGTGGGCTACAGCGGCACGCCGGACTTCCTGAAGATCCTGCTCGATGCTGCCGCAAACTCGGGCCGCGACGTCTCCTCGATCAAGCGCGCGCTGGTCTCGGGCGCGGCCTTCCCGCCCTCGCTCCAGGTGGAGATCAAGGCGCGCGGCATCGACGCCTACCAGGCCTTCGGCACCGCCGATCTCGGCCTCATCGCCTTCGAGACCAGCGCACGCGACGGCATGGTTGTGAACGAGGATCTGATCATGGAGATCGTCAAGCCCGGCACCGGCGATCCCGTGGCACCCGGCGACGTCGGCGAGATCGTCGTGACCTCGCTCGACCCGCACCATCCCTGGATCCGGCTCGCTCTCGGCGACCTCACCGCAGCACTGCCGGGCACCAGCCCCTGCGGGCGCACCAACATGCGCATCAAGGGCTGGATGGGCCGCGCCGACCAGACCACCAAGGTCAAGGGCATGTTCGTCCGCCCCGAGCAGGTCGCCGAGATCGGCAAGCGCCATTCCGCCCTCGGAAGACTACGCCTCGTCGTCACGCGCCAGGGCGAGGCCGATGCGATGACGCTGAAAGCCGAGACGGCGGCCGCGAACGATGCGTTACGCGAGGAGATTGCAGGCACCTTGCGCGCAGTGACGAAACTCGGAGGCGACGTTGAACTGGTGGGGCCCGGCGCGCTACCGAACGACGGCAAGGTGATCGCGGACGAGCGGGGCTGATCACGTGAATCCTATCTAAACCGGCTTCGAGATTTCTTGCTCACGTGCTGGCGAATACATAGGCAGGTTGAGCTTGGGGCTGTTTTCGCCATTACCGCGCGATCGAAACCAATGAAACGAACTGCAATCTTTGGTTGCAGCGTCCAGCTATTCGCCCATAAGAGCATATTCTCCCCCTGCCCCTCAGAGAGAGCGTCGCTCAGCGTCGATCACCAGTTGCCTTCTCCATCAGCGGCTCCGCGCTATCGCCTTTTCACAATCTCCCGGATTGCACGATCACGCCGAGCGGCGGCTCGGCATTCATATCGATCAAGCTTACGAAGCTCCGGGAGCGCTCTCCGAACGGCTTCAGCCGTCCGTTCCGGCTGGTGGGTCGGCATGGCCAAGGCGGCCATCCGTTCGGGTTGTTCTGGTGGCGCTTTTCCTGCCAAGATCGTTTCAATGTAGCGGCTTTCCGCGACCGCAGGGGCAAGCACCGGAGCAGAAATAACTGCGCCAAGGGCGAATCCGCGCTCGATCAGAGCTACCTTGAGCTGCCGAATGCGTGCGAGATCGAACTCCGCTTGCGTAGCGGCGCGGGCGTGCTCGAGAACAATTTCGTTCTTGCAGTCGCCAGCGATTTTCCGGGCGCGCTCTTCGAGCTGCTTCGTAAATGCCGCGACCGGGATGCTTAAGCTTAGACCGTGGTAATAGGCGTTATGGCTCGCCCGTTTTTTGCCCGCGCAGGACCGAGGGCCGGTGCTCTTGAGCGCATTTCGACGATTGGCCGCAAGTTGCCGTTCGCTTGCCACGGTCAACCTGCCGTGGATTTCTTGCTGGCACTATGTTCAAGGCCGAGCAAATGATCGCCTTGAAGCATCCGGTCTGAAGTCTGCCGCAGCCGCTGAGCCAAGCTATACCGGTACTCAGCGACGCATCGAAGCACCTTGTCGCGGCGTGCTTCCAACGACGCGATCATTCTGTCGATCCTTTCAAGTTCCGGGAGCACTGCTCTGATCGCTTGCGCTACAATAGCGGACTCATCGAGCTGAAAGCGGCCTAATATTGCTGAACCCTGTCCTTGGCCTGTTGACTATCATACCATTCGATCGCAAGAGCGTCGGCCTTCTCATAATACGGCTGCTCGGGGGACCACATCAGGTCTCTGAGTAGAGATTGCAAAGCGCTGCGGATAGCATTGTTGATGATGGCGCTTTTGCAGAGGCGCAGGCGCCGGATCTCCCAGATGATCACCGTGATATCATCGAGATAGATCTCCTCGATGATTCCTTTCGGCCCGATTTCCAGTTCAAGCGCCGTGTGCAAGCAGCCAAATTCGCGCTCGGATTCACCGATCAACAAGGGAGGTGTGGAGCGTAGTACAGTCTTCTTACGTTCCGATCGTGAAGGCATTTCAAACTTCCGCTGCTGCGTCATCGTTGCGGAATCCGGGGCAAAGCGGCCACCGATTCCGACGGAAGGCGGCCACCGATTCCGATCGAAAGCGGCCACCCGATCCGAACGAATGCGGCCACCCTGTTGATAGGGTGAGACGGGGGGCGTTGTCGGCAATCTGAACGGGGCAAGGTCCCTCCTTTTGCGGTTGACGCAATGGGAGGTCCGATGCCCGCCGAGAGATTGCCGATGCGGAAGATTCGAGAAGTTCTACGCCTGAAGTATGCCTGTGGGGTGAGCGATCGGGTGATCTCCCGATCGGTCGGGATCGGTCGCACGGCGATCGCGGAGTATGTCCGCCGGGCCGCGGTGATCGGCATCACCTGGCCGATCCCGGAGGAGCTCGACGACACAGCCCTGGAGCGCAAGCTGTTTGCGCCGGCCGGCTACAACCCGCCACGATCGAAGCCGCTTCCGGATTGGGGGCATGTCCATGCCGAGTTGCGGCGCCGCAGCGTAACGCTGGCACTGCTGTGGGAGGAATACCGCGGCCATCATCCCGACGGCTACGGCTACAGCCGGTTCTGCGACCTCTACGTCGAATGGCGCCACGGCATCACGGCGACCATGCGGCAGACCCACGCGGCCGGCGAAAAGCTGTTCGTGGACTTCGCCGGCGATACCATGCCGGTGTTCGACGGGCTCACCGGGGAGGTGCGCGCCGCCAAGATCTTCGTCGCGGTCATGGGAGCGTCGAATTACACCTTTGCCCAAGCCCGGTTCAGCGAGGCGCTGCCCGACTGGATCGGCGCCCATGTGGATGCGCTCACCTTCCTGGGCGGGGTGCCGAAGGCGCTCGTCTGCGACAATCTGAAGGCCGGGGTGACGGTGGTGAGCCGCTACGAGCCAGGCGTCAACCGGACCTACCAAGATCTTGCCGCCCATTACGGCACCACCATTATGCCGGCGCGGCCCCGCAAGCCGCGCGACAAGGACAAGGTGGAGGCGGCGGTTCTTATCGTCCAGCGATGGATTTTGGCGCGGCTGCGCAACCGGCGCTTCTTCTCGCTCGCCGAGTTGAATGTTGCGATCCGCATCCTGGTCGACCAACTCAACGCCCGCCTGATGCGCAAGCTCGGTGCCAGCCGCCGCGAGTTCTTCGACACCATCGATCGTCCGGCCCTGATGCCGCTGCCGGCCGAGGCCTATCAGTACGCCGAATGGCGTCGTGCCCGTGTGGCGCCGGATTACCATGTCGAAGTTCAGGGACACTTCTACTCGGTGCCATCCCGCATGATCCGCCAGGTTGTCGAGGTTCGGGCCACCGAAGCCACCATCGAGGTGTTCCATCGCGGCACCCGCATCGCCAGCCATGCACGCTCGGGGGTGAAGCGCCGCCACACCACGATCCCCGAGCACATGCCGAGCGCGCATCGCCGATACGCCTTCTGGACGCCGGCGCGTCTGCTGGCCGCCGCTGAGAAAGTCGGTCCGTCCACAATCGCGCTGTGCGAGGCGATCATGCGGACAAAGCCGCATCCCGAGCAGGGCTTCCGATCCTGTCTCGGCATCCTGCGGTTGGAAAAGACCTATGGGACGCAACGTCTCGAAGCCGCTTGCCGCCGCGGGATCAGCATCGGCTCAGCGAGCTATCGGTCGATTGCCTCGATTCTCAAGACCGGCCTGGACAAGTCCTTCCTTCCCGACACCACCCCCGACGCCGATCCCATCCAGCACGGTAACATCCGTGGCCGCGGCTACTACCACTGACCGCAACAAGGAGGCATTATGCTCAGCAATCATACCCACGAACGTCTCGCCGCTCTCGGGCTCGCCGGAATGGCCAAGGCCTTCGATGATCAGCAACGCCAACCGGACGTCACCGCGCTGACCTTCGAGCAGCGCCTCGGCCTGATGATCGATCGCGAAGCAACTGAGCGAGAGAACAAAAGGCTCATCGTACGCCTGAAGTTTGCCTCGCTACGGCAGGCCGCAATCGTCGAAGATGTCGATCTGCGCGCTCCGCGCGGCATCGACCGCGCCTTCTTTGCCAAGCTCGTCGATGGCGATTGGATCGGCCGCAAGCAAAATTTGCTCATCACCGGGCCGACCGAGCCCGCTTCATAATGCTCACCTTTCTATCTCGTTAGAGTTCCAGTTCTTTTTGTAGCGGAGTGCCGGACGGCGGACGTCTGAGGCACCGCGCGGTGGCGGCTCGTTTGACGTCAGCACGCTCAAGATCGGCTGCTTTGATGATCCAAGGTGCCCCTTTGCAAAGCTGGCCCGCCGCGAGTTGGTCGTCCTTGATCAGACGTCGCACGGTTGATGGACTGACGGAGAGGGCCGCGGCCGCCTCGTCCAGAGTGACCTCGCCGCGGTCGTGGCGCTCGCCTTCACGATAGGCTGCGACGTCGTTGTGGCTGCGCAAGCTGCACACTCGCGACTTGGTCCAGCCATTGCCGCGCCCCGTGGTCTTACCGGAGCGGTTTAGCACCGACGCGATCGCTTTGTCCGGCATCTGCCGCGCCAGCACGCGCACGAGATCGACTGTCTCTCCCGCTGCGCTCCAGCGGTGCTGGCCGGAGCGATTCTTCTTGACCTTGAGAGCGGAGTGGTCACCGCCGTGCCAGCGGATCACCAGATCGAGCGTGGTGTCCTCGACGCGGACGACGATCTCGTCGATCAGCGTTCGCACGATCCGCTTGCGCGTCTCGGGGGCCACGCTGGCACTCGACCAAGCACGCTCCAGGTCGGCGCCTAGCGTCATCAGCCGCTCCCGGTCGGCGGGTGTGAGATCAACAGCGGGCGAAGCCGTCAGTGCGTCCAGCTCGGTCTCCAGATTGCGCGCGACCGCCAGCCGGTCATTCCATCGCTTTTCCAGCTCGGCGGCAACGAGACGATTGGCGGGATCGACGGCATCGTATTGGCGGCGCGCCCGCCCGACCTCATAGCGAGCCTGCTCCAGCGCCAGTTCGACTTGGCCGCGTTTGTCTTCGTTCGCACGGCTGCGCGCAGCCTGCGCGGCGAGTGCCGCCTCGATACCGAGCGGCTGCAGGCGCTCGACCACCTCGGCGGCCACGTCACGATCGATCCGCATGCCGCCGAACGAGATGCAAGGGTCACCGCCATGATTGTTGGCGCCGCCCCGACAATGGTAGCGACCGGTGTTGCCGTCCTTGCCGGAGTAGGCGACGTGAAGTTTGCGACCACAATGGCCACAGCGCAGCAGGCCGGCGAGCAGAGCCTCACCTCGGCGCAGGGCACCGCGGCTCATCGGGTTCTTGCCGTTGGCGTTATCCGCAATCAGGCCGAGGTTCCTCTCATGGTCCGCCCAGCTCAGATAACCCTCATGATGGTTCGGAATCAACACCTCCCAATCCTTGCGCTCCCTCTTGAAGCCGCGAACCACCTTCTTGCGGCCGGCCTCGATGCTGATGCGGCTGCCAGTGCGCCCGAATGCATACGCGCCCGCATAGATCGGGTTGGTCAGAATGTGTAGGATCGTGTTGTAGACCGGCAGCTTCCAATCAACCAGGTGGCCTTCGGCGCCATAGGTGACGGCCGGCAGCGGAACGCGCTCGTGTCTGAACCAGAGGTGCACCTGACGCACCGACTGCATCTCGGTGAACTTGGCAAAGACGAGCGCAATCGCCTCGCCGACGCGCCGATCCGGGTCCTTCTCGATACGGTTGTGGCCGACCCGCACGTAGCCGACGGCGACCGTCATGAACAGCTCGCCCCGGCGCGCCTTCTGCTTCAGCGCTTCGAGCGAACGCTGGCGCAGTACCGACAACTCCATCTCGCTCATGGTACCCTTCATGCCGAGCAGTAGGCGATCGTTGGGCTGTCGCGGATCGTAGACGCCGTCCTCGTCGGCGATCAGTGTGCCGACGAGACCGCAGAACTCGAGCAGGGTGTGCCAGTCGCGACCGTTGCGTGCGAGCCGCGACGCTTCGATCGAGACCACGACTCCGACGCGCACCTCACAGATGGCGGCCAGCAGCTTCTCGAAGCCGGGCCTCGCGACGCCACCGCCGGAGCGGCCGAGATCGTCATCAATGACGGCAACATCGCTCCAGCCCAGCTGTCGCGCGCGCTCCGGCAAATTGTACTGACGGCGCTTACTTTCCAGGTTGTGGGCGACCTGATCAGGCGTCGACTGACGGATGTAGACGACGGCCTGACGGGCGAGGTGCTCAGGCGTGACCTTGCTCATGAGCGGCCTCCCTCGTCTCTGCGGTTGGTGTGCCCGTCTCGATATTGGCGCCGTCGGCGAGGGCCTCGACCAGCAGCCTCTCGATCAGGCGGACGAGAGTGCTTCTCTGCGACGCCGGAATCGCCGGCGTCCGGCGATCCTCCTCGAACAGGCTTCGTTGCAAGTAGCGTCTTGGTTGCATGATCCCCTCCTTCACGCAGGGGCCACGCCCCGCCTCGAGAGGCGATAAGCACATCGATTCGCGCCCGCAGCTCGACGAGCCTTTCGACAGCCAACCGCGGGCTTGCTGTGAGCGTTGCAGAGCGAGCAATATCCTCGCTCATCCAGGCCGGGATTAGGGCGAGTGTCCCGTCGGGCTGCACCACGACCAAATGGTCCTCGCCGGCGAAGCGCTTGCGGTGCTCGACCTGCACCATCTGCCCGGCCCGAGGATGGAACGGATAGAGGATCAAAACCTCGAACGCCAGACACCCGGCATTGTGACGCTGTCTCGACCGGCGTCGGCAAGAGCTGGATCGCCTGCGCGCTCGGTCACAAGGCATGCCGCGATAATCGATCGGTCTTATACCATCGCCTGCCAAGGCTGTTCGAAGCTCTTGCGCTCGCCCGCGGCGACGGACGCTATGCGCGGCTCCTCAAGACGTTATCGAGGGTCGATTTGCTCATCCTCGACGACTGGGGCCTCGCTCCGATTACCGGCGAGCAGCGTCGCGATCTCCTCGAAGTCGTCGACGATCGTCACCAGCGCGGATCGACCATCATCACCAGCCAGGTACCGATCGAAAATTGGCATGAGATCATCGCCGACCCGACCATCGCCGACGCCGTCCTTGACCGCCTCGTCCACAACGCTCACCGCCTCATCCTCAAAGGAGACAGCATGCGGAAAATAACTGCCCAACGCGCCAATCTTGACGCCGCGAAGAAAACCTGACCCAACTCCTCATGCCGGCAACGACACCCCGGCCGCCTTCGTCGGAACAGGTGGCCGCCTTCGATCGGAATGCATGGTCGCGTTCAATCGGAATCTCTGGCCGCAATCCCCGGAATCCGCACATCGTTTCCCATCGGGTTCATCGACCGTCTCGCCGGCCGGCTTGCGCCCGTCCTCTTTGAGTTCGGCCTCGACACGATGGGCAAATACTCGTCCGCAGGTCTAAGGTCTCCCACTTGGTCTTCCACTTTCACCGCCGCTTTTGCGGCCATCCGCTCGAACGCGGCCAACTCTTCCTCGGTCAATTTGTCAGGTCCATTGAACACCGGTCCGTCTTGGTAACAGCGCCCGGCATCGAGGCGAGCTTGGGGTGAACGTAGGGCGCGGCCTTCGCTGCGCAGGTCGCGCCGCGTCTCACCATCGCAAGGACCAACATCAAGTTGGCGCGGTCGCCTTTTGCGCGCTCGCGCAGTCGCTAGCGTATCGGAGTCGCTGAACCGAATTGAGTTCGACGATGGGCACAGGCCTACGCGACGCGGCCTTCATCATTTCGTCACCTGCTGTCGACGTGAGGTTCGGTGGTTCCGCCTCTTCAGCTTCCCAACCAGCATTGCGCTCGAATTCATCGATTTTCTCCCGAGAGTGGCGCAGAGCCGACGCGCCGGTAATACGCCGCTTCTGCGAGTGTAGCTCGCAAGCGCAATGTAACCTTGTCTTGGGGAAAACTCTCTGGCACTGCCAGAGATGACGCTGCCGGCCATCGACCGGTCAATTGCGATGGGCATCGCCATCCTTGTCAATGTTCAGCGCGCGTTCCAAACGAACGGGCCCAGAATTCATTCTGCTCGCCGCGTGCGTCTCGCTCATGCTCATGCCCTACTTGCTTCCGAAGATGCATGAGCGTTATTTCTATGCCTTTGAGCACGCGTCTATCGCCCCAGCCTGCATCAATCCGCGCTATTTGTCGTTCGCCGTGATTGCTCAGGTTGACGGCGTGTTATCCTATCTTGAATTCAAGAGCGGTATCATCATGGGTTTGCTGCCGGCGGCGCTCGGCAACACTTTTCTCGTGTTCTACCTCGTGCTTGATCTTTGGCGCGGCGAATGTGGATTTCATTTCCCAAAGCTTGCCTGGCTTGGCTTCACCGTTTCGACTGGAGGATTGCTGAGCTATTTAGTGCTCGCAGGTAGCGGGTGGAACATGTCCCCCGCGTACTTGATTGCCACGGGTCTTGCCACGGCCATGACGGTGCGGTTCCTTATGGAGTCGCAGCGCGCCTCGGCCAGTTCCTAAGATGCAGAGGTCTCACGTTGCGCAAGCCTCGAGTAGCCTTTCAGACCTGGCAGCGCGACGTCCGCTTTGCCGTAGCGACGGCAAGGTTCCAATATCAGCTGGTCAAGCCTTACTCGCTTGATCTTCGCAAGCGCGGAGTGACAGCGATTGAGCGCGGAAGTTCCGCAATCAAGCGCCGTTGCCTGCGGTCGTGCGGGAAACGGGTGCTGCTTCAGCATTCTAGTCCGCTGTGTGTCTGCCGCGCTACAGCAAATTCGTTGAGTTGGGTTAGTAGCTTTTGGCACAGCTTTGAAACCTGAGAGACTCGAAATGAAAAAGTTCCTTCTAACTACTGTCGCTTTTGCCGCGCTAGCGGGTACAGCATCGGCAGCTGATATGGCCGCGCGTCCTTACACCAAAGCCCCAGCGATGCAGCCCTCGCCGATTTACAACTGGACCGGCTTTTACATCGGCGGTCACGTCGGCGGCGCATTCGGCGGCGACAACAACATTCTGGCCCCTGGCTTCACCGGTACCAATAGCAACGACGGTGTGTTCATGGGCGGCGCGCAGGTCGGTTACGACCATCAGTTCTCACCGAACTGGGTGCTGGGCATTGAAGCGAACTACAGCTTCCTCGACACCAATAACAATCCGTTCGTCAATCGTGGGCTCGGTTCGGTCACCGGTCGCCTCGGCTACACCTGGGGTCCGGCGATGGTGTACGTCAAAGGCGGTTATGCCTGGGCTGACTCCCGCCTTACGAACGGTTTCGGCGGCGGCACCTTCACCAACAACGGCGGTGGTCGCGACGGCTACACCGTGGGCGGTGGTCTCGAATACATGTTCGCCCAGAA